>CAZMHC010000012.1:0-43581 GCA_964565955.1 uncultured Occallatibacter sp.
CTTGTGTTGGAATCAGCTCCCCTCTTCAGGCTCATCTTGTATTGGAAAAGAGTGACGGCGCCCGGACCGGTGCAAAGTGCGATATGCTGAAGATGCGCGCCCGTAGCTCAGCTGGATAGAGCGAACGCCTCCGGAGCGTTAGGTCGGGAGTTCGAATCTCTCCGGGCGCACCATAGGCAAGCAATATACAAGGCAATACTTATCGATATTCCGTTGCCTCCATCAAGTCCATATAGCCAACCGCTATTCGCCAATTCGTGGGTTTGGGAAGGCCAGTGTGGGCAAGGAACGCGTTTTCGCGGTCGTCCAGGGCGTTTGACAAGACGTTGCGCATACTCGAATCGCTCGATGGCAACGATGGCGGCTTTCCGCCGATCCGCTTTCGTTTTACGGTGTGGAGTCCCGGTCCGCGGTTCACTCCTTCTTGGCCAGGGTCGCAATGAGCAAATCCCTGCGCCGGTTGGCGATTCCATCGATTTTGCAGAGCACCGAAGCCAAGGCATAGAAGGCGGCTCCGGCCAACGCCAGAAAGATCGGCACGGCCAGCCACAGTCTATGGCTGTGCAGACACAGCGCAAATACAGTCGCGCCCACGCCCAGCACGATCGTCTGCGCCAATAGGCCTAACAGCGCATTGGCCCGCGACCCGCGCTGCCGCATCATCCTGCCCGGATTCATGCGATACGGCAGCATGAGCGAGACCACGTTTCCGGCGGCCAGATTGCATGGCAGCGAGAACGACAGCCAGGCCACTGTAGCCGCCGCCATGGTGCCGTCCGGCAGGCCCAGCCGCAGCGTAGCCAGGATGCCGGCCACTAGCAGCATGAGGGCATACAAAAGCGCATGAAAGAGGTTTTTGGCCAGTATGACCGTTCGGATGGGTGCAGGCGAGAGGAAGAGCATCTGAATTCCCCCGCCCTCGACGCCCAGGTTGTTGTAAAAAAACTGCGTGAAGCCCAGTTGGGCGTAGACCAAGCTCAAAGGAAGCGCCAGCGGGAAAATGTGCCCCCGCGAAGTGGCCCTCAAGAAGGATCCCGAAAAGATCAAAACCAGCAGCAGCGGCGCCCCCAAGGCATAGAGCAGCGGCAGAGTGCGCGAGAGGGCGCGCAGCTCCTTTTCGATCGCGGCGGCGATGAGGCCAGAGCCTCCCAGTTGCCATCCGGTCTCTGGTTGGGCAATCTCTCTCCTGCCTGGGGCATAGCCCAGATTCTCCCCGCGATACTCGGCCCGGAGCCTTACGCCCAGCACCACTCCCGCCGCCAGCACGTAAAGTCCGAGCGCACCCAGCGCGCCAAACGCCGCGACCGGGCTTTGATCGGCAAACCACCGCGGCGCCACGGCAGCCAAACCCGGCGGAGACCACTTTTGCATCTCGTTTGCAGTCTTCAGCCACGGTCCGAACTCGACCGCCATCTTGCGCTCACGTTCAGCCTGCCGCGCGACGTTGACCGGTGCGGGACGCTTGCGCGGGTTGAGCGCGGGATTCAGCAATTGCAGGCTCAACAAAGCCGCCATGCAGACCGCTCCCAGAATCTCCCTTGTGCGGCGCTGCGCCAGCCATCGGTCGATCCATGCGAAGACCGCCCGGGCCATCAGGATATTGAACAGCGCAAAGCCGCCCACCGCCAGCGCCGTCCAGCCAACCAGTTCCGGTCGCGCCAGGGCGATTCCAACCCAGAGACCGAAGCAGCACATTCCGCCCAGAATGGTGGCCACATCGGTCAGACCAAAGACGACATAGAGAAGGAAGAACAATCCGAAGTCGATCGGAAAGCGAAGCAGGGCGCTCATATCGAACTGTTCCTGAAAGGAGGCCAGAAAGACTGGAACCACTTGCCAGAGGAAGAACACCAGCCAGAAAAGGATGGGCAGATACACCCACTCCGCATGGGATACCTGCGAATATGCGGCGAAGCCCATCAGCGCGCCCAGGCCCAGCCCCAGAACCGCAAATGCGAACAAGAGCGCGATGGAGCGAGCGCCCAACTCGAAGACGCCTTCGGCGGAGCGCAGGCCGTTCTTCAATATCCGCCAGCGCAGAGTGGCCAGAGCCGCGCATTGCGCCAGGGCCCGAGCGCCCAGCGGGCCGCTCCAGGAGCTATCCTCTGCCACCCCGTTCGCTCCGGTCGCATCTACGCCAGCCATGACAGCTCCTGGGGCTTTTCCTGACCGCCGTCCGCGCCCACGATCGCCAGAAATATCTCTTCCAGTGTCAGCCGTTGCTCCCTGGCCGTATCCGGCAGCGTGGAAACCACACCCTCGCGCAGTTCCTCGATCGGCCCGTTGGCCACCAGCCGCCCCCCCGATACGATCGCCACATGGCTGCACAGCCGCTCCACGATCTCCAGCACATGGGTGGTTAGAAAGACAGTGGTGCCGCGGTTCAGCATCCCGGCGAGCATGGTTTTCAGCATACCGGCCGCCACCGCGTCCACGCCCTCGAACGGCTCGTCGAGAAACAGCACCTTCGGCCCGTGAATGACCGCCGCGGCAAGCGCCAGCTTCTTTTGCATCCCGTGCGAGAAGTCGGTCACCAGCTTCTTGCGTTCGTTGGCCAGTTGCATGAAATCCAACAACTCTTCGGTCCGGCGGCTGGCGGTCTCCCTGTCCAGCCCATACATACGGCCCACGAAGCGCAGATACTCGGAGGCCGTGAGCCGGCCGAAGAGCGCCATTCCCTCCGGGACCACGCCGATCTGGCGCTTCAACTCCAGCGCTCCGGCTCCGAACGGCCGGCCCAGAATCTCGATCTTCCCGGCCGTCGGCTCCAGCAGGCCGGTGAGCATTTTGATGGTGGTGGACTTGCCCGCTCCGTTCGGCCCCAGAAAGCCGAAAAACTGCCCCCGAGTCACGCTTAGAGTCACATCGTCAACAGCGGTCACCGCGCCGAAGCGCCGTGTCAGCCCGTGGGTTTGGATCGCCGCGGTTTCCATGTGCGGCAAGGATAGCAAGGTTCGCCGCCGGAATAAAGCTCACAAACGGCCAACGAGAGATTGTGAGCAAAATCGGGAAGGCGTGGCAGTGAATGCCGGCGGCGCGCTCACTTCTCCGCAGGGGGCTACCCGTTCAACTGCTCCTGGAGCTTGTTGAGAGTGCGGTGCAGGTCCTTGTCGGCGCGGCGCTGCTCGTCGATCTTGGCGATGGAGTGCATCACGGTGGTATGGTGCTTGTTGCCGAACTGGCGTCCGATCTCCGGCAAACTGGCCTCGGTCATCTGCTTGGCCAGATACATGGCGATCTGGCGGGGCACCACCACGTTGCGCGAGTTGTTCTTCTGCTTGAGGTCGTTGACCCTCATGCCGAACTGCTCGGTGACGGCGCGCTGAATGGCCTCGATGGATATCTTGCGCACCTGCATATCGATGAACTGCTTGAGGCACTGCTGGGTGGAGGCGAGAGTGATCTCCATTCTGTTGAGCTGGCACCAGGCGATGAGGCGCACCAGCGCGCCTTCAAGTTCGCGCACGTTGGTGCGCACGTTGGAGGCGACGAAGAGCGCGACATCGGTGGGCAACTGCACATGCTCGCTCTCCGCCTTCTTCTGCAGAATGGCGACCTTGGTCTCCAGATCGGGGGGCTGAATGTCGGCGATCAGGCCCCACTCGAAGCGCGAGCGCAGGCGGTCTTCGATCTCGGCCAGTTCCTTGGGCGGACGATCGGATGCGATCACAATCTGCTTCATGCTCTCGTGGAGGGCGTTGAAGGTGTGGAAGAACTCCTCCTGGGTGCGCTCCTTCTGGGAGATGAACTGTATGTCGTCGATCAGGAGCACGTCGGCGGTGCGGAAGCGGTCGCGGAAGCTGGTCATGCGATCGTTGCGCAAGGAGGCGATCATCTCGTTGACGAATTTTTCGGCCGAGGCGTAGCAGATGGTGGCGGAAGGCTGGCGGCGCTTGACCTCGTGGCCGATGGCGTGCATCAGGTGGGTCTTGCCCATGCCCACGCCAGCATAGAGGAAAAGGGGATTGTAGGCCTTGGAGGGGCGCTCCGCGACGGCCAGCGCGGCGGCGCGGGCGAACTGATTGCCGTTGCCGATGACGAAGGCGTCGAAGGTGTAGCGCTGATTGAGTTGCGCGGCGCTGGACCAGTCGAAGCGGGCCTGTTCCGGGGTACGCGACGGTATGGGAGTCGGAGCGGACGGGGAGTGGGCGGGCAAAGGGCCAAAACCGCCGTCGCGGCGCTGCGGCGGAATGGAGGGATCGTCCTCGGCGGTCACGAAGCTGACGTCGTCGAACTCAAGTTCATGCAGGTCGATGGCTTCCTGTATCAGGTCGCCGTATTTGTCGCCGATGTGCTGGAACTCCAGCGAGGGCACACGCACGTAGAGCGTACGGCCCGTCGTATGGCTGAAGCGCGTGGGCTTGAGCCACGTGTCGAAGGACTGGCGAATCACCTTTTTTTCAAGCGCAGAGAGAATCTGGAGCCAGGGGTTGAGCGGAGCCGCCATCGCCTGTGAAGTCGCAAATGCCATTGAGCCAATCCTTGCCTGCGTCGCCTGTACTGTTCATTCGTCCTGATTCGGCAACAAACCCTCGGTGGCGAAAAGCTCCTGGGCCTTCGTCCTGTTTCTGCTCACCGACAGCCTGATTGCCTCTGATCGGCCCCTGAATGGAACCCGGGGCCTTGAAAAAAACCGATTCCACGCGACGCTGAAAAACTATCTTGAACGGTCCCGATGGTAGCACATTCGGCGGTTATTGCAATGCCTCATTCACAATACTTTCATCTATCCTCGGCCAGTTGCACCATCGGCAGTGAAACTGGCCTAGTTTGTTACCGGAGTCACCCCCCGTTTGAGGAAGAATGTCGCAATCTGACGCTTTGAAGCCCGGCAGCGAAGATCGGATCGCCGGGGGGAATTTCGCCGCTGGGAGAGATCGGAGCGGTGGACGCTTCTCCGGCTGTGCTGCTAGACTGTGGAATGCAGCAGCAGAGCCTCGCCCAGTATGGACCCGTCTGCAAGTCTACCGAAGAAGGACAAGAAAAGACCCCGTGGATACTCGAACCCGTCACGCCCTGAAAAAGGACAGTTTTGCGCAAGCTACCGTGAGCAGTTTCAGTTGGTTGAGCGGTCACCGATCCGGATTGTTGCGCTGGGTTACAGGCGCGGTTTTGTTTCTGGCCGCAGTTGTCGTCGGGCTGGTTTTCTGGAACCAGCGCGCGACCGCAGCGGACGTTGCGCTGGGCGCGGCGGTGGATACTTACAATACGCCTTTGGCCCAGCCCGGAGCCACGCCGGAGAAGGGCGCTTACGCGACCGCCGCCGAGCGTTCCAAGGCCGCCAACGGGCAGTTCGCCGCGGTGGCCCAGCAGTTCAGCTGGTTGCCTGAGGGAACGAAGGCCCACTATTTTGCCGGCATCACCCTCCAGGAGCTTGGCCAGACCGCTTCGGCCGAGGCGGAGTTGAAGCTTGCGGCGCATTCCTGGAACCGCAACCTCTCGAATCTAGCCAACCTGGCCCTGGCGGGCATCTATCATCAGACCAACCGCGACCCGCAAGCCATCGATCTCTACAACGCCCTGATTGCCAAACCTTCGGATACAGTTCCGGCGACCTCGGCACAGCTTTCCCTGGCGAATCTGTACTCCGCTGCCAACAAGCCGGACCAGGCCCGGGCGCTATGGGCCAAGGTGAAGGATGCCGACAAGGATGGAGCCGCGGGCCAGATCGCTGTGCGCAAGCTCGACGGCAAACAGTAAGGGTTTCGGAATTTCAAGACAACTCGTGGACGCTTTCGAGCATTTTCACTTGGGGCTGCGTCTGGTGGTCTATGAGCGCCGGCGAAGCAGTATTCTCAGGTTGGATGGAGATCGAAGACAGAGCCGTGCATGACGAAGCCCGCCAGCGCGCCCAGGAGCAAGCGATCGCGGCTCTGGTCACCCAATACGGCGCCATGCTTTACCGCGTGGCGTTTTCGGTGATGCGCAATCCGGCCGATGCCGAAGACGCGGTGCAGGAGGCGTTTCTCCGGGTTCTGCGCCACCGCGAGACGCTGGACGAGGTGCGCGACCGGCGGGTGTGGCTGATCCGCATAGTGTGGAACCTTGTGCTGGACCGCAAACGCCGCGCCAAGACTCGTCCGGAGACCGACGACGTGGCCGAGTTGGACCGCATACTGCCTTCGGGCGGAATCAGCGCGGAAGAGCGCGCCGCGGCCGCGCAACACCACGCCCATGTGCTCGGTTGCGTGGACCGACTGCCAAGCAAAGAGCGGCAGGTGCTCATGCTCTCGGCATTCGAGGAACTGAACAGCGTGGAGATCGCCGCGGTGCTGGGCATTACCGAGTCCAGCGTCCGCTCCCGGCTCTTTCGCGCGCGCAACCTGATGTCCGTTTCGCTCAATCATTCGAGGAGTCCCAGATGAAATTTTCCGCTGAGAAAGAATCTCCAGACGTTTCCGCGGCGGCCAAGCCGGCATTTTGCTTGGCGGAAGAGACGCTGCGAACGATCGCCGTGCTGCCTGCGCCGATCGGACTTGAAGAACGCTTGCAGGCGGGTTTGCGCCGCAGTCTGCAATCCGGTTCGCGCGGCGTTCGCATTTTCTCTTGGCCCTCCTCGTTTTATCCGGGAAGGGCTCAACTGCGCGCGGCGCTGCACGGCGCAACCATGCGCGCGGCGCTTGCGGCGTCCATCGCGCTTGCGGTGGCCGGCGGAGGCTGGGAAATATGTTCTCGCGTCCAGTATTCTCAGCCATCCAGAGCCGTGGTTTTGCCGCCTCGCGTCTCGTCATCGGCTGGCTTTTCCAGCGCCGGGGCTATGCGGACTCCACAGACTCTCATCGGCCCGCTGACAACTCCGGCGCCTCGCATCGCCGCGTCCGCCCCGGTGGCGGCAGATGCGGCGCAAGCGCGGCGTGGCAGCAGGCAAGCCGCCGCTGTCAGCGGAGTCGCCGGCACGGTCGCCCCGCGGCAAGACCAGAAGAAGTGATTCGACAGGGCGGTCGGTTTGACCTCGAAACCGGCCGCCCTTATCATCGAAGGAGAGGCGTGGGCGCGAATCTGTCCGCCGGCCCAGCCGGGCTTTCGCTACTGGGGCCTTCCCAGCGTCCTTCCGGCGGAGTAGCTCAGATGGTTAGAGCGACGGATTCATAACCCGTAGGTCGGCGGTTCGATCCCGCCCTCCGCCACCAAATTCTCCCAGATGAATCAATACTTCTTCCGTCGCAGGGGCGGGAGATGCGGGCACAGGAACACAGTTTCTGTGTTCCTGTGGAGGCTGTGATTTCAAATAATTGATTGCAGGTAAGTTAGCATAGGCTCCACAGTTTCACAGTTTCTGTGATTCTGTGTTTCTGTGGAGGGTGGCCACGGAAAGCATTGATTATGGGGGAGTTATATAGGCCTTCACAGTTTCACAGCCAAAATCGCGAATATTTCGGTGTTTTCGGTCCAGTCAATTTTGGCCAAACGGTTGATGGGACGGTTGTTAGCGAACGCGAGAAAAGCGCTTTTCGTGACATAGAATGCGATAGTTGCGGGACGGCCGCTTCGCGGTCGCTCACTCTCCAAATCCCAGTATGCGCCCGAGGGAGGGTATCTTCGGCAAGAGCGGAGAAAAGAGGTCGCGCCGGAGTTCGCTCAGAATGAGAACCGGTTTTATAGCTAGTTGGGAAACAGCACACTAGTGAGGTGAGTCAGAAGTTCGTTGGATAAGTCAGCTTTGAAAACGCAGGTCCTTCGACTGCGTTTGGCGCGAAGAACGCGCCAACCTTCGCTCAGGATGACAATCTGTTTGTTGAACGAATTTTGGACTCAGGACACTAGTGTGGTGAGTCAGAAGTTCGTTGGATAAGTCAGCCTTGAAAACGCAGGTCCTTCGACTGCGTTTGGCGCGAAGAACGCGCCAACCTTCGCTCAGGATGACAATCTGTTTGTTGAACGAATTTTGGACTCAGGCCCTAGTGTGGTGAGTCAGAAGTTCGTTGGATAAGTCTGCCTTGAAAACGCAGGTCCTTCGACTGCGTTTGGCGTGAGGAACGCGCCAACCTTCGCTCAGGATGACAATCTGTTTGTTGAACGAATTCTCGACTCAGGACACCAGGGCCTGTTAACACTACCTCGCTTACGTAATGTCCTCGGTATCGTAAACCGGGACAACGGGACGCTTTTTGGGCACGCCGTGGACGCTGGCGAGCAGGTCTTCCACCACGTCTTCGAGTTGGCGCTGGGTTTCGATGACGGCGCTCATGCTTTTGAGGTCTTCGGGGTCGAGGACGCGCTCGACCAGGGCGACGGCGTGACACTGTGCGACGTGGTCCTGGTTGAGTCCCTCCGGGGTTTTGGCTTTGACGCTGACTTGATCGATTCCGAGGCCGAGCAGGTCGGCGAGGCGGGCGCGCATCTGTTCGGCAACGGGGGCGATCTTGGGCGCGGCCAGGATGAGCGTGGTATCGATGTTCACAATGCGGTATCCGGCGTGTTGCAGTTCTTCCATGGCCAGGTTGAGGAAGATGGCCGAATCGGCATCTTTCCAGCGCGGGTCGCCGGGAGGGAAGAAGCTGCCAATGTCTCCGGCGGCGACGGCGCCGAGCAGCGCGTCGGTGATGGCGTGCAATAGCACGTCGCCGTCGGAGTGGCCGGCCAGGCCCTCCGGGTGGTCGAGGGTAAGTCCGCCGATGCGCAAGGGCACACCAGGCTTGAATGCGTGCGAGTCCCAGCCGAATCCGATCCGTGTTTCCATGGTTGCGGTACCTGTTACTTAGACTTGTCGACAGTGTGCGAATTTTGAGCGATCTACCGGAACCTCACACGATCCACTCCAGACAGAAAGAGTTATACATTGAATCATTTTGGTGCGCTAACAGTCCCGGGTTCGGCCCAACTAACCGTGCCGCTTTCGGAAGCCTTTGCAAAGTCGGAAGCCAGATTGTCAAGGGCTTTTAAGACCGGGTCATAGACTCCCTCGACATATGTGATAACCAATAAGCTGCCAAGAGGAACGGCAGAATAAATTGTTTCAACGGCTACACGGAACGTGCCGCGTGGCCCGATCAATGCCGCCATCTTCCGGGCCTCTGCCGGAGTCTCATACTCAAGCACAACCACTCCGGCCGGCAACGCCCGGCTGGAATCGAATGTCTGAATATCGACATAACGTCCCGATATGCTCTTGATATGAATCAAGATTCGACGATCGAGACAACGCGCAATCAGTGAACGCATCTCGCCTGATGTGCGCACAGATGTTGTCATCTTGGGTAGAACACCGTCCTTCTTTAGCGCCTCGCGGATCTCATTGGCTGCAAATAGAGAAGGGGACTTGGTTTGCGCAGTAAGACTCAAATCTGCCGCGCCGAGAAGAATCAGGAGCGCGCAGGCCGAACGCAGACTGGATGGATGGATTCGTGTCATCTTGTCACTTTAAGCGTTGGACGAGGAGCACTCTGGTAGGCGATGAATAGCTGTCCGGAATTGCCGATCGCCGTCAACTTCTGTGTTGCGCTTCCAGCGGGCGGTCCCATTAGATCGATCAGGAGGTTATTGAGATGGATAAATTCGTTGATACCAATTACCTCAATACAACCAATGGTGGCGCACGGGCGAATGCGGTCGAAAGGATTTGGCGGACCTGCGTGAACCAAGAACCCTTTCCCCTTCATTACTCTCCAAGCACCGTGGTCGGGGCATTCTGGACTAGATACCATCGCCTGACAATCTTCCCGACTATGAACTGAGTAATCCGGTATCCATCCCTGAATAGTGTGCGTCTGCTCTTCCGCCAATCCGACTACTCGAGCGGTTTTGCCATCTTCGCTCTGAACGCCAAACCGAAATACCTGGAAAATCTTGGTCACTGGCACACCTGTACAAGCTGTCCCAGATACGGTTAACCTGTATATTGGGATTAAGAACCTGCCGAGGTCAATTCCCTTTGGGTAAGCCCAAGTCACGCCTTCTCCAATCGGTATCCCACCCACTGTCAGCGTGACCGATCGCATCGATTCTCCTCGCAAAAAAATATATCAAACACGGTCACTTGCGGACAAACCCACAAAAATCATGGAACAGCCATTCCTGTGCGCATTCCAGAGATAACTTGCAAACGCGCGTTTCATACATAGCAATGACCGCGCTCAATTTGAATCATCCATGAAACGACTGCCTTCCCATGCTACGATCCGTGTCCGCAAGTTCATCGCCCGCGCTGGCGGAGGTAGAACTCGGCCAGTTCCAAGTTGCGGGGCTGGGCAATCTTCAGATTAACCTGAGAGCCGAGGCCACGGCGACCGGATGCTCGGCGCGCTCGACGACCGAGGCCTCGTATGGGTCGATGAAGCCGTCGGCGGGCGAATCTCTGGACGATGCGAGCGCAAACCCCTAACCCGCTTGTTGCGATCTTACATACCTCCTTTGCCGAGCAGGATGCCGATGCCGTAAGTGACGGCACCTTCAAGCGCGCCGACGGCGGTCATCTCGAGGCCTGACGACCACCAGGAGCGGACAGTGATGAGACTCTTGGCCGCGCCGACGGCGAAGTGGGCGGCAAGCGAGACGACGGCGGCGGCGACGACCGCTTGGATGCCATGCAAAAAGAAGAATGGAAGGATGGGGATGGCCGCGCCGACTGCCGTCGAGAGCGCGCCGGAACCGGCCGAGACGAGCGGATTTGCCAGGGCCTCCTCGCTGCTGCCCAGACGTTCGCCGGCCAGGGCGCGGAGCAGTTGCTCGGGGTCGCTGGCGATGTGGTTCACCATGTGCAGGGCGTCTTCCTCGGGCAGGCCCTTGACCTGGTAGTACAGGGAGAGGAGTTCGCGGGCCTCGGGGCCGTTCATCTGGATGGCTTCGCGCTCGCGGATAACCTCGGCATCGTAGATTTCGCGTTCGCTCTTGGCGGCAAGATACGCGCCGGACCCCATGCTTAGGGCGGAGGCGATGAGTCCGGAGAGGCCGGCCAGGAGCACGTACTTGCTGTCGCCAGCGGTGGCTCCAGAGACCCCGGAGACGATGCCGAAGATGGCGCCGAGGCCGTCGTTGACGCCGTAGATAGCGTCGCCGATCCAGCTTCCCGGCTGTTTGCGGCCCTGGCTGCGCTTGGCCAGCATCTCCTCCAGAACCGCCTTGGCATCGATCTTGTGAGTGCCGGTGGGGTGTGGGTAGTGGCCGCGCAGGAGCGACCCCAACTCGCGGTAGTGATCCTTCTCGTCCTGGATGACGTGATCGAGAATGGCGACGGATTCCTCGTCGCCGATGGTCTTGAGCTGCTCGCCGTAGGCGGCGATGGCGCGGCTCTCCTCGATCTCGAGGCGGCGCAGGGCCATGCGGATGCCGCCGGCGCGGCTGGCCAGCGAGTCGGCCTCTCCGCCAGGCTTGCCGGAGTATACCGGCTCGTCGCCGCCCAACTCCAGAATGCGCCCGTGCCAGAGGGCGGCGTGCTCCCACTCGGCGCCGGCCAGATGGCGCAGCACCTGGGCGCGCACCGGGTCGGAATCGCGGTCGGCCAGAGCCTGGTAGGTGTGGTGCCCCTCCATCTCGGCCTGCCAGTTGCCTTCCAGGGCGGCCAGAACCTTCTTGAGCCGGGCTCCACTCAACGTTGCGGTGGGCATCTGTCTCTCCTCGACGCTTGGATTGCAATGCTTGGATCAAGAATAGCCGAGCGGGGGGCGCAAGCGTTAGCCTGTTTAGAGCTACAGTTGTATATCTGGATTTCGGCTGAGATTGGCAAAGGCCCGGGCCTAAAGGCCCAACATTTTGGTATCAATTTCAGAGGCCTGAAGGCCTCCGCTCCCTCCGATCTCGCAATCTACAACTGTAGTCTTAGCGCAATTGCGCGGGCAGGCACACGGTTGCGTTTCAGGGATGATCGCGGATAGGATGCGCGGTTTGAGTGCCGGCGCAGGCCCCTGAAGGACTGCGAAGAAGCGATAGTATGGAGCGAAGTCGCTTCCGCGCGAGTTCGCTCACATGGAGTTTTCTGTGGAAGGCGCGTATCATCGGAGCAAGCGAGCCGTGAGTTGGCGAGCCGCAAGAATCCCTGTTTGCGGAGGTCCGATGCGGTCTATACAAGGCGCCTTGAATCGCCTGGTTCTCACCGTCGGTTTCTGCTTTTTGGCGGTCGCCGGAGGGTCAATGGCCCAGCAAGGGCAGCCAAAATCGGCTGCCGGGCCGGCCGTGGCGGAGCCGTTGCACGATCCCGCGGATACGGGCGGGGGCGCGGCTTCAGGTCAACGGAATACCGGTACGGGGTCGTACCGGGTGGAGCAGGAAACGACGGACGAAGACGCGACTCCGGTCGTAATCCGCAGCACGACGCGGCGAGTGGTGGTGAACGTGGTGGTGACCGGGCCGGACGGGAAGCCGGTTGCGGGGCTGGCGCAGAACGACTTCACGGTTGAAGAGGATCGCAAGCCGCAATCGGTGAAGGCCTTTGAGTCTTATACGCCGGAGGAGGCTCGGAGCGCGTTGCCTCCCGCCCCGGCTCAGTTGCCCAACCACATCTTCGTGAATCTGGAACAGACGCCGGCCAGCGGACCGCCGGTGGCAGTGCTTCTCGACTTTTTGAATACGTCGCTGACGGACCAGGCTTACGCGCACGAACAGATAGTGCGCTTCCTTGAGCGCAAGCAGGCATCGACGGAAGTGGCAATCTTCGCGCTCGGCGACAGCCTGAGCCTGGTGCAGGGGTTTACGACGGACAAGGAGAAACTGCTGTCCGCGATGCGCTCGAAAGAGGCGAAGATACGCATCGCGGCGACAAGCGAGGATATAGCGAAGGCGGACACGACGCTGGACGCATTTCTTGACCTGGGGCGGTTTTTGACCACCGTGAACGGGCGCAAGAACCTGCTTTGGTTTTCAGAGTCTTTCGACATGATGGTGTTGCCCAAGGCCAGCGACGCGGACAATGGAGCGCTGATCACCAGCTATGAATCAGGCAGTCCGAATCCCGGCCCCGGTCCGACGGCGGATTCCGCCACCCTGCTCTCCCCTTTGGGTTCGGGAGCGGCCGGATCGTCGGCATCGGCGACGGGATTCAGTCACGGAATCGGCGATTTGTCGGTGCTGCGGGAGAAGATGCGCAAGGTGGCAACGGCGCTGGCGGTGAGCCAGACGGCGGTGTACCCGATCGATGTTCGCGGGCTTGCGGTCGATCCTGGATTCTCGGCGGCGCCGCCGGCGCCAACGTCCTTGACGACGCTCCCCAAAGGCATGGGCGGCACACCCGGTATGCCGACCGCGCCCGGCGCGGCCCCCGCCGCGGTGCAGAGGCACAACGATTTCATGCAGTCGCTGAACGGGACGCAGGCGACGATGGAGGAGATTGCCGAGGCCACGGGCGGTCGCGCGTTTGTGAATACCAACGGCATCGCGGAGGCGGCGATCAAGGCGGTGGCCGACGGTTCAAGCTACTATACGCTGGTGTATGCGCCCTCGAATTTGAACTTCGATGGCGGACTGCGCACGATTCGCGTGAAGCTGGACAAGCCCGGCTGCCACCTCTCTTACCGCAGCGCATACTACGCGGTGGATCCGGCGCGGGTGGCTCCGGAAGCGGTGGACGTGGACGAGCTTGCGGCGGCGCTGGTGCACGGAGCGCCCGACGCGCAGAGCATAGTCTTCAAGGCGCAGATAGATCCGGACGGCGCTCCGTCGCAGGCGGCGCCCGACTCTTCCCTGGCGGTGAAGGCCGCTCCGGAGGGCGGCAAGGGGGCCGGCAAGAAATCCAAGGGTGCGGGGCATCTCTCCGGCTTGGTACAGCAATACCGCATTCGCCTTGCCATTGTGGCGCGACAGCTCCATCTGACGCCGATGGCGGATGGCCGCTACCGTTCCGAGCTGGAAGTTGCCGTCTGCTCATATGCGGCGGACGGGCGGAAACTGGGCGGAACCAGACAGAAGTTGGAAGCGGCTATGCCGCCGGATGTCTACGCGCAGGCGCTGCAGAACGGTATGTTCCACAATCTTCAGGTGGAGTTGCCGGTTGAAGCCGCGAGTTTGCGTCTGGCGATTGTGGACATGGGGAGCAGGCGTACCGGATCGCTGGAGGTTTCGCTTCCGCTGGCGCCGAGCCAGGAGGCCCATGCCGCCCCAGCGATGCCGCTGGAGAAGTAGCACTACAGTTGTATATCTGGATTTCGGCTGAGATTGGCAAAGGCCCGGGCCTAAAGGCCCAACATTTTGGTATCAATTTCAGAGGCCTGAAGGCCTCTGCTCCCTCCGATCTCGCAATCTACAACTGTAGTCGTAGAGCATTTGGGGAATTGTGTAGATTGAAATTTGGTGGGTTTCCCACCCATTCCGCAGAAAAACGCGGAATGGGTGGGGCACGGAAGTCTACTGTAAATCAGAAAATGCTCAAGAGTAGGAAGGTCGGGCAGCTCGAATGTCCTCAATCCGGATGGGACGCGCCCGTCGCCGGAATTCGCGGAAAGCCCCGCCGTTCAAGGCGGACCGGCCGCGGCTCAAGAGTTAGGGCCTGTCAACACTGCCTGAGGCGGCGTTAAGAGGCCCTAGTTATGGCCGGGCAGCAGAATGTCGGTGACCGAGTAAGCCGGAACGGTGACGGTAAACTCATTTCCCGAGGCGGTAAATGGCGCGGATACAGGAGACGCGCCTGCCGCGAGTTGCGCGGCCCCGTAGTCGAACCGCTTCCCCGCGCCGCCCACGGTTCCGTTTTTGAAGGTCGCCTTCACCAGGATCGGATTCTTGGGGTCCTTGTTGATGAGCATGAGGCCGAGAAAGCCGTCGCGCCGGCGCGTGGCATGTACGCTGAGCATGGACGAGTTGGAAGCGTTTGCTTCGAGGAATACGTCGCCCGGGCTGTGCGCCAGGATGTGGAGCATTTGCAGGCCATAGAACGCCGGCCCCACGGTCTTTCGGTCGGCCGACAACATCGAATCCCCGTACATCTCCATCCAGTCGATGTTGAGCGTTCCGGATTCGATCAGCAGGGCGTAGGCATCGGCCACCCAAAGAGCTTTGACGGCCGGGTGCGTCGCCTTGGCCCATGTGGCGATACCGGCAGAGGCAAAGGCCAGGCGGGGGAAATGATCCTTTGGGCAGAACTTTTGGTAATCGTCGAGCATGGGGTTCAGGATATTGCTGAAATTGGCGGGTGTGGCGGTCAGCAGATTCTGCTCATCCAGCAACTTCCAGTCGGGGGGAAGGAGCGGTTGAAGGGCCCAATCGAGCGTGACGAAGTCGAGACTCGAACAAGCGCCCTTCAGCACGATCTTGTCCCAATCGGGCGTCCAATCCTGACTGTTGGGAGCGTGCGGGAGGGTGAATGCGGCGCCAATCTGAATGGAGCGGTCCACCGACTTCATGGCCTGCGCGAATGCCTTCAGGTTTTCCGCGTAGGACGCCGGAGAAAGCTTTGCGTCACCTTTGAGCTTTGCGAAGTCCTTGAGGGCGGTCGGCGCGGGGCCATGCAGATCGGGATTCCCGACGTGGTCGCCGCCATAGTAGCCGTTGTTATAGAGCTGGTCGCCAACTTGCCAGAGCTTGAAGCCGAAAGGGCGGGGATGCTGGATACGAAGGAAATTCAGCCCATCGTCGCCGGGGAGAGGAGCTTCTCCGCGCAGCGCGGCCCAATAGCCGACGGTGTGCCAGTCCTCGCCGGTGGAGTCTTTGCCGAGGGCGCGCGTATCCGCCGCATCTCCGTTGGCGTAGGCCACCCATGCGGCGGCCTCGTCCGGTTCGCCGCCGCCCGATCCGTCGAGGTTGGCTCCGTAATTGACCACGATCACAGCCTGACCGAGCTTCTCGGCGAAGAGCGCGAAGCTGGCGAAGTTGCTCTCCGGAACGAAGTAGCCGGCATCGGCGCCTTTGTATCGCGTGGTGCTTTTTGTCGACCAGTGGTAGAGATCGGCAACGCCGTGATTGCCGGGATAGCGCGCCACCGAAACACCGGCTGTGCGCAGGTAAGGCGCTCCGGCGGGATTGAAGGAGTTTCCGTCGAAGGTCGGCGCGGGAACGCCGATCGAAGTGTCGGTGAGCACGTTTACGGGTTTAGCGAGGTCGATGGAAGCGTTTACGCGATCCTGGGCGAAAACCGCCGCGGAGACCGCAAGGCAAACCGCCAGGCCTTGCACGGCGGGTCGTGAGCCGTTGATCCCGCAAAACTTGCACAATTCCTTTATTCCGCACTGAATCGTCATCTCTTCCGTCCTTTTGGAGAACTTGCCGCCGTTGCTGTGGGGTGACGGGAAATCATAACAAAAAAACGGAGTGCCTTGCATTTTCCCAGGGCAAACGAAACCACGAAGTAACGAGCCTTTCATTACGCCGGCCGGTGGCGATCTCGACGGCTCGTCCGAGGCTCGGCAAGCGGTCATCGCGGTTGGAGGACATTACTACTGTTTCGGCGCGAAGTATCCCTTGCGCGCCCGCGCCTGGTAGCGGCGGTCGTTGCAGAAGAGATAGATGGGTCGAAAGGCGCCGTTGTTCTTGAAGTCGGCCGGGGTATAGATCAGCGAATACTGGCTGCGCAGCTCCTCTTCAATCTGTCGGAAGCTGTTCGAGACCTCCTCGACCGAGGGAGGAAAGAAGACCTGTCCGCCGGTCTCCGTGGCCAGCTTGGTAAGCACGTCGTCGCCCTTGCCGCGGCTGGGGGTCCAGTTGGTGCTGATGGCGTAGACGATGGTCTCGGCGCGTTGGCACTCCTTGATGGCCTCGTCCTGGTAGACGCGGCTCTGATTGTCGTCGCCGTCGGAGAGCAGGACGATGGTCTTGCGCACCGGGTCGGGGCCGCGCTCAGCGAGCAGCTTGTCGCGGCAGGCGGTATAGACGGCGTCGAAGAGGGCCGTGCCGCCGCCGGGACGCAGGCGGTTGACGCCCGTCTCCAGGGCATCGAGATTGTTGGTCCAGTTCTGGGTGACGGTGGGGGTTACGTCGAAGCCCATCACGAAGGCGCGGTCGCTCTTGGCCTTGAGAATCTGGAGTAGAAACTCGTTGGCGGACTGCTGCTCGAACTGAAAGCGGGAGCGGATCGAGGTGCTGGTGTCGATCATGATGCCGACGCGCAGGGGCAGGTTGATCTGCTGGCGGAAGGAGCGGACGTTGGCCGGGGCCTTCTGGTCGTCGAGCAGGGCGAAGTCGCTCTGTTGCAGGTTGGGAATGTAGTGGCCGTGCTTGTCGGTGACGGTGAAGATGAGGTTGACCTCATTCACGTACACGGGGATGGTGGGCGGCGTGTAGGAATCGTCGGTTGGCGCGGTCGGTTGCGGGGCTGCCGGAGTCGGCGCGGGCTGGGTAGGCGCGGGCGACTGCGGGGGAACGGGCGCGGGTTGTTGGGCGGGCACGGAAACAGCCGCGAACGCAGCCGCCAGAACCAGGAAAGGAAGGCACAAATGCTCTTTGCTCATAGCCTCATCATTTTAGCAATCTCACCGGCGCTGGCGCGTCTGATACTCTGACGTGTGCGGGTTCCTCTCGCTTTTTAAGGATCGGGGGTCCGGTGGTCAGGAAATGCCGGCTACCGACCGCTGACCGCTGAAAAGCGACGGCCGCCCGCTGGAGAATACTTGTGAAGCTAGGTTTGACGGCATTGGCGCTGGCATCGCTGCTGATTTTGAGCACTCACCCGAGTCCGGCCGCTCCGGCCCAGCCCCAACAATCCGCCGTGCCCGATGCCCCGGTTCCGCAGGCGCCCCCGCCCTTGTCCGGCGCGGAAGGCGTGAACGGGCCGATCACCCCCGGCAAGGGCGCCGGAGACGAATCGGCCACGCCCAGTTCCTCGTCCACCACACCCGCGCCGCAGGAGGCCGAGCCAAGCAGCCAAGCGCCGTCCGCGCAGGGCAAGGACGACTTCCAGCCCGCGCCGCCGGAGTTGCCCGCCGCCGGCGAAGGCATGGCCGCAACCTCCGGGATGATTCACCTGAACGTGAACTTCGTCGAAGTTCCGGTGACGGTCAAGGACAGCAAAGGGCATCTGGTCGCCGGACTCACCTGGCGCGACTTCAAGGTCTTCGAGAACAATACCCGCGAGCCGTTGAAGCTGTTCACCGTGGACCCGGCGCCGCTTTCGATCGCCTTCGTCATCGACCAGAGCCTCACCTCGGACGTGATGGCCAAGGTCAACGATTCGCTGGGAGCCATCCAGGGCGCGCTTACCCCTTACGACGAATTGGCCGTCTTCTCTTACAACAACGGCGCGCAGAACCGCTCCGGGGGGTTTACCGGGGCGCAGAGCGCGCGCGTTCCCTTCGTTCTGTCGATGACCAAGGCGGCCGGCGAGGAGGAGCTGGTTCCGGTGAACAGCGGCCCGCTGGCCGGCTGCAACGTGCGCCAGAACGGCAACTGCGTGGACCCCAACCTCCAGCCGGGAAAATCGGCTGGCGGGGGCGGCGGCGTGATGACCATTCCCAAAGAGATTCACACCCTCAACGATGCGATTCTGGCCGCGGCCAAGGAACTCTCCACCCGTCCCAAGGGCCGCCGCCGCATCGTGTATGTGATCTCCGACGGCAAGGAGGCCGGCAGCAAGGCTACCCTGAAAGAGGTGCTGCGCTATCTGGAGACCAACAAGATCGCCGTCTACGGCACGGCGGTTGGGACTTCGGCTCTGTGGGGCGAAGGTTACCTGAGCCGCCTGCACATTCCGTTCACCATGTACGACAACGTCCTGGTCAAGTACACCGCGGCCACCGGCGGCACGCTGGACTCCGAGCGCGGCACCAACGGCATCGAGAAGAGCTACGCGCGGATCGCCGAGGAGGCCCGCACCCAGTACACGCTGGGCTATCTCAGCCACCAGCCCTTCATCGACGGGAAGTACCGCGGCATCGATGTGCGCGTGGACCGGCCCGGCCTGGAGGTCATTGCCAAGCGCGGCTATTATCCCTCCGCGCAGGATTCTCGCTGAAAGAGCTTGCATCGGCACCGGCCGCGCTTCGGAATCTCAGGCGATCGGCGCAATGTGGGGATCGTTCTTCTCGGTAACCTTTCTGCCCGCCACATCGAATCGCGGCGCGTGAATGGCTCCGATCTTGTGTGCCGCGAAGATGGCCGTGGTGGCCAGCACTCCCAACCCATAGCGTACGCTACGCCTGAAGTCGATCGAGGAGGCTTCCTGGAAGTATTTGGCCGGGCAGGAAATCTCTCCAATGCGAAAGCCGAACATCACCGCCTGCGCGATCATCTGGTTGTCGAAGACAAAGTCGTCGGAGTTTTCCAGCAAGGGCAGCGTCTCCAGCAACTTGCGTGAAAAGGCCCGGAATCCGGTGTGATATTCCGACAGCTTCACGCCGAGAAAAAGGTTCTGGAACGCGGTGAGTGCGCGGTTGGAGAGGTATTTGTAGAATGGCATACCGCCCTTGAGCGCGCCCCCGCCCAGAATTCTCGATCCCAGCACCATGTCGTAGACCCCGCTTGCGACCATGCCGGCCATGGCCGGAACCAGCAACGGAGTGTATTGGTAGTCGGGATGGAGCATGACCACAATGTCCGCGCCGGCCGCGAGGGCCTGGCGATAGCAGGTCTGCTGATTGCGCCCATATCCGTAATTGGCGTTGTGGACGAAGGTTTGCACACCCAAGCGGCGGGAGAGAATAGCGGTTCGGTCCCGGCTGGAATCGTCCACCAGAATCTTGACGTCAACCGCATCCGATAGCTCGCGCACCGTCTTTTCCAGCGTCTTTTCGGCATTGTATGCCGGCATCACGACCGCGATCCGCTTTCCGTCAATCATCGATTCGCCCCTTGCCGCATTCTACTGAGAAGCGGCAGCACCCGGCGGCGGAGCGGCTTCGGGCACGCGGTCCCCGAAAGCCGGCACAGTACGCCGCAGATATATCCAAAGATAGAAGCTGCCCGTCGCCAGCAAGGCAAGCGAGGCGGCCCTTCAATTGACCGGGTAGATGAAATAACAGTCATTCTGCAATCCTTCTCCGAGAGTTCTTGAGTCGAGGAGACTGTCATACCTGCCGCTGGCTGCCGTTCATTGAGATCGCACACAGAACCCTGCATCCGCCTCCGACTATGCAGGCGCTTGGGCAAGCAACGCGTACTGACCTCCAAGAGGCATTTTGCAAAGCGCCCTCTCCAGAACGGCGAACTTCTCGAAGAGACACTCTGGAAGAAAGAGAAGATAGTCGGTACGGAGCGTTCTGAATCCGGAAGCTTCGAGCAGCGTGATCCCCTCCTTCACGGTAAGAAGCTGAGCATCGGCATCGACCGGGCATCTGTTCACAACTGCGCGAGTGACTGGATTCCATGGATTGTGTTCGATGATGCAGAACAAGCCGCCTGGACCCAGCACCCTTCCGATCTCATCCGTCAACATCGTTCTCGATATTCCATGCACATGATGATAGACGCAAACGGCGGTTACAAAATCGATCGAACAATCTGCGAAGGGCAACTCCGTGAGGGACGATTGCACAAGCTTTCTGTTTGAAGCGCTTGAGGATAACATCGATGCTGACGGATCGCAGCCCATCGCCTGGGCAAAGTTCCCGCCCGCCAGATCGAGCAGCTCGCCGCGGCCACATCCGACATCAGCCATCTGGTCCTTCTCGGATCGACATTGGCACTCTTCAGAAGCCTTTCGATGAGCAGCCACTTTCTCCAATGGAAGTGGAGCGGATTGCGCGCGAATCGATTGCTGATCGGGTCATCGAGCAATTCACCGTAAGACGGCGCATACCTGTCGAATTCTCGGCGCGTATTCGTCTCAGTTTGCAGATTCGCCTCCCTTTCTCTCCATGATGCGCAAACCGTTCACGTCCTTGACGAGATCATAGTGCGATTCCAGGTAAGGCTCGATGAGATATCGGCTTGGGGACATACGCGGGCATTCGGGGAAGACAATGGGTGCCGTTTTCGCCTCGAAATTCGTATCCCACAGCACATACCGCACCTTGCGCCGGTCCAATACCTGAATAACTTCCTGAAACTCGGATGTTGTGTTGTAGGTGTATTCGAGAATGCTGAAACGAGTAGGATTCGCGGTAGCCGAGAGAAAATAGTACATGGGAGCGAAAGGGTAGACGAATATCTCCTCGCCGGGAACTGTGCGCGAATCCAGAAATGAGAGCACGGGGTCGTCCTTGTACATGGCCACGGGACCTACTCGCGTCGCGATGGAATGCGCGGTGACGACGACTTGAAAAAGGTTGAATGTCGCCAGGGAAAACGCGACGATGGAAAGAATCTGCAACGCAAAATCGGCAGCCTTTCTGCGGCTCTCTGCCATCAGGTGAACGCACAAAACAACCAGCAGAGGGGATCCGAATACCAGATGATAGATATCCTTTCGGTGGAGTTCCGACAGCCACAATGCGATTCCGCAGAGCAAGTATAGAACCGCGTCGGGAGTCGCTTCCTTCCACCTGTACCGGACGGCAAGGACCGGCAACAGCGCCGGCAGAAGCGCTATAAAAAGAAACGGAGCGATCAGAATCGAAGCCATTCCGACGGTCCACTCGAAACCGCTCTTGGCGACGATCCAGTGCTTCCAGTACTGGTCGAAAAGCCCCAGGGCGTAGGGAACCGAATTGGCCGCGCTGTAGTTCCGCGAAGGCCACACGATGTTAGCATAGTACAGACTTCCCAACGCCGCCTGACTCCAAAAGTAGAGCAGCGCGAATCCGGCCACGACAAAAAAACCGAAGGCTGTCAGGCCCATTGAGGAAATGCGAGCCGTCCGTCCTCCACGCCGCATACACAGCCAAAGCAACAGCGAAAACAGCAGCAGCATTCCCTTGGGCTGCAGGATGCAGGTTGTGAATCCCGCCAAAGCGCCGGCAGCGAACAACAGGCTTCGCCGGCCACAGTCATGCCACTTGACAATGCAGGCGACCGAGAGCAATGCAAAGAAGTTGCTATCCAGGTGATGACTGGCTCCCGGCCATTGCATGCCGAAATACGTGCCGGCCAGAACGAAACAGGGCAAAGTCCGGTATGCCGAGCATATTCGGCGAGAGAGGAAATAGATTAAAAGCCCGGTTCCCAGCGAAGTAAGAAATACGCAAATCCGCTCCGCAGCAAAAGTGACGCCGAAGAGCCTGAAGAAGGCCGCCAGCCAGTAGAACGTACCCGGCCCCATCACCTCAAAAAAGTCGCGGGCAAAGACCTGGCCTTGCACGATCCGCGCCGCGCCTTCGACGAGGGTTCCTTCATTGCTTCCTGAAATTACATAGCGCATAAACGGCAACAGATAACAGCCGGCGCAGACGGCAAAGATGAGATAGTCGGAATATCCTTGCAAGGACGGGCGTCGCGCAAGAGCGCCGGTCGTTTGAAAGACTTCGCGGCGATTCAGTTCGATTTTTTTCGAGGCCATTTGCCGACTCTCAAGTCATCTTTTCCGAGGCGCTATTGTCTCATACTCCGGTATCTTCCACCGGGGCGGCCGGAATTTTCTCATTTACCCGCGCGAGACGCGCCGCTAGCTCGTTCTGGATGGCTGGATGAGTCGTTTTCCGCATCTGAGTGAGAAAGGTCGGCTTCGTCTACATCGGCGGAGACCTGAGAGGACGGCTCGAACAGAATGACGGCGCGCGGCGGCGAGTGCAGGGGATATGGAACATTGAAGGCTTCCGTCACAACATAGAGAGGCCTGCATTTTGTCTCCTCATAGATGCGGGCGATATAATCTCCGACCGTGCCGAGCGCCAATAGAATCATCCCGGAGAAGACGCATTGCAAGGCGACTAGCGAGGCCCATCCTGGGACGAGGGAGGTCGTCCAAAACTTCAGGTAGAGCACATACAGAAAATACAGAAATCCCGCAAAGCTCAACGCACAACCGGCCGCAACGCTGATGCGGAGAGGAAAGGCCGAAAACGAAGAGACGGCAGTCCAGGCAAAACGCAACATCTTTGGAAGGGAGTATTTGGTGCGACCTCCAGCGCGTTCCTTGCGCTCAAAGGGGACAATGACCTCCCTAAGCCCAAGCCAAGCCGCCATACCGCGCATATATCGGTGCTGTTCTCGCAGGGAACGCATCGCCAAGACCGCGCGGCGGCTGAAGAGGCGGAAGTCCCCCACATTGGGAGTAAGCCGCTTTTGCGTCATGCTCGATACCAGGCGATAAAACAGCGCAGCCGACCATCGTTTGAAAATGGTTTCGGCTTCGCGCGATATCCGCTGGGGCGACACCACATCGAAGCCCTGCTCGAAAAGGTCAAGCATACGCGGCAACAACTCAGGAGGATCCTGCAGGTCGGTGTCCATCACCACGACTGCATCCCCATTGGCGAAGTCCAGTCCGGCGGTGACTGCTGCCTGATGACCAAAGTTACGGCTGAAGCGAAGCAGTCCTATGCGGCTGTCTTCGCAAGAGGCACACTCAAGAATTCTCACGGTTTCGTCCGTGCTGCCGTCATCCACAAAAACGGCCTCCCACGAGACTCCGCGTAGAGTCTCCCGAAGACGCTCAAGGATCAACGGTATCGCTTCAGCTTCGTTCAGAACCGGAATAACAACTGAAAGGCGCATCTACACAATCCTTGATGCAAACCCTAAGTCAAAGGCGAGAAAGCACCATTTCGCCGGTAGATACCTCTCCCTGGGAACAGGAGCGCGAGCGCCTGCAGTTTACCTGTCATAAATTGGGATGGATCGGTTGCCTTGCCAGAAAGGGGGGACTGCCAACTCCATTCCGGATACCATTACAGGATACTGCTTAAGACCGTAGCCAGGGTAGCAACGATATGGTTGACAAGGGCTATGAGCTGTGTGGCCACGGCTCTCATCACAGTGATAATCGCGGTGGAAATCAAGGCCGCCAGCAGAACGTACTCGACGAGATCCTGACCGTCTTCCCGCCTCAGCAGATTCTGCAATCCGCCGCGGAGTTTCCATCTTTCATGCCGCATCTGGTTCCCCCCTATTGCAATCGCGGCGTTTGACTGGTTTGACAAGAGAGAACGCTTCGACATCTCACTGTCCCGCGTTCTCTCCCGCGAAGGAATGGGCTTGTTGTCCGCTCGGTCTCGGATACTGCCGAAACTTAGGCTACTACGCGGCGGCGGTGAGCTGGCTGGCAATGGTGCTGAAGATCGCGTTGACGTCGTCAGCCACGTTCTTCAGGACGAGGACCAGGAAGACCGAGATGAGGCCTACGACGAGCGCGTATTCGACCAGGTCCTGGCCTTCTTCACGCGCAGCAAGGGTTTGCATTTTTACGTACAGCTTGAGAAGGGTGTTGTTCATATGGGCTTTTCCTCACAGGTTGAAATTTTGCCCGGCCACAGGCTGGGGCATTCACCATATAGCAAGAGAGGAACCATATTTCACATCCGCCGAGCATCTTTATTAATCAACAGTTTAAGACCAATTTTATCCTTCGCGGTGTGAACGGACGTATACAGGACGAAACAGACCGATGCGCCGCGTATCCACCGAGGAAACGCTGTCGTTGCGGCGTCAGTCGCGATGCGGGGACGGCGGCACGTTCGCAATGCGACGGCAGCGAAGTGGCATTTGAACCTTCTTCACTTCCGGTTGCGCCGCGGCTTGAAGCCGGCAACAGGAATTTCGAATGACCGCGGGCGACGGTACGCAAACCCGATCCTCATGGAGGCAAAGATACGGCAATGAGGCGCATCGCCGGCGGCGCAATGCAGCGGAAGAAGTAGAATTTCAAACATGGCAAGCAAGACACATCGCCTCCCCGCGCTTCTTCGAATCGGCGATACAGAATTGACCGTTCACCGATGGGTACAGCCCGCTCCAGATCGCCTTCAAAACGAAATGTCGATACTCGGGTGCCGCGAATGAGGGCCGCCACCACGCCACACGCCCGATGGAATCTCCCGCGGGCGATCGCGAAACTAGCCATCGCCACCATCTGCGGAGCGGCGGCTGGGTATACGGTTTTCATCTTCTCGCTATCCGCGGTGTTGCCATCCGCTCTTGGGCAGCGCGATTTCGTCGCTTACTGGGCTGCCGGCCGTCAACTCGCGCTCCACGCCAATCCATACGATCAGGAAGCTCTGGCGCGGACGGAACATTCGGTGGGGTTTCCCGCCGAGATGCGGGGCCACAATATCCTGTTCATGCGAAATCCGCCCTGGACGCTGCCCCTCGTCTATCCGCTTGGCCTGCTGGGACCGCAGGCCGCGTCGATGCTTTGGTCTCTGTTCCTCGTCGCTTGTCTGGCGGTTTCGATCCGCCTGCTCTGGATCATGCACGGCCGTCCCAGGGGCGACAAAATCCTTCTTGCCTATACCTTCGCTCCAGCGTTGGTTTGCCTGATCAACGCCCAGGTGGCTCCCATTGCGCTGCTCGGTCTGGTGCTATTCCTGCGTTTGCATCACACCCGGCCATTCATCGCGGGAGCCGCGCTCTGGCTTTGTTCGCTGAAGCCTCACTTGTTCTTGCCCTTCGGCGCGGTATTCGTCGGCTGGGTTGTCGTTTCCAGGAGTTATAAGCTGCTGGCCGGCGCGGGAGCGGCTTGCGCGTTGAACTTCGCGGTGGCTTATCGCTTCGATCCCATGGCCTGGATACAGTATGAGCGAATGATACGCACCTCCGGGATCGAGAGGAATTACATCGCCTGTCTGAGTTTCTTGCTGCGCGCTCGAATCAGCCCAGGCCGATTGTGGATCCAGTTTCTGCCGGCGGCGGTTGGATGCGTCTGGGCGCTCCTTTATTTCTGGCCGCGCCGGCACACTTGGGATTGGATGAAAGACGGCAGCCTATTGATGCTGGTTTCGCTCGTAGCGGCGCCTTACTCCTGGCTTTTCGATCAGACGCTGGCGATTCCAGCCCTGTTGCAAGGCATCTATAGAACCCGCTCACGAGGCCTGCTGGCAGCCCTTGCGCTTGCCAGCGCCCTGGTCGAAGTCGCGCTGTACTTCAACTCCCGCGTACCCTCGGCCCTGTATCTTTGGACGCTTTGGACTGCGCCCGCTTGGCTGGTGTGGTATCTGGCCGCATCGGCGTCTTCAAGCGATCCTTGGCGTGGCAGGGCTGCCAGGGCGTTCGATCGGTTCCGATCCCGGCCGGTTGGCATCGCAGCCAAGACTGAAGACGGCGCATGAGCATCCAGGTCAATCGAGGGGACGACGATCGCGCGTGACTCCGATCAAGGCAACTCGGATGGCCTCACTGGATATTGCCGGAAGTGGTTGAGCCGCTCGCTGCAAGTGCGCAAACAGGAGAGAATTCCAGCCGATCTCCGGGTTCGGTCTCCGTCTCTCGGATCGTGCCGGAAGCGAGTTCAAGCACGGAGTGAGCGGTGAGACAGGCGGAAAGCCGCCACGCCGGAACGGCGTATCCTATCTTCTTGATTCGATGTTTGCGGTCCAGGTAAACGATATCGATCGGAAATTTCATGCCGATGGTATGCACCGATTCGCAGGGGACAATCCATAGCCCCTCTCCAGGGCCGAGGCGCTCTCGCCCTAGCAGGCCCTTCCTGCGTTTGGCGCTGGTGTCGGCAAGCTCCACCGATTGAGCGAGCACCGTTTGGCGAGTGAGATTGAATACGCGCAGATAGGTCCGAATATCGTGCCGCCCCCGTCGAGCGAGAAAGTTTTGTAAGTCGGAACACAACCTGCGAAGTGGATTCATTCGGTCGCCCATGACTCCTTCCCCGCCTATAACGCGATTTATGAAACCGAAACTCCCATGAAACGGGGCTGAAAACAAGTTCCCGCGATTCAGGCGCAAAACGATGCGCGGGAATCGCGGGAAGTATCCTGGCCTAACATTCCTTCCGGCAGGAAGGGCGAAGAAGGCCGCTTACTTGCCGCCCGCTCCGTAATCGACCACCAAGGGCGTCTCCGGCTTTTGGCTGTCAATCAGTTTTTGCACGGGCAAACTTGCAGGCGGAGGAACGGGAGTCTCGCCGGCAGGTTTCTCGTCGGGAGTATGCATGGGAATGCCGGAGTTGGGCGGCAGGAACTTTTCCGGATACTTGAGTCCAGGCAGTTTCGCGCCAACCGGGATGGGATCTACGATCTCCGGTGTAACAATCACGATCAGCTCGGTGTTCGCCTTGGTCTTCGCCCTGGACTGGAAAAACTTTCCCAAGATCGGAATATCTCCCAGGAATGGAACCTTCTCGAAGGTTTGGGTCTCGGTATTGTTGAGCAGGCCGCCAATGACAAAGCTCTGACCGTCGGCCAACTCCACCTCGTCGTTCACCCGGCGCACGGTAAGAGCCGGCACCTCGGCGCCCGCAACCTCCACGGCATCGGCGAAGTCCAGCGCACTGACTTCGGGAGCAACCTGAAGATGAATAGTCCCGCGGGGAGTAATGGTGGGAATGAAGTTCAAGCGAACGCCATACTCCTTCCACTGAATCGTGATCGTCGCTCCGCCCCCGGTACCGGCCTGGGCGACGGGAAACGGATACTGACCGCCGGCCAGAAAGCTGGCCTCGTGGCCATTGGAGGCGAGGAGGTTAGGCTCCGCCAGTACCTCGGCAAGGCCTTCGGACTCCAGAGCCTCGATCGTCACGCCCATCGGCAGGTTCCCCGGACTGATGGCCATGAGGTTCAATTCATTGGTAAAAGTGGCCAGCGCGGGCGATGACGGCGTAGTGATTAGATTGCCGTTCACGATCGTCGACGTTCCCACGGTGGGGCCGGTAATCGAAGGCGGAGAAAACTGTTGTGTGGTGATGCCGCCAATGGTGTTTCCCAGACCGAGCGAGTAAAAATTGAAGCCGAGCGATTGGCTCTTGCTGCGATCGACGCTGGCAAAATGCACCTTGAGGAGAATCTGCTTGTCCGCCGGAGGAACCTCCACATACAGCAGATTGACCACTTTGCCGGCAGAACCGCCGCCGCCGCCCGCGCCCTGGCCGGATTTTCCGGTGACATCCGCGTTGCTGATGGGCGCCAATCCGGTTTCGGCGATGGCGACCGCGCGGTTCGCGCTCTCCAAATCCTTCACATTGCCGCGCAGAAAGATGGAGCCGTTCTCGGAACTGACGGTGATCTGTTGACCGGGGAGTTCGATGCTCAACTCCCTGCGAATCGCATTGAGGCGGTCATTCGACTCATACGTATTGCGCCGAACGGTTACGTTGAAGAACTGCCGGTCGCCGCCCTTTTCCCAGATAATCAAGCTGGTCTGCCCGGGAGTTTTTCCGTTGAGCATGATTTCGGTTGGGCTGATGACCCTGGGTACGGCGATATCGGGCAGGCCCACCACAACCCTCAGCACCGGTCGCGTAAAGTCGACCAAAACGGACTTGCCGACTTCGACCGACAGGTCTTCGGCGGAATCCAGGCCGGAGACCTCGGTGGCGGAAGGCATCGCGGCCGGCGCTGCGGGAGTTGCAGGCGGCGCTGAAGTCTGCGACCAAAGAACCGGCGCCACACCGACGGTTAAGGACAATAAGCTGATATATGCAAAAAGAAAGCCGACTCTCGCTCTCACTGTTTTCCCTCGGGAGCATTGAATTTTTCCACGGATTCGGTGGTTCCCTGCAACACCTCGACATTGTAACTTTCAGCCGCCTGCTTTTTGACCGTCTTGTGGACGGCGACAGGCTGCGGCGGCTTGGGCTTGGCATTCGGGTCCTTGTAGAGGTTGCCCAGGTCGTTTCCCGCGACTTGCGCGATCTGCGTATCCAAGGGGTTGCGCAGCACGAGCTGAATATGCGTCTGGCTGCTGGCCAGGCTGAGTATCTGGGCCTGATCCGGGTTCACCAACAGGTTGACGACCTGCACCGGTTTGGCTTCGCCCTTGGGGTCCTTCTGGATCTCCGTACCGGCCGAGAGCACCTTCAGATTCTGCAATAGCGTCCGCACCTCGGTCCCTTCGGTTGGGTTGACGGTACCGGGCGGTGTGCCGGAAATCAGGACATCCACGAACATTCCGGGAGTGGCAAATCCCGATACGCCCACCACTTCATCCACCTTGACCGCGCACGCTCTCATGCCGGCAGGAATCAATGTAGGCAATCCACCGCCAGTGCCGGGAGCGGCCAGCCGGTTCTCCAGGATCGGCTCGCCCTGGTACAGGTCGGAGATGACGCCACGTCCAATGACGTTCTTCTTGTCCAGAATGGCGCCTTGCGGCAGCGTTCCCACAACTTGGATCGTCGTCAGGTCCGTGTCGCTGAGAACCGTTCCGACCTTGATGTCCTGGGCCGCGGCAATCACGCCCTTGGGGGTTGCCTTGTGCGCCTCGGCCATGGTGCTGCCAAGCACGTTCCAGACGATATAGCCGCTGACGATGGCTACCAAAAGCGCAACGATGAGGATGATCTGTACTCTTCGATTCATTCAGATTCCCATTTGAATTTGCTTTATAGTTTCGTTTCCGTTGACGAATCTCCTGCAATTGGCGCGCCAAAAGCCGCCGCGGACGAATTTGCCGGTTAAAAAGGACTCAAGCGCAAATGCCTCCGACAAGTGTAACTCATGGTATACCAATCGCCTTCCCTGTGTAGCCCCAAAGACGCGATTCGTTGCCATGCCCGATCCGCGTCAGCAATTGAGCCCGCATTTGCGATGCCGCCCACCCGCCCCCCTCCGCGCGGAACTGAGAGCCGACGCGGAACTGAGACCGTGCCACGTCTTCGCGTGTCTTGCGGAAACGCGCCGCTCACCCATGTCCACTTTGTCGGGCTCATCCGGTCGATTTCCTCGAGCGGGCAAACACTCCATCAAGCGGGCAACAACACGGTACTACAAAGCCGCAACGTCTGTCGAGCGATGAATCGTTGTGCCAGGAAAGCCATTTACCCGAAATGGTACTGTGAAGTATACAGAAAGCACGACGATACAGTCGAGCGAACGCCTGCCGCCGTGCTCCGCTGTAATATAAAATGCAGTGTCACGCGCCCGGAGGGGTTTCTTCGATCATGAGGTCGTCCCACATGATTACGCTCTTTTCAGAGCCTAGACCATCGCTCCGGGATCCGTTTTCCGTTCCCCTCTCCATTTTGGCGCATGGCGCTGTCTTCGGTCTCGTCTCGATGGTCTTCATGCTGAGTCCGCGGGTCGTCCAGCAGGTTCCCAATCGCCGCTATTCCCTGCGCCTGATCGAGATGCACACGCCCCCGCCGATCCGGATGCCTGAGGACAAGGCGGACGAGCCGGCGCCTCACCCCAACCCCGGAAAGGCCGCGCCGGGCGGCATCGAGGCCCCGCCCGCGCCGGTACTCCAGCAGCTTGCCAAAAAGTCCATCGTGCGCCAAACCCTCATCCAGCCCGATGCCCCGCCGGACATCGTTCTGCCCAAGGATATGCCCCTGCCCGCGGTGCAGTTGTGGTCCGCCGAACAGCAGGCCAAGGTGATCGTTCCCCCGCCGATGCAAAAGCTGGCGGCCGCCAAACTGACGCCCTCACTCGCCCGGCCCAATCAGGAAACCAAGCTGGCCGACATTCAGATATCGTCCACCGCCTTCTCCACCGACAAGTTGCCTCTGGCGCCCGCCATGAGTTCGCCTCTGAACGTGCAGGGGCCGCAGTTGCAGCAGCCCAGCCGGATTCAGCAAACCGCCTCGCTCTCCAACCGACAGCCGACCGGAGCGGCCGTGGTGTCCCTCTCCGATCTGACCATGTTGGAGGGAACCACCCCCCTGCCGCGCGTCAACCAGGTTGCCTCCGGCACCCCCACGGTGCGTCTGGCCGCCGGGCACAAGGAAGGATCGGGCCAGCAGGGAAATGGGAGCAGTCATGGGCCTAAACAAGGCGCGGGCGGCACTACGGGCAGTGACAGCGCGGGCAATCCTTCTTCCGCTTCCGGCTCCGGCACGGGCAAACGCGCCGCCACCAAGCGCATCGCCCCGCCCAAGGACGGCAAATTCACCATGGTATTGGTCGGCAACGCCGTCGAGCAGCAGTATCCTGAGACCGCCGGCACCTGGAACGGCAGGATGGCATACACCGTGTATCTGCACGTCGGCCTGCCCAAGACATGGATACTCCAGTATTCCCTTCCCCGCGCCGCCGAATCCAGTGAAGCGCGCCTCGACGCCCCCTGGCCCACCGACCTGACGGTTCCCAACTTCGCTCCCGGCGACATCAATGCCGATGCCGTCATCGTCCACGGCTTTCTCAATGAGCAAGGCCGGTTTGAGAAGCTCTCCCTAGCCTTTCCCCCGCAGTTTCCGCAGGCCGACTTTCTGCTCGAGACTCTCAAGCAGTGGCAGTTCCGCCCCGCCATGCAAGGCGGCAAGCCCACCGCCATCGAATTCCTGCTGGTCATCCCGGAGATGCTGGATTGAAGCCGGTTGCCGCGCAGGCTGCTTTCGCCATCTAAAATTCTTCTCATGGCCGCTGCTTCTTCCCCGCTCGAAGTCCTCAATGCCCGCATCGTGACTTGCGATCGTTGTCCTCGGCTGCGCGATTACTGCGCCGAGGTGGCTCGCGTACGCCGCCGCGCTTACGCGGATTGCGAGTATTGGGGGCGGCCCGTGCCCTCGTTTGGCGACGCGCGAGCGCGCGTTCTGGTGCTGGGTCTGGCGCCCGGCGCGCACGGCTCCAACCGCACCGGGAGAATGTTTACCGGCGACGGATCGGGAGATTTCCTGTTTCCGACGCTTGCCGAGGCCGGCTTTGCCTCGCAGCCTATGGCAGTCTCCCGCAACGACGGCATGAAACTCGACGGTATGTGGATCGGCGCGGTGGTCCGCTGCGCTCCGCCGGCCAACAAGCCGGCCTTGGAGGAGGTACGCAACTGCGCCCCCTGGCTGGACGAGGAGATAGCCTTGCTTGACAAACTGCGTGTTGTAGTGTGCCTGGGCAAGATAGCCTTCGACGGATTCCTGAGCCATAGGATGCGGGTGGGCAAGCTGCCTTCGCGCGGCGCATTGGTCTTCCGGCACGGCGCCGAGTACGCTTTGGGGGATGGGTCGATCTTGATGGCCAGTTATCATCCATCGTTGCAGAACACCAATACCGGAAGGCTCACCAGGTCCATGTTTCTGGCCGTCTTTCGCCGCGCGCGGGAACTGGCGGGAATGTCCAGACTGGGGATAGCGTGAGTTGCACTGAGGATGAAAGGACGCTTGCAACGAGTTATCGAGACAGTTAGGCGACAAACTTGGAAGCATCCCGGTCAACGAAGCCGTCTACTGCGAGAGTTGCGCCAGCGTCTCGAATTCAGTTGGGGGTTGCCGCGGCGTGTGCGGCAGCATCTCTGTTTGGCCGCTAGCCGAACTGGTGCCGCAGCCGCCGAAAAGCCCAAGCACCGGAGCCAAATCGGCAGGGCAACCGTTCCCAGTCTGGCGCGGTAGACTGCTTAGTACTATAGTTGTATATCTGGATTTCGGCTGAGATTGGCAAAGGCCCGGGCCTAAAGGCCCAACATTTTGGTATCAATTTCAGAGGCCTGAAGGCCTCTGCTCCCTCCGATCTCGCAATCTACAACTGTAGTATTAGGGCGGCATGAGGAAGAAGGATTCACCGAAAGTCGGGCTGAGGGGCTTTCGAGACACGCCTGAAAATCTGTCCTCCGCGGCGACAGGATGAGCTATCCCTTTTCTCCGATTTGGGGGTAAAATCAGTCCATGAGCACACTCCCTTATTTTGATGCGAATACGTTGCCGCGCAGCCTCGTCGTTGACCCTCCCATGTCGGATACCGAGTTCGAGGCGTTCTGCCTCAAGAATGACAGCATTCAAATGGAGCGAACCAGCGAAGGAGTCATACAAATGAATCCACCGACAGGTAGGGAGACCGCTCGCGCTAACAGTGAAATCAACGGCCGGCTTTTTGCTTGGTGGAGCGAACACGAACATGGAGAGGTAGTGGCCGATTCCAGCGGAGGGTTCTATCTTCCCGATAACTCAATTCTGAGTCCGGATGCAGCTTACATCCTTCCGCAGACACAAAAGAAGATTACTCACGAAAGGCGCGGCGGATTTTACCCCGTAAGCCCCGATTTTGTCATCGAACTGCTATCGAAATCGGACAACCTGGCAAAGACTCAGGAAAAGATGGAGCGTTGGATCGCCAATGGCGTGCAGCTTGGCTGGTTGATCGACCCATATCGGAGGAAGATATTCATTTATCAGCCTGGAGTCGAGACGAGGATACTTATAGGCAAGCGACTCAAAGGGAGCGGTCCTATTGAAGGATTCACACTCGACCTCGCTAGAATATGGCGCTATTACGAAGGCTAGATGCTCCGTTGCACTTGCCATTTTTCAGGGCCGCCCAAACAGGGCGGCCCTTTTTTGATTTGTGCGCCCTGCAGGGCGCACAAATCAAGCATGAGGATTATTTAGCTTGCACAGGCGAACGGATGGCGATACTCTGGAGTCCAGAGGGGATTCTCGCATGGGCGAGGGTGTTCGGATGCTGACGGTGGGCGAGTTCTCACCCAGTTTGGCGAGGAAGCGCAATGCGCCGAGCAGTTGAGCCGACAGCGTTGGCCGGAGGGGTTTAGCTGCCGGCGTTGCGGCGGCGACACGCGCGGCTATATCGCCTCGCGGCGGGCGCATCCTTGACGATGGCAGGCGCGGGGGTGGGCGTCTTCGCCGCATCCACGGCCCACTGCGGGGCGGGCTGGGGCTTGTCTTTGGCGGCGGCTGGCAACGCGCCAGCCAACACCGACAAAGCGCCGGAGATAGCAAGAACCGGCAAAAGATCAAGACGCACTATCATCGGTAGACCTTTTCACGGCGAATTTGCATTCGTGAAATAAAGTGGAAGTTCAAGCGGCTATCGAGCCGGAGGAATAGTTGTTCGTTGCCTCATGGAAGTATATCGCGCGATGGAGCGAGCGGGATCGGGACGCTATGAGTTGCGAACGTCGCGGGCGGCGAGCATGGTTGAAATCCGCGCCAGGGGCAGGCCGACGACGTTGAAGTAACAGCCCTCGATGCGGGGAATCCAGCGGGCGGCGCGGCCCTGGATGGCATAGGCGCCGGCTTTGTCCATCGGCTCGCCGGTGGCGATGTAACTCTCGATTTCGTCGTCGGACAAAGCGAGGAAGCTGACTGTCGTTATCTCCGCCGCGGTTTCGTCGAGGCCGGCGGCAGCCAGGGCCACGCCGGTAACGACCCGATGGTCGCGGCCGGAGAGCAGGCGCAGCATACGAACGGCATCGGGGCGGTCTTTGGGCTTGCCGAGGATGTGGCCGTCGAGGGTGACAATTGTATCCGCGCCGAGGACAACGAGACTGGCGGAGGCCACTGGGACGGTCGAGAGGTGGGCAAAAACGGCCTGCGCCTTTTCGCGGGCCAGCCGTGTGACGTAGGCAATGGGGTCTTCATCCACGAGCGGCTCTTCTGGAATCCGCGCGGGATGGACTTGAAACGAAAATCCGGCCTGGGCGAGCAGTTCGCGGCGGCGCGGCGAGGCGGAGGCGAGTACAAGCATATCTTGATTATCGGATACCGCGGAGAGATTTCACGCATCGCCAATTTGCCTGGGGGGTGCTGTTGTGTCTGTCAGTAGCCGCGCCGCCGCCGAAAACAACCGCGGCCTGGACCCGCGGATGAAAAAAGCTCTACGATGGATGCTGCAAGCGCAAGCCGCGCGTTACCCAGGAATTTTTCAAATGATCCACGCGGATGAAATCGTCGCCCTTCAGGACACGCTCACCAGGGAATGGCACCGAGATTCGATTCAAGCCCGGGCGAATCTCGACGAAGATTCGCGGGCGAGTTCCGACGCCCGGTGGGATTGGCCGGGAGCTGTTGCGCGCCAGCATGGGGCCAACTTCGATCTCTGGCACATTGAGGACGCGGCCCGCGCGCCGAGCGCGACCGATGCGGAACTGGCCGCGGTGAAGCGCAAGGTGGACCTGACCAACCAGCGCCGCAACGACCTGGCCGAGGAGATGGATCGGATGCTGCTGGAATGGCTTGAAGCGCGCGGCTTGCCCGATCCCCAGGCGCCGCTGAACTCCGAGTCGCCCGGCCTGATGCTCGACCGGCTCTCGATTCTGGCGCTGAAGATCTATCACACCCGCGAAGAGACGGAGCGGATGGGCGCGCCTGTCGGCCACGCCGAGCGCAACCGAGACCGGCTTGCGATTCTGGAAGAACAGCGCGCGGAGCTGGCCGGATGCCTGGAATCGCTGTGGCTACAGACGCTTGCCGGAACGCGGCGATTCAAGCTATACCGGCAGTTGAAGATGTACAACGATCCGGCGCTCAACCCGGCCATCTACGGAAAGTCGGTTGGTCGTTGACCGAGACACCAAATGGCCTTCCGTCCGGCGACCAACCGCGGGTCGATTCAACTTCGATGCGCGATCCGGTTTTCCACGCCCTCCCCGGCTGGCCCGGTAAACTTGAAGAGATATGGCGCGCAGAATGATCGAACATTATGAAATTGTCCGCCGTCTTGGCGCCGGGGGCAGCGGCGTGGTTTATCTGGCCAACGATACGCTCCTTCAACGGCCGGTGGTGCTGAAAATTCTGCGCACCGGGCTTTTGTCGGCCGAGCAGATGCGCACCACCGTTCTGCGCGAGGCGCGGCTGGCCTCTGCCATCGAGCATCCCAACGTCTGCGCCATCTACGAGGTGGGCGAGAGCGGCGACGAGGGCTTCATCGTGATGCAGTACGTGCCCGGCCAGTCATTGGACCACCTGATTGCGCGCGGGCCGGCCAGCCTGCAACTGGTGCTTTCGGTGGGCATTCAGATCGCCGACGGCTTGCAGGCGGCGCACACGCTTGGCATCTTCCACCGCGACCTGAAGCCGCAGAACGTGATGCTCACCGACGGTGGCCTGGTGAAGATTCTGGACTTCGGGCTGGCGCGGCGGTTGAACCGGGAAGAGGCGAGTTTCGACCCATCGAAGCCGGAGTTATCCAAAGACGCTCCGGTCGCCGAAACATATACGGCGCGCGGCGGCACCATCCGCTACATGGCGCCGGAGCAGTTCGTCACCGGGCAGTCGAGCGTGCAGACGGACGTGTGGGCGCTGGGCGTGATTTTGTACGAATTGGCCAGCGGGCGGCATCCCTTTGCCTGGCCCGACGCCGAGGATTTTCAGGCCATCCGCGCCATTCAATTTTCCGACCCTGGCCACTTGAGCGAGATCGTGCCCGATATGGCGCCGGAGCTGAAGAGCGTCATCACCACCTGCCTGGAGAAGATTCCGGCGGCGCGCTACGCCTCGGCGGCCGAGGTGCGCGAGGCGCTGAAGACGATCATGAAGGCGCTCCGCATCGAGACCGGAATCATCCCGGGCGAAGCGGCTGCCAACTTGCCCACTTCCGGCATTGAGGCGGAGAAGCGGAATACCGGCTTTCTGTCGATGCTGGCCGAGCGCTTCCGCGAGTCGGCTGTGGACCGCGCGCCGCAGAATTCCCTGGTGGTGCTGCCGTTCGCCAATTTGGGAGCGACCGAAGTGGCGCCGCTCTATGGCTTTGCGCTGGCCGATGCCATCGCCGCGCGGCTGGCGCGGATTCCGGCCCTGGTGATCCGGCCGTCGAGCACTCTGATGCCGCTGGCGCAGGCGCAGATGGATCCCCTGGCGCTGGGCCAGAAGCTGCTGGTTTCCTTTGTGCTGGCGGGCAGCTTTCTGCGCTCCGAGGAGGGCTTCGATCTGAACTGGCAACTGCTCGACGTAGCCGCGCAGAGCGTTCGCTCGGGGGGAGCGATTCGCGTCGCCTCACTCGACCTGATTGCCGTGCAAACGGAGATTTCCAACGAGGTATTTGCCGCGCTGCACGGGCTTTCCGCGGGCGACCAGATCGACGCGCTGCGCCCCGCCGGCCCTCGCGATGCCTCGCTGCCGGGGCCGGTGAGCGAGGATTATTTGCAGGCCCGCGCGCTGTTGAGTTCCTTCATGGTGCGCACCGGCTCGCGCGCCGATCTGGACCGGGCGCACACGCTCTTTACCGGCATCACCGCCAAGGACCCGGAGTTTGCCGCCGGCTGGTGCGGGCTAGGCATCGCCGAGTTGCAGTATGTGCGCCACGGATTCGCCGGGCAGATTCACGTGATGCACGCCCGGCGCGCCTTCGATGAGGCGCTCCGGCTGGACCCAACCTCGACCGAGGCCAATCTCTACCGGATTTATATGCTGCTCTCGCGCGGCGAGAAGGAGTCGGCGCGGCACGGCATCGCCAACCTGCTGGCCTCGGCGGCCAACGACTGGAACGTTCACATGGTGGCCGGCATGGCGCTGCGCGGAGACGGCGTTTACGACGAGGCGCTCGCCGCGTTCAACCGCGCCCTCAAACTGAATCCCGGCAGCGCCCCGATCCTCTATAACCACCGCGCCCGCGTCTACCACTATCAGAATCAGATCGAGTTGGCCGGCGACGAGTTGGAGAAGGGCCTGGCGCTGGAGCCGCGCCACCCGCTCTTGCGCACCTCGGCGGGTTACCAGCAGATGCGGCTGGGCAATCTATACGCGGCCATCGAGATACTTGAGGGAGTTATCCGCGACGATCCCTCGCTGCGCATCGCCGTGCCCACGCTGGCTTTGTGCTATGTGCAGACGGGCGACCGCGCGCGCGCCGCCAAGCTGCTTGGGGATGAAACTCTGGCCGCCGCCGAGGCCGACAGCGAGATGGCATACAGGCTGGCGACTTACTTCGCCGTGGACGGCGATAACAGCGAGGCTCTGCACTGGCTGCGCCGGGCTATCTACCTGGGCAACGAGAATTATCCCTGGTTCCAGAAGAATCCGGCCTGGAACAACTTGCGGAGCAATGCCGATTTCGAGCGGATTCTCGACGACCTCAAGAGAGCCTTCCGCAAGAATCAGAAGACTTGGAAACGGCTGCTCGAACAGGTGCCGGCGGAGGGGGAATAGAGTAGGAGTATACTGGCGGGAGCGTCCGTTGAGGTGAACGATAACCTGACGAACCGCCGTTGCCATGCCTTTGCGGAAACGCCTGAAGGAAAGCAGTAACAACCTTGAACTATGGCCCGGCGTCCGTTTCCGGAAATTCGGACGCGGCCATCCACACCTTATTCTGCGTAGGAGATTGAACATGGGAGATACAGTTCTGCCCGTGGGGCGGTTTTCGCCTGCCCCTGGAATTTTTGTAGATCGTACCGAGAACTCCTTCAAGATCGCAGGCGCCATGGAATTGTTCGGTCCCGAGGCGAATAGCGCTCGGGCGCATTCTATCGAGCAATCCATCAACAACACCTGGACCAAAGGCTTTCCAGACGGCTACGCCGTTGCCTGCGACATCAAGGTCAGGTATCGTGACACGGCATCAAGCGCGGGAAAAGCCACCCAGATCGAGGCCCTTAATCAAGCGCCCGGCGTTCCATCGCACGTGGTCGAGTTTCCGGGCTTCGATCGAAGAATGACGTTGAACGCCACAGACACGGATGCGTTTACTTGGACCGCCACGCACGAGTTTGGGCATATATTGGGCTTGCAGGATCGCTATTCGGAATCGCTTTTCAGCAAGATTTCGGGAAGTTTCGGCGGAGCGCGGCAGACTACCGTCCAGCCTGGGTACGATGGCAATCTCATGGCAGTCGATCAAGGCGTTCTCGAAAAAAAGAACGTCGGCGATCTTGCCGCGGAAAACGCTCCCAGCCCATACTGGTTCAGTTATGTGCCTTCTGTGAGAGATTGGGTCAACGCGCATTCGACAATCGAGATCAACATACTTTCCACCGATAACAAGCTGAAGATGATTCATACCCTGATGAGTTCTTACTTCTCCGTCAACGACAATGTGGATGCGATTTGCCGGATTTGCTCCTCCGTGACGGATGCGAAAGAAGCTCGCGCGATCCAGAAAGGGGTGGATCTCACGACCTTTACCGATCTTGGCTGGCGCGCCCAAATCCGAGACAGTTTCTGCAAAATGCCGGGTGGATGGATCGGTGGGTAGCCCACCCGATCTCAGCCTTGACCGGCTCTAGTTTAGCGGGGTGAGTTTTCGGGAATCAAGATCCCGCTGTTGCGGGAAAAACTGTACCGGCGCGCCAATCTAGTAGAATGTACGTTGGCAATTCGCATCGCGAGGACGAAACCGATGGCAGTCTCGATCATGGCCGGAATTCCGGCGCTCAAGGAACTCAACGGCGATCTGCGGCGGCGGATGGACCAGGCCGTGGCCACCTTCCAGGCCAATCTTGCCTCCACGCGCACCGGCCGGGCCAGTGTGCATATGCTCGACCAGTTGAAGGCGGATTACTACGGCACCCCCACCCCCATCAGCCAGATGGCGCAGGTATCCACCCCCGAGGCGCAACTGATTCTCATCTCGCCGTACGACCCTTCGGCCCTGAAGGAGATCGAAAAGGCCCTGCGCGCCTCCGATCTCGGCCTCAACCCGCAGACCGACGGCAAGGTGATCCGCGTCCCCGTTCCTCCCATGACCGAGGAGCGCCGCCGCGAGGTCTGCAAGCATCTGAACAAGGTGCTCGAAGAGCACCGGACGGCCGTTCGCAACGTCCGCCGCGACGGCAACGACATCCTCAAGAAGCTCGCCAAGGACAAGCAGATTGGCGAGGACGAGGAGAAGCGCGCACTAGAAGAGGTCCAGAAGATGACCGACGAGGAGATTCGCCGCATGGAAGAGCTATCGCGCAAGAAGGAAGCGGAAGTCATGCAGGTGTGACGAGTCTGGCGCGCGACCTGTCACCGCGTCAAAGGAACGAAGAGGCGGCCCAGCCAATCGAGAAATTGTGCGCAGGCCGCCTCTATGTTTTGGAAGTGGCCTTCTTTGATAGCCAAGCCGATGTACTGCACGTCCGGCGGCTCTTGCCAAGCTATATAAGTTCGGATGATTGCCTTCGACAGATGGCTGTCGTGATAGGACGCAACCTTGTCGGTCTTTGCCTGCTTCACGACCGTTAATGTGTAGTCCTTTTCGCGATCGCCGAGCGCTTCCATCAGCAAGTCTTCAAGCATACCGAATGCCTTGTTATCCGGCATGAGCCACACTCCAATGCGCGGCAAGGCTTCTTTGGCTTTTCGTCCCGGCAGAGGGTCGGTTATAAGTCCTTCTTCGGGAAAGTCTTTGGGTAAATTATAACTCGCGCCGATCTTGCTCTTGATCTGCGTCCAACGCCTTTCTACCGCGTCTTTGGCGGTTGAACCTTCAATGTCGGTATCGAGAATCAAACCCAGAATTCTTGGTTGAGGACTGGGGTTGGCCAGTCGCCCGGAAAATTTCTTCAAAGCGCCATCGGCGCCTCCACATTCGGAGATTCCGAATGCCGGGTCCGCATCAAATTTGAGGCGCACAAGCTGGAGGACTGCATTGCTGTCGTTTCTGCCCTCGACAAGCAGAAGAGAATCGGAGTCTGGCGCACTTGGTTGCACTGGCGGAGTGGCCATAACTAGCGAACTTCCCCATTCACTTCAAGGGCATCCTCAACGTTGACAAGGGCAAGATTCACCGCGTAGATTTCGTCGCCTTCGCGCTCCAGCCGGTAGAGAGTCGCATCCTCGATGCCCAACTCCTTGCTTGCCGAAACGAAACCGCCAATGCAGTCCCGGCTGTGGGTGGTGGCGAAAATCTGGACTTCAAACTCCTTCGCAGCCTTGGCGAGGGCAGCCCAAAGTTCCCGCTGAACGCGCCAATGGAGGCCATTCTCGAATTCGTCGATAAGGAGGATGCCTTTGGATGCGGTAGACATCGCCAAGCCAATATGAAACATACGCCGAAGGCCGTCGCCCATGGATCGTAGCGGAATACGGCCTTCGCCTTCGATCTTAAGTAATGCAATGCGTTCCTTGAGCCTTCCTGCAACGAAATCTAAAGCCTCAATTCGGGAATCAATTACGCGCAACCAGCTAAGTACGCGCTCCTGCCCAGGGCCTTGAATAAGCGAATCCCATAGGGAAGCAGCCACCTCGTCGCTGAGACCGTTTGCGGGAACATGGGCGATTGCAGGTACGTCCTCATTGGCTTGTTTCTGAGCATGCAATCTCCACACACTCGGCAAAGCACTTCGCCGAGTGATCAAGGCAACTGACTTATTGCCTCGATACACTGCAAGCACTCGGGCCAATTCGCCGAATCCGATTTCCTCTTGTCCATCTCGTGCTATAGGTGAAACCGTTCGTGAGCCGTCCGTATTGATCATGATATCTCGCAATTGATCTTCCAAGCGGAGTGAGTCGCTGTCGCCAATCTGCTCAATCAATATCGAGGATTTAGCATCCGGATCACCCATTGGCCCATCTCGTCGAAACAGGTCAAATACCGGATGACGAAGGGATGTTCCTTGTTCATTCGATCCACCACGCGGCTCCCACGGCCGAATTTCGCCTTGAGAACGAAGCGATGCGATATACAAAATGTCAGTAATAGGGTTGTGGCTAGCGTATATGCCAACCGCCTCCAGTAAACAACTCTTCCCCGTATTGTTCTCTCCAAAGAACAAGTTCATTCGCCCCAGCTTGGGCAGCGTGAGGTCGCGGAAGAGCTTAAAACCGGCAATGTGCAGGGACTCGATCATGGGCGCATTCAGTCTATCGCGTTCCGGCGGCGATTCCAACCTGCGCCAGCACATCTTCGCCGGCGGCGGCGATGGTGGCGATCAGCATCGCGTCAAAGGAACGAAGAGGCGGCCCAGCCAATCGAGAAATTGCGCGCAAGCGGCCTCGATGATTTGGAAGCAGTCTTCTTCAATCTTGACATTCGGGTGCGGCTAGTCCGGTAACTCGTGCAACGCCCTATGCCTGCAATCGCTGTCTCCGTCGAGGTCTGGGGTGAACAAAGGCGATCTCGCCGGTCGCGGTAGGGACGTTCCGTAAGCCCCGCCCTGCCCGCAGATGCGCACGGACGGAATCGCCGCATCCAACTCAACTCCCGACAAATGTTGTAAGTGACGCCTTGAATCGCCTAACCGGGTAGGGATGCAGTACCCGGATACGTGCAATGATTGGTCGATGATCCGACTGAAACACCCGGAGGAGTTCGCCCATAGTGGACGCACCGACCGCAATCGCACGGGGGCGGAGCGATTGTGCTGGATGGTTCCCGACTACATTGCAGCTACAAAATCCGGGAGAACGACCGCGGCGTGATTCTGGAGCAACCGTGTCATTCTTGCCGCCATGCCCGCATACATCTGAGCGGCTCTGAAGGCATTGACTCGGACACCCTCGCTGGCCTGAGTGAACGCATACTGCGCCAAAGCCATCAATACGCAGACTCGAATCTGGATGGCGTCGCTGCGCAGCGTCGCCAGCAGCATCGGGTCCACGCCTTCCGAGTTCCGCGCCGCATATTCTGCCATCTCCTGCATCACTTGCGCGTTGCGGTAGATTACGCAGAGACCCCTGGGGCCTTCCAAACGCTGCCAAACGTCCTCGGTGGTTGCGTCAACCCCTTCTTTCCAAAGGAAACGATCGCTCAACTCCCGGGCGCTCCAGTCGAGCCGAAGCCGAGCCAGGAGCGATTGCCAAGTTTGGGCATTGCGGCGGCCCACCGCGCAACGCCAACGGACGAGGAGTATAGCGATACACGAAATCGTCGCAACTTGAAGGAGAAGCACAATCATAAACAATCCTCAGTCCGGGGTTGGTGACCGCGTTGACCGCCGGTGCTGCCCGCCGCATTTTCTAACAATCATTAGTAACACAAATCTCCGTGCGATGGATGTGAAATTTTTATCTTTTTGTGCAAATCCGTGAAAAAATCGTACCGACAGGTTCAGGATACCAAAGTAATAGGCCAAGGCAAACTGCCCCTCATGGCTCGGCGGCGAAGGGAAGACGCACGGATGCGAAAAAGGAAAGCGGCAGGTGCCACTGGAAATACAAACCGAATCCGGTAGACACATCCCCTGAATTTCAATTCCCGGAGTTCCGCAAAACTCCGGCTATTTGCGTTCTTGCGAATTGGAATTCGCCGAATCCCCCAATGCCATACGGGTGATTCTGGCGTTTCCCGCCAACGCCAACAGAAAATGCTCCATCTGCGGTGTGAATTCCCGCCGCTCGGCCTCTTGCTGGGAGAAGCAGAATACCCAATACAGAAGGGAACAGAGGTAACTGGCCACCACGACCTGATTCAGGTGGCGATACTGCGATGCCAACGAGAGGTGGAACCTCGCCATCGTCACGGCAAGGCTGACCAGCGAATAGAAACCGAGTCCGGTGGCGATTTGAAGCTCACGGTCCCGCCATCCAATCGAGAGCAACTGACTGCATCCAGCTAGCAGCAAGAAAAGCAGAACTCGGAGAATAGAGACGGTCTGGACCAGATGCACTAAGTTGCGCATAAGCGAAGACTGGCCGGCAATCTCCTGGATGCCGGAAAATGGCCAGATCGCGGCACCAACGACTGCGATCAAAACCGCCGGCAACCACAGGGCGCGACTCGACAGAGAGGCGCGAAGCGGACGAAGCACCGACCAGGCCAACTCGACCAGAACGCCGAGTTGCAAGGCTGCATCCACGACCGATTGGACCAAATAGGTCGTAAGATAGCTGGCGGGGAAAAAGCGAAGAATTGCATAATCCCCAGCATCACTCAGCAGTTCCCAGGCGCAGAAAGCGCAGAAGATAGGCAGCGTTTTCCACGCGCGCCGATAGAGGAGCAATCCAAGAACTAGAATCTCGGCCGCAATGCCGCCAATCCAGAGTGAATTGTCCAGACTCACCGGTCAAGCCCCACCTAAAACCTTCGATGCAATGGATTCAGTCTAGCACCGCATTTGTGCGAGAGCCTTACACCAATGCGGTTATACGTGTGTAGAACTGGCGTTTGCCGGCGGCCACGGCGAGACCATCGCAATCAGATCGTCGCTCACGCTGCTGGGCGGCCACGGCGAGACCATCGCAATCCTGTCGTCGCTCACGCTGCTGGGCGGCCACGGCGAGACCATCGC
>CAZMHC010000012.1:43681-48908 GCA_964565955.1 uncultured Occallatibacter sp.
CGCTGCTGGGCGGCCACGGCGAGACCATCGCAATCCTATCGTCGCTTGCGCTGCTGGGCGGCCACGGCGAGACCATCGCAATCAGATCGGAGTTGGCATCGTTGGCTGGCACAAGCAATTGCGCGAGTGCCTGAGCTTCGCTGCCGGATGCGGGAGAAATGTGCGAAACCGTGGCGGCGGCGCAGCAGAGGAACAATACAAGTCCGGCGGCGAGAGAGGCGAAGCGGGTATTCAGCGAAGTGGAAGTCATGGTATTACACTCCTTTTGGGGTGAATTTGGAATTGCAGCGAGATACTAATCCAATATTCAAAGATTCGCCACCAAAAAGTAATCTTTTCTTTTTTATTTTTTTGTGATTTTTATTTGTCCGGGTCGGCCCCAAGCGGTCGCCGCAGGTGCCGCAGCCACGCGATTGGAGCGGTGTTTGGCGAGTAAGCTGTCTTGTTTGAATACATTGCGGGCGGATTTCAGAGCTCGTCCAGGGGCCGCTCATTCGGGGGAATTCGCGTCCTTGCGGGGAGGTTACCAATCTGGAAACTTTGGTGCCGTATGTCTTTCAGGGGAAGTCATTTAGAGTAACAACATCCACTACGGGAGGGTGCATTCAATGAACGATTTGAAATCCGGGGTGCAGCTTTCTTCCGCTCTCCCCGAACCGTCGGTCGCCCATCAGGAGGTGCGGTGCGCGGTTCGTTTCCCTCTTACTCTGCCAGTTGTGATTGCGACGGGCAAGGCGGAGTTTGCCGCACTTACTCGCAACGTCTCGGCCAGCGGTGTGCTTTTCGAGACGGAAAACCGGCTGAAAGCGGGCTTGGAGATCAGATTTTCCCTGCGGATGCCCGGTGCCGTTCTTGGTACAGCCCACGATGTTCTGGTCCATTGCCTGGGACGTGTGGTACGCTGCTCCATGAACCAAAGTAGGTTCCTGGCTGCCGCCACCATCGACGAATATCAATTTGCCGAGCAGTGACATTTACCAGGCAGTCGCACTTCGAGCAGCCGCAACCCAAACACGCTATGGACTTTTTGGACGATTCTCCCGAAGGCGATACTGTTGACGCACCGGTCAAGCCGGGGACGATACGCATCATTCTTGCCGATTCCCAAGCCATTTACCGGGTGGGGATTCGCAAGGTTTTTGCGCTCGAAGACGATCTTCGCGTGGTGGCGCAAGCCGATTCCATCGAAAATCTGCGCTCGGCCATAGAGCGTTTTCCCACCGACGTGGTGCTTCTGGAGGGCGGGTTGCTGATCGGCACCGCCAATGTGATTCCAGACATCCTGAAGGCGGCTCCCGATGTGAAGCTGATTGTCCAGGCCATCTCGTCGGATGAGAACCACACTGTCGAACTTTACCGCCGCGGTGTGCGCGGCATCGTATCCCGTTCCATCTCGCCCGACCTGCTGGTCCGCTGCGTCCGCAGAATCGCCGCCGGCGAAACCTGGATCGACAATCAATCGGTGAATTGGGTGATCGAGGCTTATCGCGCCCAGGCCGCCGCGCTGGTCAACCCCCGCACCCAGCCCAAGCTCTCGCCCAAGGAGATGTCCATCATCACCTGCATCACCCAGGGAAAGCGCAACAAGGAGATCGCCTTCCAGTTGGGCACCACGGAGCAAGTCATCAAAAACTATCTGCGCAAGATCTACGACAAGTTGGGCGTCTCGGACCGGCTCGAACTGGCGCTCTACTGCCTGCACAACAAGATCATTCAGACGGATGCGGACGAAGAGACCGTGGCGCAGAATGTGATCGGCCAGTAGCTCTCCGAGCCAAAACCTGCATTGCACTCCGCATTTGCGCGACGGCCAAAGCGTCTATACCTCTTTGCTTGCTCCTGGAAGCAACTCCCGTAGCGCATCGACGCAGCGCACGGTCGCTCCCGCCTGCCGGTCGAAGACCCGCCTCGCCCGTTCCCCCATTGCCGTGGCCGCCGCCGAGTCTTCCAGGAGGTCGATCATGGTTGCGGCCAATTCTTCCCTGGCGGCGATGCGCATCGCCCGATGCGCCAACAATTCATCTGCAATGGCGCGAAAGTTCGCGTAGTGCGGCCCCATGACGATGGGAACGCCGAACTGAGCCGGCTCCAGCGGGTTGTGCCCGCCTGCGGGAATCAGGCTGCCGCCCACGAAGGCGAGTGCCGCGAGCGAGTAAACCGAAGCCAGTTCGCCGATAGTATCGAGGAGCACGATTTGGCCGGGAGCGAGAAGCTGGAGCGAATCCACCAGGCCGGAAGGTGAATCAGTAGCCCGCCAATAGGAGCGCCTCTCCCACGGGAAGCCGGAGCGACCGAGCAAAGCAGCCACGGCCCCAAACCGCTCGGGATGCCGCACCGCCAGCACCATTGCCAACTGCGGATCGGCTTCGAGCAGGCGCGGCCAAGCCTCCAGCAGCGCGGCTTCCTCGCCCTCCAGCGTACTGCCCGCAACAATCAGGCGCAAGTCCGGCGCCAGCTCCTTCAATCGCCGGGCAGCATCGGATTCCAAAGGGACTCGCACGTCGAACTTCAGATTTCCAGCGACGGAAACCCGCTCCGGCTGGCAGCCGATGGCTTTTAGCCGGTTGGCATCGGTCTCGCTTTGGGCCAGAACGCGGCTAATCCGGCTGAGATACGGCCACCATAGCCAGCGCAACCGCCGATAGCGCGGCCAGGAGCGGTCGGAGATGCGCGCATTCGCCACCGCAACCGGAATCTTTCGCCGAAAGCAGCCGCTCAGCAGGTTGGGCCAGAACTCGGTCTCGGCCAGCACCAGGAGCTTTGGTTGAAGCGCGTTCAGATACGCCCGCACCGCCCAAGGAAGATCAAGCGGACAATAGAAAACCCGATTGGCACCGAAACGCTCTCGCGCCAAAGCCTGGCCGGTCCGCGTGGTGGTCGAGATCGCCAGCTTGTGATCCGGGAAGGCTCGATCCAACTCACAGACCAGCCGGCTCACGGCCAGCACCTCTCCCACCGAGACAGCATGGAGCCAGATGAGAGGGGGCTCCGCGCCCTGCGAACCTTGCGTTTGTGATCTTGGCAGGCCGCCATCCCGATTCAACCGCACCCATCCTAGCCGCTCCAGCAAGCCCTCGCGATATTTGTGCGTAGTGGCCATGCGAAAGAGCCACCACGGCGCGCCAGCCATCAGAACCAGCAGCAAAGCCAGATTGTAAAAAAACAGAATCATCCGCGACGGAATTTCCCTGTTTCCGGTCTAACCTTCAAATGATACAGTCGAGCACGATGAGGGTCTTTCGAGCAATTCCGCTCTTCCTGTCGCTGGCGCTTCCGGCCCTGGCCAGCGAACACTCCCCTCCGCCCGTACAACCGGCCACGGCCTTTGCGGCGGTTGAGGTCCACGACGATGAAAAGGTGGCCATTGCCGCCGAACCGTACGATACGCGCGAGAAAGGATCTATTTTTCGCGTCGATTACCTCAGCCACGGCGTGATGCCCGTCCGGCTGATCGTGACCAATAACAGCAACCGGCCGATCTCTCTGCGCGATGCGCGCATCCTCTTCCTCACCGCCGCGGGCGACAAGATTCAGGCCGCCGAGCCGGAAGACGTGGAGCGGCTTATGACACACAAGGAACGCGAGGGCAAGAAGATTCCCATGCCCGGCCCGCTGCCCCCCATCAAGATGAAGCCCAAGGCCAGCGACAAGGAAATCGAGCAGGACTTCGATGCCTTCGAGTACCAGGCCTTGGTTGTCGAGCCGCACACCACCCGCGCCGGCTTCCTGTTTTACGATGTTTCCGGTCTCGATAACCCGCTGCGGGGCGCCAAGCTGCATCTGCGCAAGCTGCGCAACGCTGACGGCAACGAACTGTTCTACTTCGAGATACCCTTCGACAAGTATCTCAAATCGAAGTCCAGCCAGATGAACTGACGATATTGCATATGATATGATTCTCTCGTGAGGCTGGTACTTGATACCTCCGTTTTGGTTGCTGCAATTCGCAGTCAGAAGGGTGCCTCCAGAGCCTTGGTCGAGGCTGCACTGGGCTTTCGGTTTCAGTTCTTGATCTCCAACCCGCTGGTTTTGGAATATGAAGCTGTCTTGACCCGTCGTGAGCATTTGCGGGCTTCTGGGCTTGGTATTTCTGAAGTTGGAGAATTTATTGACGTGATCTGCTCGGCAGGCATCGAAGTGCGCATGATGCGAAGCTGGCGGCCGCTGTTGTGCGACCCGGACGACGAAATGGTTCTGGAAACCGCGATCAACGGCGAGGCCGACGCAATCGTTACATTCAATGGAGCCGATTTTGCAGGCATACCGGAGCAATTCGCTTTAGAGGTCTTGACTCCTCGGGAGGCTCTGGAAAGGATGAAAATGAGATGAGAACAAGTAACTTCGCCTTGCGTCTGCAACCCACTCTGCTCGAAGCGGCTCGCAATGTGGCTGAATCGGAAGGGGTTGCCCTCAATCAGTTGATTAACACTGCCGTTGCGCAGATGATCGCTGCACACGGCGCCTCAAACTACATCGCTCTGCGTGCCAGACGGGCGAACCTCCCTCGGGCTCTGGAGATTCTGAAGAAAGCTGGAGCGGGCAACCCGCCCATGGAGGGGGACGAACTGCCGGAATCCTATCTTGCAGGAGTGGAAGGCATACAACGTGTTCAAGGCTCCAAACTTTATCAAGTTGTGCGAGAGTTCCGAGCGTTCAGGGACGGTGAGGATGGTGATGCGCTGGATGAAGTTCCGATGAGGCTCGGGTATTTCATTTGCACGTCACCCGAAGACGAATGGCGGGGCAGAATCTGGAGCGGACTTGAAACCGTGAAATTCAATTTCAGTCACTCGACACTACGCGCGCGCCTCAGAGACTTCGTAGATTGCACTGTACCCACGCCGCCCGCGTAGGGGTACGGCTGGCATCTCCAATCTCTATGGTGATCCGCCGTCTACTCGTAGTAAGTAGCCGTGCAGGCATCCGTCTCCCAGACGGTGCAATCCTTCACCCGCACCCGGCCTTCGGTCATGGCGGCAAGCTGCTGGTTGGTCAGGTCGTAGAAGTATTTGGCGATATTCTCGGCTGAAGGGTTAAGCACAATGAACGGCTCCAGATCGTTGAGCATCCGGTGGTCAATGCGCTCGATCGCCGGCCGCATCACCTGCTTGAGCAGCTTGAAGTCCAGCAACAGGCCTGCGGCGTCCAGCTCGGCCCCAGCCAGGGTCACGCGCACCTTGTAGTTGTGCCCGTGCGGGTTCTCGCACTTGCCCCGGTAGTTGCGAAG
>CAZMHC010000013.1:0-45250 GCA_964565955.1 uncultured Occallatibacter sp.
AGCAACAGCGGTGCGTTTTCTGCAGCTTTAACACTGGGAACACTTGTCAATCCTTGCGTTGAAAATCCCAATATCTGGCCAAACACGCTTCCGTCGATCTCCGCGAATTTTGTGCCATTGAAGGTCACTGTAAAGCTCCTTCTCAGCGGGTTGATGCCCACGACCGTTACCGTGAGCGATGAGGCATTCCTCAGGCTGATGGGAAGATCTTTGGGACTGGTTCCCTTGCCAGGGCTGCATCCCGCATCCTTGCAGTAATACATAAACTGAGGCTGATCGGCGGGAATGACCACTGAGGGATAGCATTTCTCCTTGGTGCAATCCACGTTCGGGGGCGGTGACGATTTCGCGTTTGCGGTGCAGGTGAAGGCGAGGCAAAGAACAGCGATTGCCGAGGAAACTGCCGCGGGGAAGAGTTTCGACTTCATGGAATCCTCCTGGGGGCGAGGCAGACGAACCCTGTACACGCTGAGGGCGGCGCGTTTCTGGACAAATCTGACATCCGGCTAACAAGAGAAACGGCAACGAAGAAGCGTACAGTCTCGGAACGACCTCTGAGTTTGAACTGGGATTCTCCGCAAGGGGAGCGGATTCCGATCAATATAGCTCAGAAGCTGTGTGGAAGTCCAACAAAAATTGCACTTTTTTACGAGCCATAAAGTTACGAAAGGGCATTGGACTAAAGTAACCCATCCTGTTTCAAACCCAATCCCATGCGGCCTTCGATCGACGGCACCGCCATGAAGCCGTGGACGTAGGGAACTTCGACCGTGGCCCATTCCTTGCAGAAATTGTGTGAACCGGAGTTTTCTATTGAGCACTCCATCATAACAGCAGCCCCCACGGCGCCTTTTGTGACGAAAACGTCAAACGGCACCGCGCTCCGCCGGTCCGAGGAGCGCATTAGATGTTCCTTATCGCCGCCGCTGTATCATCAGGAACATGAAACTGTCGAACGTCTGGAAAATCTACGAAGCGCGCCCCGCGTCTTGGGTCGCGGTGTTTGTGACGGTCCTGGTGGTCGCGCGGGACCTATTGCTCGGATTGCTGTATCGCATGATTTTCAGGGATCGCAGCGATTCCGACTTCGTGAGTTTCTACAGCGCGGCACGGTGCTGGATCGCCGGCCGCTCGCCGTATGTAATGGATACTTTCCATCGCTATACGGCGATGTACGGTCCGCCTAGACCGTTCTTTGCTGGCTACCTGCCGACCATTCTCCCGGTGCTGGCTCCGGTTGCGCCTTTTTCCTTCGCCACTGCGGAAGTTATCTTCCGCTGCATCAACTTTGCGGCGGCAATCGCGCTCTTCTGGTGCACTGTGCGTATGGCGCGCCATTTTCGCGGTGGGCCGCTGACCAACGGGGACTGGTGCTGGCTGCTGGGCGCGAACAGTCTGGCGGCGGTCTCGGCGCCGATCCACTTTGGGCAAACCTCTCTGCTGATCTCGCTGGCCGTTGCGGCCACTCTGGTCGGCCTGATTGAGGAGTGGCCCTGGCTGGCCGCCGCCGGTATCCTCATCTCCTCGGCCAAGCCGATCCTCTCCTTTCCGCTCTTTCTATTTGCATTGATCTTTCAGCGGTCGGCGCGGCGCCCGCTGGTCTACGCGATCCTCGCTTCGATTCCGTTTGCGATCTTTGCCGCATGGGTAGACCCGAACCTGGTCCACAGCTATCTTGCCTCGGCGCATGCCTATACCAGCGACCCACTCAACAAGCCCACTTTGATGATCGGACTGCTAGCGCTGCTCGAGGCGATCGGCGTTCCGGCAACTGCCGCATACGCGATCTCGGCGGCGGCTTTCCTGGCCGTGGCGGGAGTGACCGCCGCGGCCCTGTTGAAGCAGCGCGCGAAACTTACCGAATCCCACGCGGCGCTGGCGCTTCTGCTGTTGATGCCAGGCCTGGCAACGCCGGTGCATAACTACGATTTCTCCTGTTACACGCCGGCGATCGCGCTAATGGCCGCGATGCCGCGCTGGACGGCGCTCCCGGCAGCGATCGCCACGCTCGCTTTGATCGTGCCGCGATTGTTCATGCCGCCGGTGAAACTGGACTGGTATCAGTTGTATATCGGCAGAGACATCGTGTACGGCTCGGCGTGGGCTATCTTTCTGCTGCTGACGCTGGCTGTATGCGTGGACGAATTGAGGAAGAGCGAAAGAACCGCTTCCGCCGCCCTCTAGGGAGACTGTGCACAGGCGCCAGACTTCGCGGCGGCAAAATGTGCGAGGCGGATTTCGGCGTTGCTTGGAAGGAAAAGGCCCGGAACCGGCGTCTCCCTGCTTGATTTTGTTTCCTGAAGGCCGTTTTTCGGCCTTCAGGCACACTACCCCCCAGCGGGGCCAGCCGCTTGCGATGTCGGTATAAGTTGACCGCCGCGAAGGCCGCCAGCAGCCATTCGCGATTCTTCTTCAAGCCGCGATAGCGCACCTTCCTAAACCCGAAGACTCGCTTCAAGATGCGGAACGGCCACTCCGCCTTGTCTATAATTCTCGACTTAGTCCGGTTCTTGCGCTTGGCCTGTCAACATAGTTATTGAACTTGTTACGGTCGCTGTTCATATCTTGCGCATCTGGCTCGGCCTCGTGAATCGCCGCGGTCTGCCCTCGATACGCGGGGTCTCCTCACACGTGACGCCAGTGTCTGCTACTGCATCGTCCTCATCCTCCACTTATCGTTCTATCCAAACTGAACGCAGCGTTGGGGCTTGTGCAGAGTCTCCCTAAAGTGAAGGAATCGCGTGTGGAAGTGAATACGAGGGGCGGACGATTTGGGCAACGCTCAGCCGGGTGGCGGGCCTAGATTCAAGAGAAGAGGACTGATCCAACTCACCGGACGCAATCTATGAGTTCAAGGAATACGCTTTTCCGAACGACAAACTTGTTTTGATGCGATATGAAAACCAGGAAGCTACACGGCAGCCAGACGCGTTTCGTAAAGTGGCTCGTGAGCGAGTCGGAGACGCTATGAAGATGGTAAAGACAGAGAATGTGCGTAGGCCAGGTTAAGTGCTGGCCACGATTTACCGTAGCAGGGTCTGGACGAACGGTGCCTAGGCCGGAAGCGCCCTTTGCCATCCGGGATATGGGTTGCATCGTCGCATTTCATTTGGTCTGCGCATTCAGTTTCTCTATCGCTTGCTTCAACGCTTCCAGTTTCTGGCCAGCCTCGCCGAGTTTGCCTTCAGCGGTGAGGCGCTGGTAGTCGGCAAAGTCCTTGCCTGCCTGCGCAATCAGCGCATTCTGGTCTTGCGCGGGTTGAGGCGCGGATGGCAAGGCGCTGCCCGGTTCCGTGGCGGCGCGGGGCGCTTCCGTGGGACTGAGAGACGAAGTCGCGCCGCCGAAGAGAGAAGCGAGCGCGGCCTCGAAAGTCGGCCCGTATGCGAGGCGGTCCTGAAGAGCAAGCACCACCAGACGCAACTCCGGCATGGGGCTGCGGTCGGCTTGCAGATAGATCGGCTCGGCATAGAGCAGCGCCCGACCCGACGGAATTACCAGCAAGGTTCCGCGGCGCACGTGCGAGCCTTGCTGATTCCACAGCGATAACTGTCCGGATAACTGGGCGTTCTGATCGATGCGCGCTTCTATCTGCAACGGACCGTCAACTAGCTTGGTCTTGGGAAAGTCGTAGACGACCGAAGTGCCGTAGCGTTCGCCGTCGCTGCGGGCGGCAATCCAGCCGATCAGATTGTTGCGATTGGCGGGGGTAAAGGGCAGTATCTCGACAAACTCGACGCCGGCTTCTTCAGGCAGCTTCATCAGCACGAAGTTAGGCTCCATGGCCTGCGTCTGCTGCGCGCCGCCCTCGCCCAGGCCAACTTCGGTGGCGACCGTCCATAAGTCCTCGCGATTGTAGAAGACCTCCGGATTGGTCATGTGATAAAGGCCGTAGACTTCGGCTTGCAGCTTGAGCAGGGACTCGGGGTAGCGCACGTGTTTGCGCAATCCCGCAGGCATGGCGGCGGCGTCTTTGAATAACTCCGGGAAGATGCCGCGATAAGCCGCCAGGATGGGATCTTCCCTGTCGAAGACATAGAAAGTCGCAGTTCCGTCGTAGGCGTCGATGACGACTTTCACGCTGTTGCGCATATAGTTGAGCGAACGGTCGCCGAGCGCGGTATGCGTCGAGCAAGGATAGCTGTCGGATTCGGTAAACGCATCCATGATCCAGGAGAGGCGGCCATCGTCGCCGAGCACAATGTAGGGATCTTCTTCAAAGGTGAGGAACGGCGCCAGGGCGACGGCTCGCTCACGCACGTTGCGCCGCATCAGCAGGCGGCTCTGCGGGTTCACATCGTCGCTGAAGGGCAGTTTGGCAAGGTCGCCGCGGTCGAAGGCGATCAGGATTCGGCGCAGGAATCCGCCTAACTCGATGCTGCCGCTTCCCCGATACGAAGTCAGGTTGTTGGAGTCTCCCTGCGGGTAGTCGAACTCCTGCTGTTTAGTTTTCACATAGACGTCGCCGCTGTTCTGTTCGCCGAAATAAATCTCGGGACGGGTCACCTTGAGATCCGGCACAGTGCTTTGAACGGGCATATTGCTCAACAGCAGCGTGGGCATTCCTTCCGCCGTGAATCCGTTCACCGGATTCATGGTAATTCCGTAGCCGTGCGTGTAGATCAGCTTGTCGTTGATCCAGTTATGGCTGCTTACGGGGAGCTTGTCGACGTTCAGTTCGCGCGCGGCCAGCATCACCTCGCGCATCTCGCCGCCGATCTTGTAGCGATCTATATCGACGTCGGGAAAGTCGTAGTAAGTGCGAATCTCCTGAATCTGGCGCAGCGTATCTTGAAGCGCGCGCCAGTCCCACAACCGGATGTTCTGGAGCGTGGAGCGATTGTTCGCCGGATCGGTTGCATCAACAGTGGTCTCGGCGGGAAACTCGCGCTGCGTGAACTTGGAAAGTCCGTAGGCCAGCCGCGTCATTTGGATGTTAATGGCAATGTAGGGAGTTTCGCGCACCAGTTCGTTGGGCTTGACCAAAAAGCTGCTGACGTACCAGCCCACCATGCTCACAGCGACGTAACAAAATGCGGCGGGAAGAACGGCTAACACAAGCCAGCGACCGCGCGGAGAGCGAATGGCTCCGAAGGCGGCGATGAGTGACCCGAGAACCAGCGCAAGAGCGACGATGAGTTTGCCGGTCAGCATAACGTGGGCATCGGTGTAAGTTACGCCGTCGAAGATGGTGTGATGGTCGAAGAGCAGTTCGAAGCGGCTGAGATATACGCGCGCCGCAACCGCCAGCAGCAGAACAGCGGCGGCGATAGAGACTCCGCGCCATGGCAAACCGCCGCCGCGCCCGCCCAGAGCGCGGGAGCCTCCACTGACGGCAAAAAGCAAGGCGGCAGCCACGCAGCAGATCACGCTCATGGTCAGCAGCCAGCCCACGATCAGTTGCCAAGCGGGCAGGGTGAACAAATAAAAGTTCAGCGGCCTGGAGAAGATGGGGTCCACGACGCTGCCGGCGACTTGCGGCGCGTAACGCCAAAGCGCGAGCGTCTGCCACTCCGCCGCCATAGATCCGCCGGTGGCAACTGCAACCAGCAGGGAAATGCCGATTCTGAGAACGCGCAGCACCGGCATGATGGAGAGAGTGACCGGACGGCCGCCAATGAAGATGGTGTGATCTCTGGGCAGATCTTCTCGATGGGTGCGATCGAGGAGCGTGAATGCTCCGAGGAGGATAAGAAAAGTGAGCAAAGCGAAAGCCGCAAAGACGCCCCATTCCAGGCATCGCGTCCTCCAGAAGATCTGTTCGTAGCCCAGCGACCGGAACCACAGCAGGTCAACCCAAAACGACAGCGCGGCGCGGCTGCCGAAGACGACAACGGCAATTGCGGCAATTACGGCGAACAATCCGCGGCGGCGCGGCCGCCTGGGCTGGGTCCGATTGGGCCAATCGATGGTATCAGGCAAATTGCTCCTCCCTCTCCACTCTAATCCTCTTCAGCGCCGCGTGGCGCCTTGGTCCAGACTTCTTGGTGATGGTACATCTTCCGGTTAGCCGGTCGCTTAATCGGACCGCAAATTTTGGCTCGGCGAGTGCCTTGGCGATTTGGAGTCAGTCCAGAATTCATTCTGGCTGCATCGGCGTTCATGAATTGCCAAGTATTGAGCCTCTTGCAGAATTCCGGTTTTAGGTGCATTTATGTGTGGGGAATCCGAACGTTAGAATAGGGGTACCAAGACCAACCCTAGTGGTGTGTCTCATGCAGACAGTCGTTTATCCGTTTTGAAGGGTACGGGCTTCAGCCCGTACATAAAGTCCGCAAAATCAATGGGCTTTAGCCCCTGAGGGGAATGCGGGCCAACACCTCCTGATCGTTGTGGATCGCTGACAATAGATGCAATTAGCGAGACATACCACTAGCTGGATCGCTTCAAATTGCATGCACACGGCGGGCCGTCGTGATTGGCCGCCGCGTTGCCTTCTATCCACCCAATGATGGAGGCATTTCTATACCAAATGGCGGTTGCCGGAGGCTCGGTTCGTCTCTCATGCTGACAGAATAGACATGAAAACGCTCCCCGTTTCCCTGCTTTTCCTGCTGGCCGCGGCCAGTCTGTATGCGCAAAGCGGTTCGGCAAATGCCGCCCCGCGCGGCTTCTTCAACCTATGGGAGGCCCGCGTCTCCGCCACGCAAGCCAAGCAACCCGCCTGGGCGGTCCCGTTGGTCACCACCACCACCGGACTCATTCAGGTGGCGCGCACCGATATTGTTCGGCAAATCACGCCAGCTCGTACCGACACATGGAACTTGGACAACAGCAAGGGAGTCAATCTGATTCCCTGCGCCAAGACCGAAGTCGCCTTCAACTTGCCGCCGTTTATCAAGCACAACTCGAGTGCCGCGGACGGCTTCGGCGACTTGTCGTTCCTGGGCAAGTATCGCATCGCCAGCGGCAACGCAGAGCACGGAAGCTACACCTTGAGCGCCTGGGTGCTGGCCACCGTTCCCACCGGCAGCTACAAGAACGGATCGACCGACGCCAGCGTCCAGCCCAACCTTGGCGGGGGCAAGGGATTCGGCAACTTCAATGTGCAATCGAGCCTGGGAGCGACGCTGCCCACCGGCAATCCCGCCATGGCCGCCTCCGGCCGCCCGGTTCTCTGGAATACCGTGGCGCAATACCGCGTAGGCAAGCTCTTCTGGCCTGAGATCGAGAGCAACGCCACCTTCTACAAGGGCGGCGCGAACGACGGCAAGAAGCAGGAGTTCCTTACTCCAGGGCTGATCGTGGGCAAATGCGCCTTGCACCCTTCCGATCCGAAATCGCGCCCCGGCGTGGCCTTCGGCGCGGGAATGCAGATTGCCGCCAGTCGATTCCACAGCTACAATCACGAACTGATACTTACCGCCAGGTGGATATTCTGAGAGCCGCGCCGGCCCCTTCCCAGGGTTCGCTCGATTGCCATCCAAATTGATAGAAATGCGACTAAACTACAGGGAAAAATCGCAAATTCATCAAATGTTCATCAAACTCTGCGAGTCTGGGAGTGCGAGTCTGGCGAATGGACTGTTTAGGCGGGTTTGGCGTCTATTGGGTTCGCATTTCCCAGATTCTCAGTTCTTCCGCACACATCGAGAAGCGATTCCGGCATTTTGTACAGAGTTCCCGGAGATGCGGAAGCTATACGCGCGCACAAGCGAAGTGGGCGCAGACACGAACCAACTCTATTTCGAGAGAAAAATCGAGAGGCCCAATGAAATTCAGAGTCACCGCCGCCACCGCTGCCATCCTGACAGCCAGTCTGTTCGGCTCCCATGCCAACGCCGCCGACGATGCGCCGCCAGCCAAGCAGCACGCCGCAACCAAGAAGGCCAAAACTCCCGCGCGGCCTTCGGTCGAGGAGCAGATCAACGCGCTGCGCCAGGAACTGCAAGGCCAGATCGACGGCCTCAAGTCCAACCTGGCCGACAAGGACGCGCAGTTGAAACAGGCCCAGCAGGCCGCAGCCGACGCGCAAGCCGCCGCAGCCAAGGCCCAGGCCGCCACCAACGCTCAGAATCAGGCGATCACCGAAAACTCAGCGGCCGTTACCACGCTGCAGACGACGGTCACCGACCTCAAAGGCAATCAAGTTTCGCTGGCTACCACCGTTTCCGACGAGACGGCCAAGGTGAAGAAGGAAATAGGAAGCCCCAACGTGCTGCACTTCAAGGGCATAGGCATCACTCCCGGCGGCTTCGTGGCGGGTGAAACAATTTACCGCACGAAAGCCACCGGCGGCGACATCCCCACCGCCTTCAGTTCGATCCCCTACGAGTGGGCCGACGCCTATCAACTGAGCGAGTTCTTCGGCAGCGCCCGCCAGTCGCGCATCACCCTGCTGGCCGAAGGCAAGACCAACTGGGGCACGCTGCGCGGCTATTATGAGGCGGACTTCCTGGGCACCGGCATCACCTCCAACAACAACCAGTCCAACAGCTACGTCTTGCGCCAGCGCATTCTCTATGCCGAGGCCAAGACGAACACCAACTGGACCTTTGCCGGCGGGCAGTTCTGGTCGCTGGCCACCGAAGGCGCGAAAGGCATCTCCAGCGCGTCCAGCAATACTTTGACTCCGCTCACCATAGACCCGAACTACGTTCCGGGCTTCATCTGGACCCGCCAGTACGGCTTCCGCGTGGTCAAGAGCTTCAAGCGCGCCGCATTCGGCATTTCGGCGGAGAATCCGCAGCTCCTCTATACCGCCTCGCTGGCCGGAAACGAACCCTACGCCGTGCTTGGCAGCGCCGGCCTGAACGGCGGCAACTACAATGCCGCTATCAGCACCTGCTCGCCCTCGACCTCCATCGTCAACTACACCAACCAGGGGCTTGGAGCCACAGGCGTCAACTCCGCCGTGCCGGTATACAAGACTGTAAACGGGTGCTCGGATATCGCCACTCTCTCGTTCAACCAAGCGCCGGATGTGATCGTGAAGGCCGCCTTCGATCCCGGCTTCGGCCACTATGAAGTATTCGGCATCGGCGGATTCGCGCACGAAACCGTCTACCCCGGCGAAACCACCAACAGCTATCTCTATGGCGGCAACACCGACATTCTGGCCAAAGCGATCGCCGCCTATACAAATCCCTCGTACACAGCTCCGCCCGCGGCGCCCGCTCTGACCCCCGCCGGCTTCTATGGCAACAGCATTGTCCTCGGCGGAGTCGGCGGCAGTCTGCGCGTTCCCCTGATCAAGGACAAGCTCACCTTCGGCGCCAAGGGTCTCTTCGGTCCCGGCATGGGCCGCTACGGCGACTCCACTCTGGCCGATGTGACCGCCGATTCCTATGGCCAGCTTGCTCCCATCCACAATGTCAGCGGCCTTTTCACTCTGGAAGCCACGCCAACTCCTCGCCTTACCCTCTTCCTCAACTACGGCGGCGACTATGCCGGCCGCGACGACTACGCAAATGCAGGCTCGACCACGCTGGGCGCGCCCAATCCATGCTTCGTCGTGCCGGTGACTTCACAGGCTGCCGGGGGGACGATCGCTCCCACCTGCGCGAATATGACAGTGAGCGCCACCACTGGCGCCAAGTCCTATCCTCTTACCTTGCCGGCAACTCTCACCGTCGCGCAGATTGCCTCCGGCTCATGGGGAGCGACATGGAGCGCGCCCTCGGCGGCCGCCGTCGGCTACGGATCGAGGGTTCTCAGCAACTCGGCCTGCACCTCCATTGCCGCCCCCGGCTACAATGGCGGAGCCTCGACCGGCTACGTTCCCGGCGGCTCCTGCGGCGCGCAGACCCGCGACGTACAGGAGATCACTGGCGGCTACTGGTATGACATCTACAAGGGCGACAAGGGTCGGCTCCGTCAGGGCGTACAGTACGGGTACGCGGTCCGCGAGGGCTGGTCGGGCGCGGGCGGCATCGGGGCCAAGGGCATCGACAATATGTTCTGGACCACCTTCCGCTACTACCTCCCATAAACCGCAATCCCGCGGTTTGCGCCATAACGCGGAAGGGGCAGCCGATTGGGCTGCCCCTTCCGCGTTGAAACGATTTCATCCCTATACCGGCCGTAACGGTACTCCTTGTATTTCAGATATGCGGCAATCCACGAGCAGCCGCCGGTCCCTCAATCGCTGGCGCTCGACAACTCCGCCGTTACGCGGCCGATCGGAGCATCCTTGAACGCCATTGCCGGTCTTCTGCGATCCTCCTCTGCCGGCACCCACTGGTACTGCGGAACGATCTCCTTGACTTTGGAGCGTATGCGCGCATCCATCCCCGTGGCATTCTCCGCGCGCAATGCTTTCAATTGATCCTGCAACTCCCGCCAACTCATCGCCAGGCTCTTGGCGCGCAGAACCTTCTCCGCGGCGGTGCTCGCTCGCCCTTCAAAATCGTAAAAAAGCTCCTCGAAGAGCTTCTCGCCCGGACGCAGGCCGCTGAAGACGATCTTCACTTTATGCTGCGGAATGCCGGAGAGTCGGATCAGCGTCTTGGCCATATCCAGGATGCGCACCGGCTTGCCCATGTCCAGCACCAGGATGTCGCCCTTGTTGCCGATGGCGAAGGCTTGCAAGACCAGCGATACCGCCTCCGGAATGGTCATGAAGTAGCGGGTTATCTCGGGGTGGGTCACGGTAATCTGGCGCTGCGTCCTGATCTGCTCCTGAAACAAGGGGATGACGCTGCCCTGCGATCCGAGCACATTGCCGAAGCGCACCGAAAGGCAGCGCATCGCGGCTGAGGGCCGGGCGGCGACGATCAACTCGCCGATGCGCTTGGTGCAGCCCATGAAACTGCTCGGGCTTACCGCCTTGTCCGAGGAGATCAACAGAAAGTCCTCGCAGCCCGAGCGCTCGGCAACCTCCATCAGGGAGAGCAGGCCGAAGACGTTGTTCTTGAGCGCCTCCTGCAAGTTCTCCTCCATCATCGGCACGTGCTTGTAGGCGGCCGCGTGGAAGATCGCCCGCACGTCGTGCTCCTGGATCAGGTCGCGCATCCGCGCGCCGTCGGCTATGTCGGCGATGCAATAGACCGTCTCCGCCGCCGTCTTGGCATCGGTTCGCGCGTGGGCTTGTTGCAGATAGAACAGCGGCGTCTCCGCCTGGTCCACGCAGACCAGCTTCGCCGGCGCATAACGGCGCAGTTGATTGCACAACTCGGAGCCGATCGAGCCGGCCGCGCCGGTCACCATCACCGTTCGTCCCGCGATCCGCTGGCGAACCGTCTCCAGATTGAATTCCACCGGATCGCGTCCCAGCAGATCCTCCAATTTCACCTCGCGCAACTGCTCCACCGTCACGGTGCCGTCCAGCAGGTCGGCAAGCCCCGGAATCGCGCGGAATCGCAATCCGGTCTTCTGACATTGTTCCGCGATGCGCAGCATTTCGTCGCGCGTGGCGGAGGGGATGGCGATCATCAACTCGTCGGGCTTGAAACGGCGCGCCAGCTCCGGCAGGTCATCGATGCCGCCCATCACCCGCACCCCGTGCAGGCGGATGCCGGCCTTGTTCGGATCGTCGTCCGCCAGGGCGACCGCGGTGTAGCCGCTGCGCGGCAGCTCCCGCAAGAGCATGGCCGCGCCGCAACCGGCGCCGATCACCACCACCGTCCTGGTATTCATTCGGCTGGCCCGCTCTTGCGCGCGCTGCATCGCCGCCCGCGACAGAACTCTCGCCCCGCCCAGAGCCGTCGCCGTCAGAAGCGCTTCGATGCAATACACAGATGCCGGGAACGACGCTACGCCGAGTATCCAGCGCTCGGCGATCAGGAATCCCGCCGAACCGAGCGCCACCGCCTTCACGATGTCCAGCGCATCGCTCATCCCGGTGTAGCGCCAATAGCCGTGAAAGAGATTGAAACGGGCCATCGCGGCCAGGCGAAGCGAGATCAACACCGGCATCGCCAGCAGAAAGACCTTGGCTTCCGGAAATCCGAAGTCGAAGCGCAGCAGCCATGCAATCGCGGCTGAAAGAGCGATCAGCACTGCCTGAAAAGCGAGAATCCCAAGATGACGCTGTTTTACGAACACGGTCTTCCCCATTTCTGAAAGAAGTTGTTGTCCTCGAAACCCCGCGCTGCAAAGGAAGTTTCTGTTTCGCTCCATCCCGCATTCGGCCGTCTCCGCAATTTTGCGGGATTTTCACAGATCGCGGGAGACGATTGTCACTAAAGTTTCGATCGTCCGCAAACCATAGTAACATTTCCGGGCATGGGCGTTTCATCGACAACGCGGCGCGTTGCGGTTGCAACGATTCCGAGTTTGCGTACAGTTCCTCATGCGATCGCTCCCTCGCCGACAAGCCTCAGGCGGTTGCAGGTTCCAGATATTCGGCCCCGATCTCAACGGCGGCAAACTGGTTGATCATATCCAGCGCCAGCACAAACCTGAGGCTATTGTTCTTTCGAACAAGCACGCCTTCGATTCCCTGCATGGCGCCGCTCTTGATGCGCACCTTCTCGCCGACGACAAGTTCCCGGTACGGTTCGACCTTCTTGCCCCGGAATCCCTCGCGCAGAAACTCGACCTCCTCGTCGGAAACCGGAATGGACTCGCGCCCGTTCCCGACGATCTGCAGCACTCCGGGAGATTCGAGAACCCTCACGCGTTCGCGGCGATCGAAGCGCGCGAAGAGATAGGTGGGAAACAGCGGCAGGACAACCTTTACCCGCTGCCGGTTCTTCCAAATTTTGACGGTTTCGTAGGTGGGCAGAAAGGATTCGATCTTTCTGACATCAAGGTGCTTGACGACGGATTTTTCGTTTTGCGGAACTGTATATACCGCGTACCATCTGCGCTCGACCGCCGAAGCCGCGAACGCCGGGTTCGGGTATGCGTCCCTGCCGGATTGGCAACTCGTCACTTCCAGATTCATCTCTTCTCTCGCAATCGACCTGAACACCGACGCTAAACCACTGTGCGCCCGCGCATATCGGCAATCTGACGCCTATTCCCTCGCCCAACCATCACAACATGCGATTGAGCTTGAAACGCGGATCGATTGGAAAAAAAGTGAAACAGATGGTCCCGAAGTTCCCGAATACGTTTGGCGATGCCGGAATGGAACCGACCGTACAACCGCCGACGGAGCACTGCCGTGAGCCAAAGAAAAGCGCCCTGCCATACCAACGAGAGTAAGCCTGTACTTCATTCGGTGAAAGCGCCAATATGCGACGAAGCGCGCCATTTGCCGTCACCTTGCACACTCATACCGCATGGCGGCAATTCATGGACATCCCGGACCTTGAAATACTGTTTCCAGCCATTCTATGCAAGCACGTGCCGGCTGATTCTTGCTGGCCGCGTCCACGCCAGCCGTCCCTAAGATTCACGCATCGCATATTCGCCCAACACGCCGGCTTGAATGCCGGCTTGAATTTCGATGCCCCCTGGAAACCCGATCTTTCGCCGCAACGATTCAAAGCGCGGTTCATCCCGCAGCGGGCGGAGAATCGGGTCCGAGCGGAGTCCCAGACTCGTAAACTCTCCCCCCGCGTAGGCCGTTTCCAGCCATGAAACCGCCTCCACTCCGCGATCCAGGCCGATTGCGACCAGCGCCAGCGCATAACCGCGGTTCCGCTTCCGCGCCTCGCTCATCTCTTCAAGATTGCGAAATATTTCCAGGGCTTTTTCCGTCTCGCCGGCAAGAGCCAGGGCATATCCCAGGGTTCCTTGCAGGTTTTGATGCCGCGGAAAATCCCCCGCCAACTCCTCTATGCGCGGCAGGGCGCCGGAGACGGAACCCGCCTGAAGCAGGGCCAGCGCTTCAGTGGCGGCAACCGTGGCGCTGTATCCGCCGCACATCCGAAGTTCGGCCGCCAGTTCCAGCGCGTGTTCCCAATCCCCGGCCAGATACCGAATCCAGCACAGCAGCGCCGCCAGCGAACAGACCAGGGGATTCCTCTCCCAGGCTTTCTGCGCGCAACGAGCCGCCTCCTGTAGGCGATCTTCGGCAACGTGCACAAGCGCCCGTCCGGAGAGCGCGAACGAGGACCACGGGCGCGCCCGCAGCACCTCGTCGAAGCCGGTTCGCGCCTGACGCCACTTGCGCTCGCAAAGCAGATGAATCCAGGCCTCGGCGCAGCGCGCGTCGGGACCGGCGGCATCCATCCGAGGCATACGCCGCAATGCCTCGCGTGCGCGCGCAAATGCGGCCGACGGGGCCATGACGTCATGCAGGGCGGCGAAGATCATGGCATTGGCCAAACCGACGAAGGCCGCGGCGTTCTCCGGGCATTCGTCGATGGCCGCGCGGTAGTGGCTGGCGATGGTATGCAGATTTCTCTCGGTCCGCGTCTCCCACATCTCATCGGCGCTCGCCGTCAGCGCCGATGACCTAGCCTTCCTTGTCTCCAGCCCATCGTCTTCTCCGCAGGTGGCGGTTCTGGTCTCTTCGGCTAGGCTGACCAGCCAGCGATCGATATCCTCGGCGTAGGCGAATACCGCGCCTTTGCCGCCCCCGAAATGATGAACCGGCAAGCCATGATCGGTGTGCCAACGCTGCACCGTGCGCGGACTTCGATCAAGATATTCGGCAATGGTCTTCCAGGAATCCAATCGAACTTTGGTCATTGCACATCCATCTTTGCGGGCACGGAAAAAGCGATACATCAAACGAACGTGCCGGAATACTGCGTTTTGGAAATTACCTCTGCGCGATGACAGAGACCGGATTCCGCCCGTGGGACTGTATGCGATGAAGTCGACCAAGATCGCAAGCAGGTTCCGCCGGCACTCGTCCTCTCCATCCTCGGTGAGTGGCAACTGCCAAATCCATTCCGATTATGCCACAGTTCGGCGCGAAATGATGCGAATTATGACGTGAATTGACATCTGCTGACGAGATTTATCCATGTATCCGCGAGGATTGAGCGTAAGTAGTTGCACACTCGCCACATGGACGCGCCTCCTCCCACGCCGGTTCGATCGAGCTCGAGAAGCATTCCGCGACGACGCGCACTAGAAACTCTGCGCATACACAATGGTAACCTGACGCCAAGAGGAATTGTGAGGGAACGCCGCGATTTGCGCCCACAGTCATCTGCCTGCCCGATATGATCGTCCCTTCAAGCGAAGCTCCGCTTCTAGTCTGGAGACGGAATTGTTCCGCGGGCGGCGCTTTCCCGTTCCCTCGCGCGATCGTTTCAAGCGCCTCGCAGCGTTCCATTTCAGGACAATGCCGCGAAAATTGTCCTGAAATGCCCCAAGCCAAGATTCTTTTCCTTCATTCCTCTCAGAATCCCTCCAATGGGCGATGAAATGGAGGAGGAGATTCCAAGAAATCTCCCAACGGTTCGTTCGCCCGGCCCGCGGATCGCCGAATCCGCTCGGCGTGCGATGAACGAAGGGGAAGAACAATCGACTAAGCCGCCGAAAGGCTGCGCGGAGTTGGGGGGATGCGGTGATCCGGCAGGCGATATCGTGCGACATCTGCGGTACGGAGAAGAAGCAAACCAACCACTGGTTTGTGGCATACGACCAGAGCGGAGAGTTGCGGGTGAGCGGGTGGAACTCGCGCAACCGTCTGCGGCCGGGGTCCAAGCACCTTTGCGGGCAAACCTGCCTGCACAAGCTGGTGGACGATTTCATGGCCAAGGCCTTGTCGGCGCGCGTCCAGCAGCCTGCCGCCACTGAGGAAACGGAGTCCGAGGTCGAGCAGTTGGCCACGGGCGCCGACGCCAGCCTGACCTCGGATGCGGCGTATTTGGAGGTCGAGTCTTCCGCGCGGCTGATGATGCCGACTGTGGCGCTGCCGCCTAAACCGCCCCCGCACCGTGCCGCGATGGAGGTGGTGGCCATGCCGGCGAGAATCCAACCCGACGCGCCCGCCGCATTCTCCCTGGCATCCGGTCCAAGCCTATCCGAGGACCAGCCCCGCTCCGCATCCAAGAACTGGCGCGCCGAAGCCTGGCAACGGGAGCGTGAGCGGGAACTGCGCGCCGTCGGAAAGCCCGCCGCCCGCCGCCGCGCCGGTTCGTAGCCCCTCCCTTGTTTGTTGCGGGAGTGACGGTCGGCTACGACAATAGACCTCTTTCGGCTGCCAGCAGCGCCAGCAGGCCAGCTTCGTCCAGCACCGGCAACTTGAGTGCGCGGGCTTTGTCGAGCTTGGAGCCGGCTTCCTCGCCGGCCACAACATAGCTGGTCTTCTTGCTGACGGAAGCCACAACCTTGCCCCCGGCGGCCTCGATCATGGCTTTAGCCGCATCGCGGGTGAGTGTGGGCAGCGCGCCGGTAAGTACAAAGGTCAGTCCTGCCAACTGCGCGGACCGCTGCCTTTTCTCCGCTGTCATCCCCACTCCTGCGTTCTTGAGGCTTTCGATCAGAGACAGGTTCGCGGCCTGGGCGAAGAACTCCAGAATGGCTTGCGAGATGCGCGGGCCTATCTCTTCCACGCGCTCCAGCTCTTCGGCTGTCGCCGCTCGGAGCGCGTCGATGGAGCCGAACTCCTCGGCCAGCAACTCGGCGGTGCGTTCGCCGACGAAGCGAATTCCCAGCCCCATCACGACGCGGGCCAGGCCGGCGCGCTTCGAGTTCTCGATCTCTTCAATCAGCGCGCGGGCGGATTTTTCCGCAAAACGATCCAAGCCGACGAGCTGTTCCTCGGTCAATGCGTAGAGGTCGGCCACGCTCTTCACCAAGCCGCGATCGGCCAACTGTTGCACCACCGCATCGCCCAGCCCCTCGATGTTCATCACCGAGCGCTTGCCGAAGTGCAGCAGGCTCTCGCGCAGCTTGGCCGGGCAGTCGGCGTTGACGCAGCGGAAGTCCACTTCTCCCTCGGCTCGAACCACAGCGCTGTTGCACTCAGGACAGTCCAAAGGGAAAACGAAGCGGAGCTTCCCGCGCGGATGCTCGGCGTCTTCGATCACCTCGACCACCTTGGGGATCACGTCGCCGCCGCGCTCGACCTTGACCCAGTCGCCCAGCATCAGGCCCAGCCGCTCGATGAAGTCGGCGTTGTGCAGCGTGGCGCGGCTCACCGTGGTGCCGCCGATAAAGACCGGCGCGAGTTCGGCCACCGGGGTCAGCTTGCCGGTGCGACCCACCTGTACGGTGATGGCGTTGACCTGCGTGATCCCTGACTTGGCGGTAAATTTGTAAGCGATGGCCCAGCGCGGGGCGCGGCCGGTATAGCCGAGGCGTTGCTGCGTGGCATGGGAGTCCACTTTGAAAACAACGCCGTCAATTTCGTAGCCCAGCGTGGCGCGGGCGGCTTCGGCTTGGTCGATGAAGCGGATCATCTCTGCGACCGAGGCGACCAGTTTGCGATGAGGATTGACGCGGAAGCCGAGAGCGGATAGCGCATCGAGGGTTGCCCGCTGCCCTTGCGGCCAGAATTCGCCCTCAACCAACAGGAAGTAAGCATAGAAGTCCAGGCGGCGGCCGGCGACGATCTTGGGATCGAGGGTGCGCAGGGTTCCGGCGGCGGCGTTGCGGGGATTGACGGCTGGGGCCAGGCCCTCCCGCTCCCGCTCTTCGTTGAGGCGCAGAAATGCGGCTTCCGGCATCACCGCCTCGCCGCGCACCTCGAATCCCTTCGGGAGGTTGAGCTTCTTGAGTGTTTCAGCCGAGAAAGCAAGCGGCACACTGCGAACGGTGCGGATATTCGAGGTCACATCCTCGCCAGTTTGTCCATCGCCGCGGGTCACTCCAGCGGACAGCAGCGCATCCCCCTCTTTACCCGACAAATAACTCAGCGCCACGCTCAACCCGTCCATCTTGAGTTCAGCCATATACTCGACCGGCAGCAAACCGGCCAGTTCGCGCACCCGCCCATCCCAAGCGGCCAACTCATCGACCGAATAGACATTGTCTAGGCTGAGCATGGGCCGCGAGTGGCGGATTTTCTGGAAGCCCTCGGCGGGCTTGCCGCCCACACGCTGCGTCGGAGAGTCGGGCGTGAGCAGTTCCGGGTGCGCGGCCTCGATGCGCTTCAGTTCGTTCATCAGCGCGTCGTAGGCGGCATCGGTAATTTCAGGCGCGTCAAGGACGTAGTAGAGGTGCTCGTGGCGGCGCAGTTCTGTGCGCAGTTGCTCGGCGCGTAATTCGGCGGCTCGTCGGGCGGGGTTCGGCGCGGATTCATCGTTCCTGCCGGTGTGCGGATCGGTGCTCATTGCGGTGATTATAAGAGAGCGATCCAAACCTGGGACCTACGCTCCTCCTGCGACTGTCCTACGTTTCGAACGGTAGATGCCTGGGCGAAGCGCCCAGGATCGGGAGCGGTAGACGTCATGTTGGACGGATGACGATCAATCAATAAAATATCCTGCCAACCCGATATATCGGCTATCGGCGACGCAGCCCGAGGCGGGTCAAGTTCCAGGCTTCGCGTGTGCCGGTCGCTGCGTGTACAGCCCACACGGCCCTCCTCCCTCTGGCAGTCGCGGTTGTCGCTATGTCATGCTGGGAGGGTCATGTCGATCGGCCCACACTCGCCGCAAGCGCCCGCGCTCTCCCCTCGCCTGCTTCTCGCTGTGGATACCTGCGGACCCACCGGCTCGGTGGCGCTGGGCCGTCTGGCAGCGGGCAAGGTAGAGATTTTAGGCCAGATTGAACTCGAAGGCCGCAGTTACTCCTCAACGCTGGTTGCCGCCGTCGGCGAGCTTCTCAACCGGGCGGGAATCGAATTGAAGTTGCTCCATGCGATGGTTGCGATCAACGGCCCCGGCAGCTTCACCGGGGTGCGCGTGGGACTCAGCGCGGTCAAAGGCCTTGCCGAGCCAACGCGGATTCCTGTGATCGCGGTTTCGCGGCTGGAGGTGCTGGCCGCGAAAGCGAGGGTGCCGTCGGCGGCCCTCGACGCGCATCGCCATGAGGTCTTTTTGCGGCTCGTCGGGGCCGGCCTGCAAGCGATAGAACTGCTGGCCGGGGCCGAGGAGCTAGCTGAGATCGATCCGGCGCCCCAGCTAATTGCCGTCTGCGACCAAGCCGCCGCGGAACTGCTTGGCGCGGCGTGGCCCACCGTGAAGTTGCTCAGGGTTGCGCCGCCCACCGGTGCCGATGCTCTCGAACTCTGCGCGGGGCGGGTGATGGATGCGGAATTCATCGATCTGGCCTTGCTTGACGGCCACTATCTGCGCCGTTCGGACGCGGAGATATTCGGTGAGTCGGCGGCGAGGCCGCAACGGCCATGAGTTCCCTTCCCTCCGCGGTTGGCCTGCGGCGCATGGTTCCGGCGGACCTGGAGCGAGTGATCGCAATCGCGGACAGCCTCAAGGATGCGCCGCGCTGGAGGCCGGAGGCCTACCTTGCCGCACTGGATACCACGACCTCGCCTCCGCGCATCGCCCTGGTTGCCGAACTCCCGCGGACTGGCCGGATCGTCGGTTTCGCCGTGGCCTGCCTCGTGCCCCCTCAGGCCGAACTGGAGACAATCGCCGTGGCGGCCGAAACCCAGCGCAGCGGTGTGGCGCGCCGCATCTTTGCCGCCCTGATCGAAGAGCTGGAAAACGCCCAGGCCTCTGAAATCCTGCTTGAACTCCGTGTCGGCAACCGTCCCGCTCTCGCCCTTTACAGGTCTCTCGGCTTTGAGTCGACCGGCGGCAGGCCGCGCTACTATGCCGATCCTGTTGAAGATGCCGTGCTTATGCGTCTTCCTCTCCGCTGACTGGGTCGGCGGCTCACATGACGCCTGCAAAGCGCGGTCTCTCTCGATTGCCCATAAAGAATGTGACTCCCATCACGCAAGATAGTTAATTTTGCGATTTCCACAACAAGATGTTACCTCCGTTCACTTTTTTGCTTGCCCGTTGCATTGTTGCGGCGATATATGTAAGAGTTCCTTAATAAACGGAGGTGGCCTGATGGATGAAATACAGGATGCGGCCCTGAGCGAAGAAATTGATCGCCTGCACACGGAACATCGTCGCTACGCTCAGCGGCTGGAAGAATTGCTTCAAAAACCCTATCTCTCCGACGACGAACATATCGAGGAAGTGCGACTGAAGAAGTTGAAGCTGCACGCCAAGGATCTGATCTTCGCCCTGGAGCGTCGTCAGTTGGCCATCGCTTAGGGCCGCCTGCGCAATCGAAATTCCACGGGCGAAACGCCAGAACCCATGTCGTGTACGCCTACGCGCGACGGGTGTGCCTATTATTGTCGCTGGCTGGCCGCCGAGGAATGCCATGACCGTATAATCGTTTGGGACGATGGTTCGCGACGGTTACATCTACGGTTTGAGCTTGCTGGCGGTGGCGGCGCTGTCGGCGTGGGCCACTGGCAACTGGGTCTGGTGCGTTGCGCCCGTCCTTATGGCGACGTTTTTTCTGTGCTTTTTCCGCGATCCCCAGCGGACGATTCCAACAGCGCCGGGATTGATTGTCGCGCCCGGCGACGGGCTGGTCACCGAAACGGCTCTGATCGAAACCCCGCAAGGGGCGAAGCGAAGAATCAGCATCTTCCTCAGCGTCTTCGATGTGCATATCAACCGTTCGCCCATCGGCGGGGTCTTGAGTGAGGTGCGCTACCAAAAAGGCCGCTATCTGAACGCCATGGACCCAGCCTCGGCGGACCGCAACGAACAGAACGTCGTCACCGTGCGCGGTGAGGGAATTGAAATCGTCTTCAAGCAGATTGCCGGACTCCTGGCGCGGCGCATCGTCTTCAAACTCCGCGAGGGCGATACCGTACAGCGTGGGCAGCGCGTCGGACTCATCAAGTTCGGCTCCCGTGTGGATGTGCTGATTCCAGTAGAAGCGGCGTTATGCGTGAAGGTTGGCCAACGAGTGAAGGGCGGCTCCAGCGTACTGGCCGCCATGCCCGCCGGAGAAAAACCATGAACGGTCGCGATCCCGCCCTGGCCAAAGCCAATTCCCAGGCTCGGTTGCGCCGCGGAATGTTTCTGTTGCCCTCGCTGTTTACCGTTGGCAACATCGCCGCCGGGTACTTCTCGATCACCGAAACCATCAAGGCGATCGTCGACGCTGGCAATGTGCAAACCCATCTGGACTGGGCGGCCATCGCCATCATCTTCGCCATTCCCTTCGATGCCCTGGATGGGCGCATTGCCCGAATGACCAACACCTGCAGCGACTTCGGCAAGGAGTTGGATTCGTTGGCGGACGCCATCACCTTCGGCGTGGCGCCCAGCCTGCTGGCGCTGGTTTGGGGATTCCATTTCCTGCCCGACTCCATCAACCCGCGCTTGCTCCAGCATCTGCAACAGGCCGGAGCCTTCATCTGCTTTCTCTATCTCATCGGCGGCGTCTCGCGCCTCGCCCGTTTCAATATCAGCCACGATGCGCAGCCGCGCAATCCCGGCCGCCCTGGGCGCAAGTACTTCGTGGGAATGCCGATTCCGGCCGCAGCCGGACTGCTGGCCACAACCGTCCATCTCTGTTACGGCTATCCCGTCCAGGAGTGGTGGGTCGCCGCGATCTGGCTCATTCTGGTTGGTTTGAGCGGATTCTTGATGGTCAGCACATGGCGCTTCTGGTCGGGCAAGGAGATCAACCTCTCTCGCCGCCACCCCTTCCAGATACTGCTGCTGCTGGCGACTTTTTTTTACATCGTATACAGGTTCTCCCACGGAGCGCTCTTCGCCCTCGGCCTGCTCTATATGTTCTCCGGCATCTGGGCGCGAGCCGCGTACTCGTGGTCGCGGCGGCGTAGAAGGCCGAGGATTTCCTCCGTGGCCTGATAAGTGATACATGGTGGTAGTATCGAGATTGCAGTTTCGACACGAGGACGATCAACTTATGGAAATGAGTAAGAAGGCGTGGCCGATCAGTAGCATGAATGGGATTCGTGAGTCAATCAACACGAACCCCGACTATCAACGCCCAGCGGTTTGGAGTACCGCGCAAAAGCAACTGCTCGTAGACAGCATCTTGCGCGGCTACGACGTCCCGAAATTTTATTGGAGACAAGTCGGCAAGAAACCGGCAAAATTCGATGTAGTCGATGGCCAACAACGGATTCGAGCCATATGTGACTTCTGTGAAGGTAAGTACGGGCTCCCAAAAGATGCAGAAGCAATAGACGGCACTTCTATTGCCGGTTTGAAATATCAGGAACTTCCGTTTGACCTGAGAATAAGATGGGACACATATAACCTCGATGTAGTGGTCATGGATGAAGCAGATGAAGACGAAACCCGTGAGATGTTCTTACGGCTCCAGAACGGTACATCGTTAAAAGCTCAAGAAAAGCGCAATGCGATGCCTGGGAAAATGCGCGACTTTGTTAGAACGCTCGCTTCCCACCCGATTTTTTCAGTCTGTGGTTTTAGCAACAGTAGATATGTTTACGATCAGGTCGCCGCGCAGATGATTCTTCTTGAACTTTCTGGCGGTCCATGCAACGTCAAGAATGCTGATCTGAACCGTATGTATCTGAAAAACGAAGATTTCGATCCTAATGGCGTGAAGGGAAAAAAGATAAGAAGAGTTCTTGATTTTCTCCATTCCGCATTCCCAAATAAGACACCTGAACTAGAGCGATTTAACATGGTTTCATTATATGGTCTAGCTTCCCAATTGCTTGAGAACTATGTTATTAAGGATAGATTTTCTGAGATTTCTGATTGGTTTTTGAGATTCGAGGCCTATCGCCGAGAGCAGGATTGTCTACCAAGTGATGTGGCCGACAATGAGATAGTAATTTATCACGAGAAGATTAGCCATAGCACTGATGCTGTCGACTCGCTAAGCTGGCGCCATGAGTTTCTGTTAAGAAAGTTCCTCGAATCCGTGCCAGATGTAGAGCTTAAGGATGATCAGCGGCTCTTTACTTACGAACAGAGGCTCGCTATCTACCGACGGGATGATGGGTTCTGTAAAGTGGCTTTGAAATGTCAGGGCCAGAAATGCGGCTGGGATAAATGGTCCGCAGACCATATAAAGCCTTGGTCGAAAGGCGGCAAAACCACCGTAAAAAATGGACAGGTTAGTTGTATTTCTTGCAATTCGGCTAAGCAGGATTCGCTGCAATAGCTAACTATGCAATAAGGCTTTCTACGAGTACTCGATGAAGGATACTTATGTACAAGATCGTGATTGCCGGAGCTTCCAGCTTGTTGGGCAAGGAGTTGAAGGACGCCCTCTCGGAGTCGCCGCTTTCCTTGTCCAACTTTCTTTTGTTGGACGAGGAAGACGCGCAAGGCCAGTTGGACCGGGTCGGCGATGATATAGCCATCGTGCAGGCCATCGGCGCGGATGCCTTCGAGCGCGTGGACTTCACGTTTTTTTGCGGCAGTGAGGAGCTGACCCGCAAGCATTGGCGCGATGCGTTCCGATCCGGTTCCACGGTCCTCGATCTCTCTGGCGCGCTCGACCGTGAGCCTGGCGTACTGGTGCGCGCTCCCTGGCTCGCTTCCGAGGCCTATGCGCCCGACCTGTTTACCCCCGCCGTGGTGCCCGCCCATCCCGCGACTCTCGCACTGGCTTTGATTTTGGAGCGGCTGCAACTGGCCGCGCCGATTCGATTTGCGGCCGCGACCCTGCTTCGGCCAGCAAGCGAGTCCGGCCGCGTCGCACTGGAAGAGCTGCACCGGCAGACGGTGAATCTGCTCAGCTTTCAGAGCCTGCCGCGCGAGGTTTACGACGCGCAAGTGGCCTACAATCTGGTTTCCGGCCTGGGCGAAAACGCCAAGGGCAGTATCGCCGCGGTCGCGGCGCGGATTCGTCGCCATTACGACGCGCTGGCCGCCGGACACTGTCCCGCGCTAGCCCTCCAAGTGATCCAGGCGCCGGTCTTTCACGGCCATGCATTCTCCATTGCCATCGAGTTGGAGCGGGCCGTGGAGTTGTCTTTGCTGGAAGACGCCCTGAGCGGAGAACACATTGAACTGGTGCTGGAAGATACGGATTCGCCCTCGAACCTGGCCGCCACCGGCCAGAACGACGTACTGGTCCGGCTGCGCCCCGAACCGGAAGCTGGGCGCAAGAGCAACGAAACCAAGCGGCTGTGGCTGTGGGCGGCCTCGGACAATCTGCGCCTGCACACGCAGAACGCCGTTGCCTGCGCGCTTGACCTGCGCCGGTTGCGGCCGCAAGGCACGGTGCAGTAGAGACCTCTTCCGCCCCTGCTGCGTGGACGTTGTCCCCGACCAGGCAAGCCTCAACCAAGCTCCGCCAGCCACCTGCCAAACTCCGCCGCAGGGTCCGGCTGCCGAAAGATTCCTCCCGCCGCGGCCACCACGGTAGCCCCAGCATCCAGCGCCGCGGAAGCCGTGGCCAGAGTTATCCCGCCGATTGCCACCAGCGCCGGTGTCGGTCCTGCCTCTTCGCGCAGCCGCCGCACCCCTTCGATGCCGATCGCAGGCTTCGTAACTTGCTTGGTCCGCGTCGGAAAGACCGCGCCGATCGAAAAGTAATCCGCAGGCTCGGAGAGAACTCTGGAAACCAGCGCATCCCCGCCGCCGAAGGTTCCAACAATGCGATCCGGTCCCAGCAGCAGTCGCGCCTCCGTCGGTGTGGCGTCGCCAGTATCCACGTGAGCGCCGTCGAAGCCAAGCCGCTCGACAAGATCTGCACGGTCATCGAGAATCAGCTTCACCTGCCCGGCTGGCATCGCGGCGCGCAGAATCTCGGCATCGGCTAGCAGTTCCGCCTCCCCGCCGGTCTTGTTGCGGTACTCGAGCATCGTAACTCCGGCCTCGGCCAGCGAACCGCCCAGCCGGCGCAGAAACTCCGCTCGGCCAGCGGCGGGAATGAAAGAAGCGTCCAGAATCGGGTAAATCTTGGGTAACTGCTTGGGATTGGCCATTGACTCTCCGTATAACCTGTTCGATTGAAGGAATGCGGGAATGCCGATCGCTTTCGACATACTTGAAGCCCTCGGTTCATTGTCCCCCTCCCGCAAGCAGCGCCTTCACCGCCGGTTCGATGGCGTCGAGCAATGCCTTCGGGTAAAGTCCAACAAAAAGACTGACCCCCGTCAACATAACTGCTCCTGTAACTTCCGGCCAAGTGATTGCGGCAAACTCGCGCCCATGCTCGTGCAAACGAGGGTTGGGCGGCGCGTCGCCGAAGAAGGCCTTCTGCGCCGCCCTCCAAGTATACGCCACGCCCACCGCGATCCCCGCTCCCGCCGCTACTGTCCACCACGGATTCGCCTTCCACGCGCCCACCAGAACCTGTAACTCCGCGACAAACCCGGAGAAGCCCGGCAGCCCCATCGAAGCCACTCCGGCAATGGCAAATGCCCATGCCGCGAACGGCAGTTTGCTCGACAGGTGCATCGTCTCCAACTCCGCCAACTGCCGCGTATGAGTGCGCTCGTAAACGATCCGTCCCACGATGGCGAATAGCAGCCCGGCCAGAATCCCGTGCGAGAACATCTGCAACACCGCGCCTGTCACTCCGATCCCATTCAAGGTCATAAGTCCCAGCAGTACAAACCCCATGTGGCTCACGCTGGAGTAGCCGACGACAAACTTCAAGTCGCTCTGCGCCAGAGCCACCAGCGCGCCGTAGACAATGCCAATTGCGGCAAGCGCAGCAAAGACGTCGCGCCACGAGCCGATCCCGGCAAAGGAGAATCCCCACGGATCGAGTCCGCGCGGAAACAGCGCTATCCCCACCCGCAGGCACCCATAAGCGCCCAGTTTCATCACCACCCCGGCCAGCAACATCGAAGCAGCCGTCGGCGCGGCCACGTGGCCCGTCGGCGCCCAGGTATGGAATGGCCACATACCGGCCAGTATGGCGAAGCCCGTAAACACAAGGGGAAAACACCTCATCTGAAAGCTCGCCGGCAATCCCGCATGAGCCAACTCGATAAGTCCGGTCGAATGACTTCCCGCCGTCGCATAAGCCGCCAGCAAGCCGATCAGCACCATCGCCGAGCCTGCGAACGAATAGAGCGCCAGTTTCATCGCCGCGTACTCCCGCCGCGTCGATCCCCAGATGGCGATCAGGAAGTATTTGGGCACAATGGCGATCTCGTAGAAGACAAAGAGAAGAAACAGATCGAAGCTGAGAAAGACTCCGTAAACTCCGCCGATCAGAGCTAGATAAAATGCAAAGAACTCGTTGGTTCGCAGTTCGATATTCCAACTGAACAGGACTCCCGCCACCGCCGCCAGTCCAGCGAGAAGAACTAACGCTCGGCTGATGCCGTCCGCCGCCAGCAAGTAGTGAATTCCCATCGAAGGCACCCACGGCAGATCGACCAGCACCGTGCGCTCTTGCCCCATCCCGGCCGCAAACCCCGCCACAGCCAACGCCAGTCCACCCACCGTCACGGCCAGCGCCAACCGTCGCGCCAGTGCATTCCGTCCCTTGGGCAAAAGCGCCTCGGCCAGCGCGCCGGCAAACGAGAGATAGATTGTCCACGCTAACATTAGAATCTCCAGTGCGCCAGCAGGTTAGTAACTGTCGGGTTCACGCTGTCCAAAACCAACCGCGGCAGAACGCCCAGCAGGAACATCAAGCCGATTGCAGGAGCCAGAGCCAGCCGTTCGCCGCCATGCAAGTCTGGAAAGCCTGCGCAGTGCTCCGCGACCGGCCCCCAAAATACCTTTTCAATCACGGTGAGTATCGCCGCCGCTGTTACCAGCAAGCCAAGAACCGAGACCGTCGCCGCCACCCACGCAAGTGGAAAGACCCCGCGGAAGATAAGAAACTCCCCGACGAATCCGTTCAGTCCCGGCAGCCCCAGCGATGAAAACAGCGCAATGCCCATCAGTCCGCAGAGCACCGGAGCCGGTTTGCGCAGTCCGCCGAAGTTGTCGATGCCTCGATGCCCGCCCGTCCGCTGCTGCAAAATCGCCACAAACCAGAACAGCGTCGCCGCCGTCAAGCCGTGGTTGAACATCTGCAAAACTGCGCCATTCAGCGCCGCCGCTTGGCTCAGCCGCGTAGCCGCGTCCGTACCCGGAACGGCGAGCGCAAAGATTCCCAGCAAACAATAGCCGAGGTGATTTACCGACAAGTAGGCGAAGACCCGCTTCAAGTCCTTCTGCGCCGCCGCCGACCATGCGCCCATCACAACGGTGATCGCAGCCAAAACCAGCAGCGGCGTCCGAATCTGCGCAATCTGCGGCCCAAACAGCGGAATTGCGATTCGCAGAAGGCCATAGACGCCCATCTTGGACATAGCTCCCGTCAGTAACATCGTGACCGGCGAAGGCGCCTCCGCATAAGCCGCCGGCAACCAGGTGTGAAACGGAGCCATCGGCACCTTTACCGCAAAACCGGCCAGCACTCCAAGCGTGAGCCACACCATGACTGGGCCTAAGTGCGCCGTAACAGTTTGTTCCAACTCGCCGCTGGAAGCCAGTAGAGTCAGATGCGGGAAATCCATGCTGCCGGTCGCCGCAAACATGGCCAGAAACGCCACCAGCAGCGCCGCCGAGCCGGCCATCGTATAGACGAAGAACTGCATGGCCGCCGGTCCTCTCCTAGCTCCTCCCCATAACTTGATGAGGAAGAAAGCGGGGATTAGACTTAGCTCCCAAAACAAGAACCAATGAAAGAAATTCAGCGCCGTGAACGATCCAAAAAGACCCGCTTCCAGCGCCAGCACCAACGCGAAGTAAAGTCCCGGCTGAAGATGCACCCGGTGCGCCGCATCCACAGACATCAATGTAACAATGGCCGAAAGCGCCAGCATCAGCGCGCCCAACCCATCCACGCCCAAGCGATACTCGATGCCCAACGACGGCGCCCATGCGGCCCGCTCTACCAGCCCAATGCTTCCGTCCGCCGGCAGTTGCGTCCACACCGCAAGCGCCAATGCCAGACTGACCAGCGCGGTAACCAGCGCCACGCCCCGCGCGCGCCGTCCCGCGCCCAACGCGATCGCCGCCCCGATCAAAGGCAGCGCGGTCAACAGCGTCAATATTGGAAATCCGCTCATGCCCGGCAGCTCCAAATCAATATTGCCGCAAGAGCCGCCACGGCCAGAGCCAGAATTCTCAGATAGCTCTGCGCCCGACCGTTCTGCGCCCGCGATAACAAACCGCCGCCAGCGGATAACTCATCGCACCCTTTGTCGAAGCATCCATCGACGACGTTCGCATCCAGAAACTTGCTCAACTTCGCCCATTCGCGGAAAATCCGTGCGACCCCATCCACGGCTCCGCCCCAAAACCAGCGGTCCAGCCAGTCCGCCGCCCGCCCCCACTGTCGATAGAAAGCGATCACGGTCGCCTCATATAACTCGTCCACATACAATCGGTCGCGCAACCACCGCCAAACGAAAGGCATTGCCTTTTCCGCAATGTCAGGTTCATTCGCCCTCGGAGATCGGTCGCCATACAGCCGCCATCCCAATGCCAGGCCGATAAAAACCGCCGTCGCCGAGATGCACATCAGCGCCAAAAATCCCGGCTCGGCCAATCCGCGCGGATCGAAGCCCGCCGCGCGCCCTTCCAAGAAGGCTCTGAACCACGGCCACACGGGCGTTCCTATCAAGCCCAGCGCCATGGCGAAGAAGGCAAGAATCGCCAGCGGCGCGGTCATAACCGCCGGACTCTCATGCGCCGGCTTCTGCCCTCGCCAATGTCCGAAGAAGACGTAGGCCACTTGCCTCGTCATATAGAAAGCGGTAAGTGCCGCGCCGAAGACCAGCATATAAAACGGGGCCTTCGCCACGCTCCAATGCCGGGCCGCTTCCAGAATCCCGTCCTTGCTCCAAAAGCCCGAAAACAGCAGCGGGAACCCGCAAAGCGCCAGCATTCCTATCGCATAAGTCAAGAAAGTCACCGGCATATCGGAGCGCAGTCCGCCCATCTTGCGTATATCCTGTTCCTCGTGGCAGCCGTGAATTGCCGATCCCGCGCCGAGAAACAGCAGAGCCTTGAAAAACGCATGGGTTATCAAGTGAAACATTCCAACCGCCACGCCGCCCATGCCCAGACCGGCCATCATGTAACCCAGTTGCGAAACCGTCGAGTAAGCCAGAATCCTTTTGATATCGTTTTGCGCCACGGCAATCAAGGCCGCAAAGACCGCCGTAAACGCGCCCACCCAAGTGACTGCACTAAGGGATGCAGTCGAACCGCCGTTCAGCGCCCCATCCCGCATCAATGGATATACGCGAGCGATCAGATACACGCCCGCTGCCACCATGGTCGCCGCGTGAATCAGAGCCGAGACCGGAGTCGGACCTTCCATCGCATCCGGCAGCCAAATATGCAGCGGAAACTGGCCGCTCTTGCCCACCGCTCCGGCAAAGATCAGGGTGCCTATCGCTCCCGCGGCAGTTAGGCCAAAAGCCGCGGGCTGCGCCAGCAATCCCGCCAGCGCCCCGGCCTCCATCGAGCCCGATCCGTTGCTGTAAAAAAGCAGAGTCCCGCTCTGTGCGAAAAGCCATACCATCCCCAGCAGGAAAAACACGTCGCCCACACGCGTGGTCAGGAATGCTTTCTTGGCCGCCGCCGCCGCCGAAGGCTTTTGATACCAGAACCCTATCAATAAGTAAGATGTAAGTCCGACCAGTTCCCAGCACATGAAGAGCAGCAACAAGCTATTGGCAATCACCACGCCCAGCATGGCGCCGGCAAATAACGAAAGAAAGCAGAAAAAGCGTGTGTAGTTCCCGTCGCGCTCCATGTAGCCGGTGGAGTAAATGAAAATCAGCAGGCCGACGAAGGTAACCATAACTAGCATGATTGCCGAGAGCGGATCGAGCACCCAGCCGAGTTCTACATTCGATGCGCCCGTTTGAATCCATGTAAAGTTGAACGTCTCCAGCGTCCGTCCACCATGCGCCCAGCCGCTTACAACATAAGCGAACTCAAACAGCGCGAGGAACAGCGAGAAACTCAGCGATCCGATGGCCAGTAAGGCGGAACTCTTTCGATGCGACTGCTTGAGCAATGCGATTGCACCAGCCGCCATCATGGGAACCGCTGGAATAAGCCATAGAATGCGCGCGGCGAAAGTGCCGTAGCACTGAGTTGCAATGACAATGGGTTGAGTAAAATCTTCTTGCATCGGCGCCTCACCCCTTCATCCTGTTCATAGCATCCAGATCCGTCGTATGCGCGTGGCGATGGACATGAATCACCAGCCCCAGTCCCACGGCAGCTTCGGCTGCAGCCACGGCAATGGAAAAAATCGCAAACATCATCCCCGTCAGCGCCTCAGGATGCGGCCCGTAGCGCCAAAAGGCGATTAGATTCAAGTTAGCCGCATTCAACATCAACTCGATCCCGATCAGCACGAGAATCGCATTGCGCCTAGTCAGCGACCCGGCCAAGCCTACCGCAAACAACAGCGCCGCAACCAAAAGATAACTCGATAGTGGAGTCATTCAGCCCCATCTTTCTCGTGCGTGGCTACGATCACGGCGCCGATCGTCGCCGTCGTCAGGAGCGCCGCGACGATCTCCAGCGCCAGCACGTAACGTGCCACCAGCGCATTGCCGATCTGCATAACTGTCGCCTTGATCGTTCCCGTTTCATGCGGCAAAACTTGCGCGCTTTGAAGCACCGCCAAACCCAGCACCGCAAAGACTCCAGCGGCAATCGCCAAGCCAGACGTCCAGTGGCGGCTGTACACTCCATCCCTCGGCGTCTCGGAACCGCGCGTCAGCAGAATCGCAAAGACAACCAAAATAGCTACCGCTCCGATGTAGACAAGAATTTGCGCGAATCCGGCAAACTGCGCGTCCAGTTGCAGAAACAATAACGCCAGCCCGGCAAAGGCCACCGTCAGCGCCAGCGCGCAATGCACCGTATTTTTGAGCAGCACCGCAGCCAGCCCGCCAGCCACGGCAAGCGCCGCGATCGGATAAAAAACAAAGCTCATCGGTTGGTTGCCCCTCCCCGGCCATTTAGCCTAACGCAAATTCCTAGCATCCCGATCTTGAGTCTAAGACCGAGTTGCTCGTTTCCATAACTTGACCCGGCAATCATCATTCCGCATAGCGATAACTCCTCGGATCGAAATGCCCGCTCCGCATCTGCACGCGCCCCATCGCGGCGTAAGCCCCTATCAATATTGCGGAGCACACCGCCCACCGCTCCCACCCGTTTCCCATAAGCCGCCACAACCCGGCGACGAACAGATTCAAAAGAGTCAGCGGCAGAACGAACTTCCACGCAAAGTTCATCAATTGGTCCTGGCGAAGCCTCGGCAGCGTCCCCCGCAGCCAGATAAAGACGAAGATAGAGAGCGTCAGCTTCGAGAAGAACCAGAACCATGAGGGAACCCAACGCAAAAACGAGAACGGCGCCGACCATCCGCCCAGAAAAAGCGTGGCTCCCAGGCCGGAGATCGAAAACATCGCCAAATACTCGCCGAGGAAGAAAAGAGCGAACTTGAAGCCGGAGTATTCGGTATGATAGCCGGCCACTAACTCAGACTCTCCCTCCGGCAGGTCGAAGGGTGAGCGGTTGGTCTCAGCGGTGGTTGCGATCGCGTACATAACGAAGCCCGCGAAGCCCCACGGCGTAAAAATATACCAGTGCGGCAGACCCCACGTATAGCGGTTCTGCGCCTCCACAATCTTCGTCAGCGAGAGCGACCCGGTCATCATCACCACCGTCACGCTGGACATCAGCAGCGGCACCTCGTAGCTGATCATCTGCGCGACGGCGCGCATGGCACCCAGCAACGAGTACTTATTGCGGCTCGACCATCCAGCCATGAAGACCGATAACTCCGTCGAGGCTCCCATGGCAAAGTAGAACAGCAGTCCGGCATCCATATCCACCAGCGCCATGTTGCGCCCCATCGGCAACACCGCGAAGCCCATGAACACCGACACCACCAGCACCAGCGGGGCAAGGAAATGTACCGCCGAATCCGCGCTCAATGGCACAATGTCTTCCTTGGTCAGCGACTTGATCCCATCGGCTACCGGTTGCAGGATGCCCAACGGGCCCACCCGGTTCGGGCCTATGCGATTCTGTATGCGCGCCAGTCCCTTTCGCTCCAGCACCGTGGTCAGCGCAAACAGCGCCGGAAATACGCTGACAATGGCCGCAACGCCAATCGCCGCCCCCGCTGTCGAACGCACTCCGGCAGGCAGAAACCCAACCAACCAATGCTGGAGAATCACGAATATCTGGTCGAGAGTCTCGGTCATCGGTTGCTCGGCTCCTCGGATCGCACTGCGCGTTTTGTAACCGCGGCATCCTTCGCTGCGGCCGCATCGGCGGCGGCTTTCGTCTTCGCGTCGGCCTTGGCCTTCTCCTCGGCCAACCGCGCATCCACTTCAGTCGCTTCGCTCGGATGAATCTGGCGATAATACTCATTCGGCTTGGCCAGTTGCTCACGATCCAGCAGCAGCTCGCCAAAGCGGTCCGTCGCGCTCAACTCGAACTCCGTATCCATCTTGATAGCTTCGAACGGGCAAACCTCCACGCAAATCTGGCAACTCATGCACACGGAGATATCTATATCGAATCGAGCGGGATAATACTGCGCCTTGCCAAGATAGTCCAACTTCTTATCCTTGCTCTTCTCGATGTATATGCACTTGGGAGGACACTCCTTCTCGCATATCTGGCAGGCCACGCAACGCAACCCGGCCTCCCACTCGGGGCCTCCCCCGTCCCGGTTCTCTTGATCGTAAACAAGGAAGGGAAAGACGCGTGTGGCCTCGAACGAAGCTATTCGCTGCTCCGGATATTCGACTGTAATCAGCCGCTCAGCGGAGACGAAGCTACCGACAAAGTTCCTTGCCGTCTCCGTTAATCCCTTCAGTATGCCTTCGCCCAGCAACTTTCCTCCAAAGAATAGAGTCGCAATCCAGCTAACCGCGCGTGATCCGCTTTACCGATCCACTTCTCCCAGCACAATATCCACGCTTCCGAAGATCAACACCACGTCGGCCACATCGTGCCCCAGGCACATATCCTCCAGCACCGTCAAATTGATCAGACTCGGCGGCCTAACTCGATAGCGGTAGGGATTGGGGCCTCCATCGCTGATGAGATAAAAGCCCAACTCGCCCTTCGGCGCTTCGATCCTTCCATAAGCCTCGCCTGCTTTGGGACGAAAGCCGCGAATCTTAGCCTTCGGGTCCATCACCGGCCCAGCCGGAATCTCCTTCAGTGCCTGCTCCAGAATCCCGATCGACTCCCGCATCTCCAGCATCCGCACCATATAGCGGTCGTAAATGTCTCCATGATCGCCCAGCGGCACCCGGAACTTAAAGCGGTCGTAGATTCCGTACTTATCCACCTTGCGAACGTCGTAGTTCACGCCAGAGCCGCGCAGCATCGGTCCGCTAACTCCTGCATTCACCGCCAGATCGGGCCGCAAGACTCCAACCCCCTGGCAGCGCGCCATCAGTATCTCGTTGCCGGTAAGAAGGCGGTCGATTTCGTCCACAAACCCCGGCAATCCTATAACAACCTTCCCAGCCGCCTCCAGCCAGCTTTCCGTCGCATCCACACGGCAGCCGCCGAAGCGCATATAATTGCACATCATTCGCGATCCGGTCAGCGACTCGAACAAGTCGAGTATCTTTTCCCGCTCCCGGAAGGCATACATCAGCGGAGTGCCGCTTGCCCCCATCTCCTGAATGAGAAATCCTATCGAGGAAGCGTGATTCTGCACCCGCGTCAGTTCCGCCAATATAACTCGAAGATACTCGGCCCGCTCTGGAACCTGCTGCCCGGTCAGTTTCTCCACCGCCAGCGCATACGCCCAGTTGTTGGTCAGCGAACAGAAGTAATCCAGCCGGTCGGTATACGGCATCGCCGCAAGATAACTCGCGCCCTCGGCTATCTTTTCGTGGTTGCGGTGCAGATATCCGAAGACCGGCTTGAGCCGGATTACCCGCTCGCCATCCAGCGCCACATCCATGCGAAAGACCCCGTGCGTCGATGGGTGGTGCGGCCCCATGGCCACTTCCAATAACTCCCCATCTCCGTCCGGCGCGATCGTCCGGGGGCGGTTCCAGCCTTCAGGCTTGGTTTCCCTGACAAATACTCCCGCAGTCGCAGTCATTCGCCAGACCCCGTTCCGGCAACCGCCGCCCGATGCGCCTCGGCCCGGGTCTTCACTTCGTCGTGGGCCGTCGGCTCGTACTCGAAGTCGTCCGGCTCCACGTAGTCCCGCCGCATAGGATGGTCCTTGAAGTTATCCCACATAAGCAGTCGCCTAAGGTCGGGATGCCCGGCAAAAACAATCCCATATAAGTCGAATATCTCGCGCTCTTGAAACTCCGCCGACCGCCAGATATGCGTTAGCGAAGGCAGTTCGACCCGATCCGTCCGGTTCTCCGTGCGCATCCGCAGCGCCACCGGCCCATGCTTTTTCTCCATCGAATACAAGTGATAGACCGCCTCCATATACCCCGGCACGACGCGCTTGCGGGTCTCCTCGACCGTCTCCTCCTCGGCCTTCTCCGCGTCATGCACAATCTTGGCTACAGCGCGAGTTACCGTGACCTTCTCAGTGACTTCCCTGTCCGGCCAATCCACTCCAGTTACATTCGAGAGATAATCGAGCGCTAACTCCGCGTCGTCGCGCAGAAACTCGGCCACCGCCGCCGCGCTCCGCGGCCCAATCCGCAGCGAGTGCTGCGCCGAGGGACTGGGGTTGGCCACAATCTCCACGTCCGCCCCTGGCACCGCCGCTTCAATGGCTGCCTTGATCTCTTCTACCGTCATCATCCGCGAATCACCGCCGGCAAAGGCCACACGCCCCGGTTCGACGCAGGCTCCAAATCGTGCTCTCCAAACTCCGGCACCGCAAACTCGCCCTGCGCCTCCGCATCCAGAAACCGCGGCCGCCCCTCCCCGGTCAAATGCTGTCCGTCGATCTTCTTTTGCAGAGTCATAAACGCCTGTATCAGCGCCTCCGGCCGAGGCGGGCAGCCCGGTATATGCACATCCACTGGGATGTATCTGTCGATACCTTTCAGCACGTTATATCCCTGCTTGAACGGCCCCCCGGAGATCGCGCAAGCCCCCATGGCAATCACATACCTCGGCTCCGCCATCTGGTTATAGAGCCGGACCACCTGCGGCGCCATCTTCTTGGTCACCGTCCCTGAGATAATCATCAAGTCCGCCTGCCGCGGCGAGGGCCGAAATACCTCCGCCCCAAAGCGCGCCAGATCGTAGCGCGCCATGGTCGTTGCTATCATCTCGATCGCGCAGCAAGCCAGCCCGAACTGCATCGGCCATATCGAGCTTCGCCGCCCCCAGTTATATATCTCCTGGATGGTCGTCACGAAGACCCCTTGCTTTCCCAGTTCGATCTTCAGCCCTTCTTCAACCGCCATCGCTCGCTCCCGCAAGGTTTCCAGTCCCTAGTCCCTCGTCCGTGCCGCTCACGCCCACGTCAACACACCCTTCGCCCAGGCCCACGCCAGCCCCTCCACCAGCAGCAGCACAAAGACCGCCATCGCCCCGCAGGCTCCCGCGCCCAGCCCCGTAAACGCCACCGCGAACGGAAGCAGGAAGACCGCCTCCACGTCGAAGATCAAAAAGATGATCGCATACAAGTAGTAAGCCGACCGGAACTGCATCCATGCGTCGCCCGCCGACTCCAGCCCGCACTCGTAAATCGCGTTCTTCACCGCATTCGGCTTGGCCGGAGAAAACGCCTTCCCCCACAGCCACGCCAGCCCTAGTGGAGCCAGCCCGAAGCCCAGCGCCGCCGCAAACAGAAGCGCAAGAGAAAAATAGGGGTTGGGAGCCATCTTGGAAACAAAATCCCTCTGACTTCAACGTACCAGTTCGATGGCCGTTTTGCCTAAAAGATGCGCCCCGGTCTTCCCGTCCAGCACCATTTTTCCCCCTTCATCCCACCCTGTGAACTGGTCGCCTCCAGTCCTCCAACGCGCCAACCGGCCATCCGCGGCCAGTCTTCGGGCGGTTGAGTGCGCGTATTTTCTCCTTGCCCATCCGGCAAGCGGCCACCCAGACGGCTGTCCGCACGGCATCGTATATCGTTTGACGATGCGCTTCAGGCGCATTGCCTGTAAGCTGTCTCTGACGTCAAGGCGGGATTTGCGGCCGCGCTCCGTACCTGCCCGGCGCAAGCGGCCCCCGCCTGGGCGCTGAATGGCAAGACCGTGATCGATCTAGGCGGACAAGAGCGTACTTTATACCAGCGTTTGCAGTCGATCGGGCTGGTGAAGGGTCACCAGGGAGTCTTCGATCGAGATCAAACCGTCCTTGCGAAACTGCCCCAGAGTGCGGGTCACGGTTTCGCGTGTGGTCGAGGCCATCGAGGCCATCTCCTCGTGCGTCAGAAGCAGCGGAAAACGGTATCCGCCGCCTTCCAGATGCTCGCCGATCTGGTGGGCCAACTCGAAAAGCAGCCGCCCCAGACGGGACCCGACGGTTTCGGCCAGCGCGATGCGGCAGGCATCCTGCAAGGCGAATCTGTACTCCTGGCAGATGCACTGCACGGCGCGCATCTGGGCCTCCTTATGGGAGCGCAAAAAGCCCGTGAAGCTCTCCCGTTCCACCGGGCGAAGCACGGTGGCGGTCAGCGTCTCGGCGGAAACCTCATAGACGCCGTGCGATAGTACCGCGTAGAGGCCCAGCATTGAACCCGGCCCGGCCACGCGGACGATCATCTGGCGGTCCTTGTGCTCTCCGACCGTCAGCTTGAGGTAGCCGCTACAGATCAGATAAAGGCAGCGCGCATCCTCGCCCTGCGTGAACAGCGGAGCCTGCGCGGCCAGGCTCACGGTGCCGGTGAGCGTTTCAAGATCGGCCAGCACCGCGCTGCCCAGCGAACAGAACCAGCCGGGCCGTCGATTGCCGCAGGCCGCGCACCCCGCTGGAACCTGCCGGCCGACGTGCTTGTGCCTCTTCTGCGATTCCGTCGAAATCTCCGCGTCCGTCATGGCTTGCCCTTTCGACGCCTGTCCATCCTCACCGCGTTCCGAGCGTCCACGCACTGCCCGAAAAGGGCTGCATGGGGGTGAAGACACTCTGGGCCTTCCGGGAAAAAACTCTCGCCTTAACCAGAGTTTGCCGGAGCCGTTGCCGCTTGGGATGTGACGGGCCGCACGTTTATGTGAAGCGGGCGGGGGGAAGGTTTCGGCCTCTCGGATGCCGAATTCACAGCGCGCATCGCGCACTTTCTGCCGTGACGCATCTTTCCCGTCGAGCGGCCGGGAAAGCCGCCCGAATAGGCTCCCGGCCGCGACCGGGCCGTTTTTTGGGGGAAGTGTTTCGTTTTGCACAGTTTAGCGGCCGGGATTCTGTTGCCATGTCTTCGCCACCCCTTTGTGTCCGCTGTTTTCATCGGGACGGTTTACGCGCGGAAACGGGATTCCCTTGAATTTGCGGGAACCTCCAGTTCGAAAGAAGAAATCTGCCTCACATCTGGATAGGAAGCGAACGAACCCAATCGGACACTTTGTCAGATGTGACAAGCGTCACAGTTCGACGACAAAGCAAGAAGGTAGGATGCGACGCATGAGGTGATGCTCCGCACATTGAGTTCATCGTGCTGCTGTGTGTCCGGACAATCAGCCGCCGATTCGGCATTTCCGCAAGGAGATTGCCGTCTTCGACCGCCGGATCGCGCATAATTGCTTCGGGAAGAGCGACAAGAACACCCCTAAGGCGGATTTTTCATGCTGAGAGATGGGCCGGTAAGGCGATGGATGAAGAGTGCGGTTCCGGGAACGATGCCGGGGCTGCGAGCGTGTTGGATGTTGATGCTGGGCGCAATCCTGATGTGCTCCACGGCTTTGGCGGCTGAAGACCGGAAGCCCGATACCGCGGTCAAGGATGCCACTCCGTCGGATTTCGTGGGGCAGGAAGTCTGCGCCACCTGCCACGAAGAGGCGGCCAGGAATTTCGCCTCCAATCCTCACAGCAAACTGGCGTTGGAGCACGGCAAGACCGGCGCTACCTGCGAGAGTTGCCACGGCGCCGGCCGCGCCCACGTTGAATCGGGCGGCGACAAGACCAAGATATTTAACCCCGCCGCCGCTTCCGCCAAGGATCTGGATGCTACGTGCCTGGGCTGCCATGCGGGAACCCATCCCAACTTCGAGCGTTCTCCTCACGCCAAGGCTGGCGTAAGCTGCATCGGCTGCCATGACATCCACGGCAGCAAGGAGGAGTCGCTGCTCAAGGCCCCTCAGCCCACGCTTTGCTTTCAGTGCCACGGCGACGTGAAACCGGCCTTCGCCATGCCCTTCCACCACAAGGTGAACGAGGGACTGATCGGTTGCTCGGACTGCCACGATCCGCACGGCACCTTCGGAAACAACAATCTGAAGTCCACTGCCGATCAGAATGCGATCTGCGCCAAATGCCATACCGAGACCCGCGGGCCGTTCGTATACGAGCACGCCGCCGTCAAGGCGGAAGGGTGCTTGGGGTGCCACACTCCGCACGGCTCCCAGAACGCCCGGCTGCTGAATATGCCCAACATCAACACCTTGTGCAACCAGTGCCACAGCCCGGTTGCGGCAGGCACGGTTCACAGCATGAGCGCAGGATCGTCGGAACTGACGCCGTGCATCAGTTGCCACACCTACATTCACGGGTCGAACGTGAATCCGGCGTTTCTTCGCTAGAGATTTTCGATGTCGGCAACATTGCTGTTTTCAACGAGGCTTTCTATGAACAAGTTCGGCTGGTCTTTCCGGCTCTTCCATCAATCGCCCTCCCTCGCAACCGTCCGCCGCATCGCCGGGGGCGTTGGAGTCGCCGCTTTGCTGATGACAACGGGCATCGCCGCCCAGAATCCGTCGCCCGGCACGCCGATTCCGGCCCCGGATGCGCGGATGAGCGTTCCCAATGGCTACGCGGTCCATCAGAGCGTGGATGTGGGCGGGCGCATCGCCGGCCTCACCGGTAGCGGCGCCATGTACGACACGCTGGTCAATCTCCAGTCCGGCCCGCGCGTACAAGGCGAGACCTTCGAACTGCGCGCCCTTCCAGGCCAAAAGAATACCCTCGTCGATTCCCTCCGGCTCATCGGCAGCGGCTTCGGCGGCGATCCCAACAGCTTCGCCAAGCTGGATTTCTCCAAAGGCAGCCTCTACGACTTCTCCGGATTGTTCCGTCGCGACCGCCAGTACTTCGACTACGACCTATTGGACAATCCCAACGTGCCCGGCGGGCAGTCGATTGCCATTGGACCCGCCGCCGCGCCCACGGGTAAATTCGCTTGGCCGCAGGTTCTGCAATCGCCGGTGCTGTTCAACACCGTGCGCCGCATGACCGACACCAACCTCACCCTCTTTCCGCTCTCCAAGGTGACTTATCGGGCCGGTTACTCGCAGAATGTCTTCCAGGGGCCGAGCCTGACCCCCAGCGGTTATCAATTCGCCAAGTACGACGCCATCCTTCAGGAGTATCAGCGCAACAGCAGCGACGATTTCACCGGCGCGGTCGACTGGAAGCCCGTGCGGGGCACCACGCTGACCTTTGAAGAGCGGGTCGACCACTACAAGGCGGATTCCTTCTTCACCCTGGCCCCCAGCGATTTCATCGCCCAAGAGGCGGACGGAACCAAGGTGGCCCTGAACGATTACGACAGCCTGACGCCCTACCCCGCGAGCGCCTGCAATGCCAACAGCATCGGCGCCACTCCCATCCTCTCAGCCCCGCGGACTCCCGGCGGTCTGCCGGTCGTCAATGCGGCCTGCGCCGTCGTCACCAACTATCTGCGTTCGCAGCCGACCCGCATTCTCTATCCCACCGAGTCTTTCCGCCTGCAAAGCTCCAGCGTCAAGAACATCGCGATGAACGGCGACTTACACTACACGCTCGCCGATATGAATCTGCCTAACTACTACGACAGTTACCAGGGACTGAACGGAACGACTCGTTCGCTGACTTATACGGCCACAGCCAGAGCGCACCGGGCGGTGGCCGCCGCCGACTACGGCATCGTCTGGCAGGCCATGAAGACCTTCAGTCTCTCCGATCAGGTGGACTTCTCCAGCGTTCACCAGCCCGGCGTCGTCACCATGACCGGCGTGACCACTCTAGCGACGCCCGCGACCGCTGGAAATGAGACCATCAACTACGCGGGCACGTTGATTACGACCAACGCCGCCGCCGGCGCATCCACTTTTGGAGGCAGCGGCGCGGTGGGCGTTCCCGTGGTCGCCTACTTTGGCCAAAACTTCCTGACCAACAACCTGACCGGAACATGGGACGCCTCCTCGCGCGCCACGCTCTCGTTCACCTATCGCCACAGCACGCACACCATCGCTCAGGGCGCTCCTCATAACGCGCCTTTGGCCGTGGGCGCCACCTCGAACGGAACCGTAACCATCGACGAAGACGGCGGAATCTTCAACGCCGCCGTGCGTCCCGCCTCCAATTGGAGCGTCAACGGCACCGTCGAGGCGCTCTACGCCGACAACGCCTTCACCCCAGTCGGCGCCCGGCAAACCAGGCACTACAGGGTGCATACCCTGTACCGCCCCAAGCCCTGGGCCACGATCTCCGGCGCATACAACGACCTGGAACGGCATAACAACACCAACAACAACCAGGCTGCAGTTGCCGCCGGCGACGACCCGTACATCGAACCGCTCAATCATGTCGATCACAGCCGCGTGGCGAACCTGGGCGCGGTTCTGTCGCCGAGCGAGCGCTACGGGATCGACTTGAATTACGCCTATAGCGATGTCTATACGGCGACCAACATCTGCTACGACAACGGCGCCCAGAACGCCGCGACCGTCGTCGGCCTGCCCGGAACCGCCTCGCTCAACGCCGCCGGCGCGCCCAATGTATGCCCAGGCGTCTTTGGCAGGGGCTCGACGACTCAGCTCGCGGACTGGATCGGCAGGGACTTCATGGACGCTCCCACACAGTACGGTTCGGTGGCGCTCGCCCTCTCCCCCGTCAAACCGATCCACAGTAACATTGGCTATCGCATCAGCGCCGTGAGCGGAAATCAGTTTTTCAACGATGCGCGCGCGGTCAACGGTTCGCTTCAGTCCGCCTATCAGTCTCCCTTTGTGAATCTTGCGTGGACGGCGCGTCCGGGTTGGATTTGGAAGGCCGAATACAACTTCTACGGCTACGGCGAGGGCGGACCGTCCGGCTCGCCGTTCTGTAGCACCTCAACCTCGTTGACGTCGACGGTCGTTCCTTGCACCTCGGCTACTCTAACCGGTCCGACCGGCCTGACCGAATCGCCCGCCGGCCTAACCGCTCCTCGAAACTTTCATGCCAACAATGTAACCCTGGGAATGCACTACGAGTTCTGAGAGGAACCGATGTGGCTTGAAAGATTGCCGTGGTGGACGGGCTTTTCGATTGCCTGGCCACTCCTTGTTCACGCGGTTGCACAGAGTCCCAACTTGGATTCTGTCTTCGCACTGGTCCCAAAACGCGCAAGCCGGAGACTTTCTTGAGGCAATTCGTCTCGACAGTTGAGGCATACCGGTATACTGGCCATGGAAACACTTCAGGAGGCTTGCAGTGAAGAACGGCATTCGATTCCATGTTATCCTGGCCGCGACTGTTTGTCTGGCCGGTCTCTCGGGCTTTGCCCAGTCGACAGGAGAAGCGACTTACAAGGCCAAGTGCCAGAATTGTCATGGCGCCGCCGGCCTCGCCGACACGGCCATTGGCTTGGCATGGAAAATCAAGCCGGTCACCGATCCGGAGGTCAAGAAGATGGGTTTGGCCGAGATGATTGAGATTACCCGGAACGGCAAGGGCAAGATGCAGACATTCAAGGACAAGCTCTCCGATGCGGAGATCAAGGCTGCGGTGGAGTACTTCCGAACGCTCGTCAAGTAAGATAGAATCAGCGCGGCAATGCTTCCCCAAGCATTGCCGCCCACGGAAGATACAAGGAATCTTGCAATGAAAACGATGATTCGATCCCAGTTGGCGCTGGCAGCCATCTTGTCTGTGGCTGGCGCTGTGTGCTTCGCCCAATCCGCGGGAGAAGCGACCTATAAAGCGAAGTGTCAGATGTGCCACGGGGCCACCGGCGCGGCCGAGACGCCGACCGCCAAGATGCTGAAAGTGAAACCGCTCTCCGATCCGGATATCAAGAAGCTCACCGCCGAACAGGAGTTTGCATCGGTCAAGAACGGCAAGGGCAAGATGCAGCCCTTCAGCGGCAAGCTCACCGACCAGCAGATCAAGGACGCGGTTACTTTCTATCGCGGCTTGAAGTAGCCGTCGCAGAGAGCAATCCAGTCCGTTGCCGCGCGTCCCTTTTTTGAGGCAGTTGGAGAAGCGGAGTTGGCGCGGCGGCGGCGCAAACTCCGCTTGCGGGAGAGGTGTCCGTGCTGCAAAGATTCCGTGAAGGCTGGGTGCGGCCGGCGCTGTTTTTCGGCAACAATCCCATCAGTCTGGCCGGCGGCGCGGTTACCACCGCCTCCGGCGTCACCATGCTCGGCTACTGGATCGTCGAGTTGCTTGGCCGCCCCAACGACAATCCATACCTCGGCATCATCTTCTTCCTGATCCTTCCGGCCTTCTTCGTCGCCGGACTGCTTCTGATCCCGGTGGGCTTGCTGCTGCGCCGCCGCAAGCTGCGCAAAGCCGGCCAGATTCCCGCCGAGTTTCCCAAGGTTGATTTCAACGACCGGATTTTTCGCCACGGCGTGGACATCGTGCTGTTGGCCACCGTCGCCAACTTGCTGATTGTCGCCGTGGCCAGCTATCGCGGCGCGGCCTATATGGATTCGCCGCAGTTCTGCGGCCAGTCCTGCCATGTGATGCGCCCCGAGTACACGGCCTACAAGATATCCGCGCATTCTCATGTGGCCTGCGTGGATTGCCACATCGGCTCCGGCGCCGGCTCCTACGTGCGCGCCAAGGTCAACGGCACCAAACAGTTGCTCGAAGTCAGCTTTCATCCACTGGCGGGCATCGCCCCCAAGTTCATTCCCGATTATCCCACTCCCATTCCTTCCCCGGTGTCGAATCTGCGCCCCGCGCGGGTGATCTGCGAGGGCTGTCACACTCCGGCCAAGTTTATAGGTGAGAAACTGCTGGTCAAGTCCACCTTCGCTGACGACGAGAAGAACACCGAGACCCAGACGGTGCTGGTGCTCCACCTGGGCGGGCGAGATTCCCTCTCTCACCTGACCGGCATTCACGGCATCCACCTCGGCCACATCGAATACGTGGCCACCGATCCCACACGCACCGCCATTCCCTGGGTGCGGAAGCGCAACGCCGATGGCTCGGCGACCGAGTTTGCCACCTCTTCGGCCGGCGCCGGCCCGCCCCAGGGCGAACGGCGGCTCATGGACTGCATCGACTGCCACAACCGTGCCGCGCACACATTCGTTACTGCGGAAGACGCGCTCAACCGGGCCATGGCCGAGGGCGCGGTTTCGCCCGATTTGCCCTGGATCCACAAAGAGGGACTGGAACTGCTCAAGGCCAACTATGCCTCCGAAGCCGAAGCGCGAACCTTGATTCCCCGGCAGCTTGCCGCCTTCTATGGCGCCCAGCGTCCCGAAGTCTTGACTGCGCAGGCAGCGCTGGTCCAATCCGCGGGCGAAGAACTGGCTAACTTATACAGTCAGAATGTCTTTCCTTTCATGAAGGTAACCTGGGGAACGCATCCCAACCACATCGGCCACATGAGTTATCCGGGTTGCTTCCGCTGCCACGACGGCGACCATGCCTCCAAAGACGGCAAGAGCATCACCCAGGACTGCGCCGCCTGCCACAATCTCCTGGCCGTCGATGAACCCAAACCCAAAGTCCTCGCCGATCTCGGCATCCAGTGAGCGAGTCCGTGCAACGCGCTGGAATTTTCAATCGCTTCCAGCAATTTGCTCATCCAACCGTAAGGAGCCTGTGCCATGGACATCTCTTCCCCCTTTTTCGTAGTTGCGCTGATCGTCGTCGTCTTTGCCGCGGCGATTCTGTTCGCCACCAGCACCACGGAAGACGGCCCGGCGCATTAGGCTGCGGATGAATCTCGTCTCCACCCCGGCATCCTTCCGAAATCGGGATGCGCCGCGCGCTGCCGCTGGCTTTTTCCGCTCTTGCCGAAGATTGCCTCCCACCGGCGCATCATGGAATTGCTGCGGTCCGCCAAATGGATGGTCATGTATGTATTGAAAGGGCAAGGCTTTAGCGATTCCACAAGTAGCCTGATATGACTGGGCTTTACAGACTGCGGAAAACACTCTGCTTAAGGCCACGACTTTCGGCGTACCTCAACTGCCGTGGAATGAGCGGGGACTTCAGCTCCGGAAGGCTTTCGGAGTTTTAGCTTTTACCACAGACTCCCAGGGAGCGAATGCGCGCCGAGAAGCCGTCCCGCGTTTATCGCTCTCTATGTCAAGAAAACGCTGTCTTCTCGCTCGATAACAACCGTTCCATCAACCGTTTGGATGATATTTACTTGACTTAAATCACCGAAATATTTGCGATTTTGGCTGTGAAACTGTGGTACGCCGGTTTCAAGTTCGAAGTGCAAAGAACTTATCATAGTATGCCGCGAAGCCGAAGTCGGGCAGGAAGAGTTCGGCGGGGCTCCATTCCAACTATTTGCGCGGTCTTGAGTTGAGCGGCCAGGCAAACCGATTGAGCTGTTCCTGCGAGTAGCGGCTCAGGTCTTCTCCCTTGGGAAGTTATTGGCGGATAGGCCAGTTGGTGTCTTCATTAGTGCCGCGCTGCCAAGGAGCGTGCCGATCGGAAAAGTAAACCTTGCCCCCGGTTCAGCCGTCGGTCGCTCGCGCCGGTCAACCTATACCGGCATCGCAAGCGGCTGGCCCCGCAAGGGGCGTAGTGTCTCTGACGGCCGGAAAACGGCATCGCAGAGACGAAAAAGACAAGCGGGAACGCTCGTTTTCCTGCAGAAAGCTGACTCAACACCAAGAAATTATCCGCAGTTGGGTCGTCGCCACAAAATTACGCACCTGCGCAGAGGCTCCCTAGGTCTCGATATCTACCGGATGAAAGTCGTTATGCTTCGGAAACCGGCCGATACACTGCGTTTGGCATATCGGGACCGCAATCGCTTCGGGCAACCTTTTGCAATCCGAAAGCCGTGTTCCTGACTTCGAGCCAGCATCCTACGAAAGGACGTTGGAAGTTGTCCAACTGAAAGGCGAAAAACAAATTGCAGCGAACGAGTATATAACTCAATACGTGCTATACCGATATCTCGAAAGCTGGTGAGATGCAATAGGCGAACAGCCGTGATTCCCATTTGTACGGAGAGATCAAGTGGCTATCGAACCGGAAAACAGAGGCTCGCATTCAGTTCCACGTCCAGTGCCTGTGCCATGCCTGCATTGCAACCCCAACCACCGCAAAAAGCACACTGAAAGCGGCAAGAAAGCCTTTGGCTCGCTGCCAATCCAGCTCGTGCCGCTCCATGCGCCGCTCAAGTTCAGCAAGCCGACCGCCATTGCCGTCGCCCATCAAGCCGGTCATCTGCGTCTTGAGCGCGCTTAAGTCGCTTAGGGAACCTCTGATTAAGCCCCGCCTCCGCGTCACAGTTGAATAAAATTGTA
>CAZMHC010000014.1:0-44215 GCA_964565955.1 uncultured Occallatibacter sp.
ATGGGACGACGACTTCCTCCACCGGTTATTGGAGATGTTTTGAAATGCGTTTGCCTGGAAAAGTATTGGGGCTAGGCGACAACTCGCTCTTTCATGGACGAAAGCGCGGAGTGGGGATCGGTGCCCCGAAAGCGGGGCCTGCCCATTTCATCGAATCGAACCAACGACCTTCATACGCCGTTGGCCGGCGAAAGTCCGACCGCAAGCGTCTCCAGCACCAGATCCAGCGCCCGTTCCCAATGCGGCATAGTTACACCGAATGTTTTCTCCAGGCACTGGCAAGCCAGACGTGAGTTATGCGGACGCGCGGCTGGACGAGGAAAGTCGCTGGTCTTTATCGGAATCAAGCTCGGTACGGTAAATCCGAAGGCTACAGACGATCGAGTCAACAACTCTTTCGCAAATCCAAACCACGAAGTTTCTCCGCCGCTCGTCAAGTTGTAGACTCCGCTCCGTCCATCGAGACCGGCACTGCCCGGCGCCAGCAACTGCCCCAAAACATTGGCTGTCGCCTGGGCAATGCATTCGCTGGAGGTCGGCGCGCCGATCTGGTCGTCGACGATCTGCAACTCCGCCTGCTCCTTGGCCAAACGCAACATAGTCAACAGGAAGTTGTTTCCACGCGCTCCGTATACCCAACTGGTGCGAAAAATCAAATATTCGCCGCCTACCGACTGGATCGCCATGTCGCCTGCAAGCTTTGACTTACCATAAACATTTGCTGGATTGGGCGTGTCGGTTTCGACATAGGCCTCCTTGTTTGTTCCGTCGAAGACATAGTCTGTCGAATAATGCACCAAAAGACTGCCCAACCGCTTTGCCTCCTCTGCAAGAACGCCGGGGGCAGTGCCGTTGATCGCATATGCCGATTCGGCATCGGCCTCCGCCTTATCGACCGCCGTATAAGCCGCTGCATTGACCGTTACCGTTGGTTCAACCGCGCGCACCGCCTTGCGTATCGAATCCGGCTTCGAAAAATCCACTTCGGGGTACTCAATAACTGTTATCTCGCCCAGGCAGGCCAACTTATGGCGCAACTCCCAGCCCACCTGACCGAAGCGGCCAAAGATCAGAATTCTATTGTTCGGCATTGCTTCCCTTTCGCATTGGATCGGTCTCGAAAACCTCGGCATCGCGGAACAGCTTGCCCGCCGCATCCTTGGCGGAGAGAATCGGCTGACCCTCCAGCGGCCAATCGATTCCCAAGTCCGGATCGTTCCATAGAAGGGACCGCTCCGACTTCTGCGCGTAATAATCGGTTGTCTTGTAAACGAAGTCCGCGCAATCCGAAAGCACGACAAAGCCATGAGCCAGTCCGGGAGGAAGCCATAACATCCGCTTGTTATCTTCCGATAACTCCACGCCGAGCCATTTTCCAAAGGCGGGAGAATCCCTGCGAAGGTCGACGGCTACGTCGTACACCTTGCCTAGCACCGCGCGAACCAGTTTCCCCTGGGGCTGTTGTATCTGATAGTGCAAGCCGCGAAGCACATTGCGCTGTGAACGGGAGTGATTGTCCTGCACGAAATGCGCGTCGATGCCGAGGCGGCGCATCTCGACCTCGTTGAAACTTTCAAGAAAAAAGCCCCGATCGTCGCCGTAGACAACCGGCTCGACAATCAGGGCGCCTGGTATCCGCGTCGACACAGCGTTCATGAACTATAGCCCGTGTCTTTCAGAATCTCGCGCAAATAATCGCCGTATCCGCTCTTGATGTGGGAAGCCAGCCTTTCAAGCCTTTCCGCATCGATAAAGCCGGCCCGGAACGCGATCTCTTCCGGGCAGGCCACCTTCAGCCCTTGCCGCTTTTCTATGGTCTGAACGAACGAACTGGCCTCGAGCAACGAATCGTGCGTACCCGTATCCAGCCATGCGATGCCGCGACTCATAACTTGCACTGAAAGTTCTCCCATTCGCAGATAGGCGCGATTTAGATCCGTTATCTCCAATTCTCCGCGCGGCGAAGGCTGCAATCCGTACGCAATATCCAAGACTCGATTGTCGTAAAAGTACAGTCCCGTCACCGCGTATCTGGACTTTGGATGGGTGGGTTTTTCCTCCAGTCCAACCGCACGTCCAGCGGCATCCAATTCGACCACTCCGTAACGCTCGGGATCTCTCACAGGATACGCGAAAACCGTTGCCCCCGCCGGCCGGGACGCGGCGGACCGGAGCATCGTCACTAACTGATGCCCAAAAAAGATATTGTCGCCCAGCACCAATGCGCAGTGATCTCTGTCGACAAACTCCCGTCCCAGAATGAAAGCCTGGGCAAGCCCTTCCGGCCGCGGCTGCACGACATAATGAAAACTCATCCCCCACTGCGAGCCATCCCCTAGCAGTTGCTCGAAGCGCGGCGTGTCCTGTGGGGTCGAAATCACCAGCACGTCGCGAATCCCCGCCAGCATCAGCACACTCAACGGGTAATAGATCATGGGCTTGTCGTAAATCGGGAGCAATTGTTTCGATACCGCGTGTGTAATCGGGTATAGGCGAGTCCCCGACCCTCCGGCCAGGATAATTCCCTTGAATGCGGTCATAAGCTATCGCCACCCGCCTCGCCGGACGAGGCATACTGCAAATCGATCCATTCTCGATATGAACCGCTGGTTACTCCCTCAACCCATTCGCTATTCACAAGATACCATAGAATCGTCTTGCGCAAGCCGCCGGCAAAGGTTTCTCGCGGACGCCAGCCGAGCTCTCGCTCGATCTTCGCGCAGTCGATAGCATAGCGGCGATCGTGACCCGGGCGATCTTTGACATAGACGATTAGCCGTTCATACGGCTGGCCCGCCGGCTTGAGATCGTCCAGAATAGCGCAAACTTGCCGCACCACTTCCAGGTTCGACATCTCCTGCTTGCCGCCAATGTTGTAGGTCTGCCCAGGAATGCCCCTCTCCAGCACCGTGCGAATGCCGTCGCAGTGATCGGCTACGTACAGCCAGTCGCGGACGTTCATCCCATCGCCGTAGACCGGCAGAGGCAAGCCTTTGAGGGCGTTCAGCACCATCAAGGGAATCAGCTTCTCCGGGAACTGATACGGCCCGTAGTTGTTGGAACAATTCGTGGTAAGAACAGGCAGGCCGTAGGTGTGGTGGTACGCGCGCGCCAGATGGTCCGATGCCGCCTTCGATGCCGAATACGGGCTGTTGGGAGCATAGGGCGTCTCTTCCGTGAAGGCAGGTGCGGTTGGGCCAAGGGAACCGTAAACTTCATCGGTGGATACGTGCAGAAAGCGAAACTCTCGCTGCGCCGCAGACGGCAACTCCGACCAATATCCGCGCGTTGCTTCCAGCAGTTGAAACGTACCTTCGATGTTAGTGCGAATAAACTCGGCAGGCCCCAGAATGGATCGGTCAACATGACTTTCCGCCGCAAAATGCACGATCGCGCCGGGACGATGCTCGTCGAGAATTCGGCGAACCGATGCCCCATCCACAATGTCGCCCCGCACAAAGCGATACCGGTCGTTCTCCGCGACCGAAGCCAGATTCTCAAGATTCCCCGCATAGGTCAGCTTGTCGAAAACCGTCACGGGAGAACGTTGCCCCGCCAACCACTGCAACACGAAGTTGGAGCCTATAAAGCCAGCTCCTCCGGTTACGATAATGGGTGCTGCCAACGACATCGATCAATGCCTTTCGGGGCGGCGTAAGTCCTGAATTCTCGAATGGACGGGGGAGGACGTTCTTGCAAATCGGTCTCTGCCCACCATGCGATTATAACCGAATCGCCGAAATGAACAGGCTGCCAAGAGCGCGGATTCAGGCTTCAACTTTCATCATGCCTCTCCGGAGGCGCATTCCGGTCTCGTGCGGAGGACATGACCGATTCGACAACATCGCAGGCTGTATGGATGCGCTCTTCCGTCAAAGTAGGATGGACAAGAAACATCAAGCTGGTTTCTCCTAGCTCACGCGCCACTGGGAGAGGCTTCCGAGGCTGCCACTCCTCAGGAAACGCTTTTTCCAGGTATACTTCGCTGCAACTTCCGCTGAAACACGGAACTCCCTCGGCCACGATTGCCTCGACAATGCGATCACGATTCCAGCCGGGGCGAAGCGCCTCCGGGCGCACAAAAGCATAGTACTTGTAGTAAGCATGCTCAATGTACACAGGGGGCTTCGTCACACGCAATCCGGGCACACCATCAAGCCGATCCGTCAGTATCCGCGAATATTTACGGCGAACCGAGGACCATTCCGGGAGCTTTCGGAGCGCGATCCTTCCGATAGCGGACTGCACCTCGGTCATCCGCCAGTTTGTCCCAAAGGACTCATGCAGCCAACGAAAACCCGGCGTATGTTCGCGATTGTAGACCGCATCGTAACTCTTTCCATGATCCTTCAAGGACCACATGATGTTCCATAACTCTTTCGAGTTAGTAGTTACCATGCCGCCCTCGCCGGCGGTCGTCATGATCTTGTCCTGGCAAAAGGAGAAAGCGCCCACGTCCCCCATTGAGCCGACAGGCCTCCCCTTGTACGTGGCGCCGTGCGCCTGCGCGCAATCTTCCACAACCTTGATGCCCCGTTCTCGCGCCAGTGCAAGGATAGCGTCCATTTCGCACGGCCATCCCGCCAGATGCACGGCTACGATCGCCTTGGTGCGCGGCGTCAGCACGTCTCGAACGCTATCCGCGGTTATATTTTGGCTTTCGCGGTCCACGTCGGCAAAAACCGGACGGGCGCCGAGCATCGCCGCACAGCTTGCCGAAGCGATGAACGTCCGGCTTGTCGTGACGACCTCATCTCCGGGTCCGACGCCGAGAGCTTTCAACGCACACTCCAGCGCGACTGTGCCGTTGGCCAGAGCAATTGCATACTGGCAACCGACAAACTCCGCAAACTCCGCCTCGAACAGCCGTCCTTCCTGACCGGTCCAATAATTCACTTTTCCCGAACGCAGGACAAGCGCGGCCGCTTCGATCTCATCGTCGGCAAAATAGGGCCACGGCGCAGCCGCGGCCGCTTCAGCCCGCCGCTTCAAGCTATTCGCTTCAGTCTCAACCGCCAAAACTGTCTCTATAGCCGCCACTGATTCGGTCCTCGGTCTTCACGATTCATCGATGAAATGTCGATTGACTGCAAGTCTGCACAACGTATCTCACTCCACCAGAGCGAGCTTTTTGGACCCATCTCCCGTTCTACAACCCAATGCCTCCATCACTTTGCCCGCAATCTGATTGCCGGTCAGTCCGTATTTATGCATAAGATATTTGTAATCGCCATTCATGCCGAATCGGTCCGGCAAGCCGACAAAGAGTTGCCGCGGCGCCCCGCCCCGCCTAGCCGTGTATTCGGCCACCGCGCCGCCCAGTCCACCGATGATTCCATGCTCTTCAACGGTAACAAGCAGGGACGCATACGAACAGGCCTCTTCGATCGCCTGCCCATCCAGCGGCTTCAGCGTGTGAATATTCGTCACCGATGCCGACACGCCCTGCGCTTCAAGCTTCTTGGCCGCCTGCATTGCCTCGTATACCATGGTGCCGCAAGCGAAGATCGCCACATCGGCCCCTTCGCGCAGTCGCACCGCCTTTCCTACTGTAAATTTGTAGTCTGAAGTGTAAACGATGGGATTGTTCATCGCGCCGGTCAGTCGAACGAATACAGGCCCCTCATGCTTCATCATGGTCTCAACGGTCTTGACGATCTCGGCTCCGTCGGCTGGCGCAATCACCGTAAGGCCTGGAACGGCTCGCATCAGAGCCATATCTTCAATGCCGTAGTGGGTATTGCCGAACTGCCCCATGGCCATGCCGCCGGCAAGCCCGATCACTTTCACATTCAGCCCCATGTAGCCCAGATGTAGACGTACCTGCTCATAACTTCGCATCGCCGCGAAGTTAGAAAAAGTCGTTGCAAACGTCCGATAGCCTTCCTTCGCCAGTCCGGCTGCGATTCCCATCATATTCTGTTCGGCGATGCCCACGTTGAGAAAACGATCTGGATAAGTAACACGAAATCGCTCCAGGCCCGAGGTCACCGAAAGATCCGCGGTCAACACCATCAGACTATCCATTCCAGCGGCTGCATCCAGCATTGCCACGCCGAAGGTGCCGCGCGATCCCAGCATGGACCACAGCCGTGCATTGGAAGCATTGATTGGAAGCATGGGAACTCCTTGTGTGCGTCAGTCTGCCAATTCCAGCAGCGCCGCATCGTGCTGTTCCTGAGTCAGCCGGTTATGATGCCAATCGTTGTTGTTCTCCATGAACGAGATACCCTTGCCCTTGACCGTAGATGCTATGACCGCCAAGGGGCAATCTGGATTGCTCCGCGCCGCGGTAAATGCATCGAACAAAGCGCCGACATCATGACCATTCACGCAGCGCGTCTCCCAGCCGAAACTTCTCCACTTGTTTTCGTGGCTGCCCATATCGAGAATGGCGCTGCAGGCGCCGTCGCTCTGCATTCCGTTCGCGTCCACGATCGCAACCAGGCTCGCTAGCCTGAAATGGGCAGCCGCCATCGCAGCCTCCCAAACCGTCCCCTCGTTGCACTCCCCGTCCCCCATTAGAACATAGGTCTTGTAATTCCGCCGTGTCTTCCTGCCGGCCAACGCCACGCCAATGCCGATCGACAGGCCAAGTCCCAGACTCCCGCTGGAGATTTCGATCCCTCGGTCGACGCACATCGCTGGCTGGCCGGTAAGCAGAGACTCCGGCTTTTCAAACGTATACAACTCTTCGGGCGTGAAAAACCCGGCCTCGCCCAAGGCCGTGTAAAAGCCCAATGCGCCGTGTCCTTTGCTCAATAGAAAGCGGTCCCGCTCAGGCCAGCGCGGGTTGTTCGAGTTCACATGGAGCACACCGCCGTAAAGCACCGCGCAGATGTCGATGATAGACAGACTTGGCCCGATGTGCGCTCCATGCGGCCCCGCGCTCAAGGTCAGCGCCAGCGCGGTTCTGCGCATCCGTCCAGCCATCTGCCGCAACCGGTCAATGCGCTCGTCCCGATCTTCCATAAGCCCTCCCTTCAGTTTTGAAGTCCACCATCCACCCGCAGTGTCTCGCCTGTAACATAGGAGGCCAGGTCGGAGGCCAGAAACACAGCCGCGGCGGCGATCTCCGACGGCTTGCCGATGCGCTTTAGTCGGGTCTGCGACACAGCGGCGGCAATCGCATCCTGCGACATACTGGCATCCACCATATCCGTATCCGTGATCCCCGGCGCAATTGCATTTACGCGAATATTGTATTCGGCCAACTCATGCGCCATCGCTCTAGTCATGCAGATTATCGCCGCCTTGCTGGCGCCGTAGGCGCCGCGACCGGGGTTGGCATCGAGCGCCGCCGTAGACGAGATATTGATGACGGCTCCCGATTTTTGTCGCGACATCAACCGCACAATGTATTGCGTCAGCGCCACCTGTGCGAAGAAATTGATCTCGAAGACCTCGCGCATCTTCTCCATCGAGGTCATCTGAAACAATGCGTTGTACGTGATTCCAGCGTTGTTCACCAGCACGTCCACCGATACCTTGGACGCCTGAATACTTTTTACGGCCTCTTTCAACCTTGCGCTATCGGTGATATCGAAGGCCAGCGGAGTGATGGAAACTCCATTGGTCGCTGCCAGTTGCGCCGCGAATGCGACAAACTCCGGAGTAATGGTCCGGCAGCACGCCCATACATTCGCGCCGTTCTCGGCGAATGCGATCAGCGTTTGCCGGCCGATGCCGCGCGCACACCCCGTAATGATCGCATTCTTTCCTTTAAGAAGCATCCATCTCCCCTTGCAGTGCGGTTCCTTATCTGATTCCACCATCGATGCGCAACACCTGACCGGTGACGTAACTCGACAGATCCGAGGCCAGAAACAGCATCACGCCCGCGACTTCCGATGCAATTCCCGCGCGTCTCATGGGAATGCGCGCGCAGAGCTTTTCGTACGCCTGGGCCGGAAGCGCCGCCGTCATATCTGTCAGAATCACTCCGGGCGCGATTGCGTTCACTCGCACGTTATGCTCGGCCAACTCCGTGGCCAGCGTTTTGGTGGCGCCCAGCAGCGCCGCCTTCGACGAGCTGTACGAAGTTTGTCCAGGATTTCCATCCAGCGCCGCGATGGACGCGACGAAGACGATACTGCCCGACTTTTGCCGCGTCATCAGTTTGCCGACGTACTGAGCGATCAGCATCTGGGCAAAAAAGTTGATCTCGAAGACCTTCTTCATATTCTCCATGGAGGTCATCTGAAAGAGCGAGTCCAGCGTCATCCCCGCAACATTGAGAAGAACATCGATCTTGTGCCTGGCCGCGGCGATCCGCTTCATCGCCGACTTGATCTCGTCCGCATTCGAGAGATCGAAGTAGTAAGGAGTGATCCGCACTCCTGTCTCCCTGCTCAGTTCGCATATCTCTTTTTCAAAAGACCGGTCCTCATATTGGCAGCAAGCCACCACCGCCGATCCGTTTCTGGCGAACAGCCGCATCGTTTCATAGCCGATCCCTTTCAGGCATCCGGTAATGAGCGTGGTCTTTCCCTGCAACAGCATTGCAATCCTTTCGTCAATGAACCTGGCAGACACGCGAAAGCGTCCGGATCAGATCGTAGCCGTCCCAGATGAGGCCAATCTCCATGGCCTCGCCCACCGGCACGATTCGGTCGATGCCGCGCACTCGATTCCGCCTGAAAAACGATGCCAAGTCCTCCCGGGGAACGCCGAAATAAGCGAGTGTCTGATATGCGCTGGTAACTATCGTGGCTATCTCGTCCAGATTTGCGGCGACATACTCGTAAAAATAACCGCTCCCGCAGCGGCGATTCGCGGTTTCGCCGGTGAGCGCACGAAGGCGAAGCCGATAGATGCGATTGTCGCCGCGCCGCATTTCCGTAACGCAATCCAGTTCGATCGCGTCGCGGCAGGCCTGCGTAAACTTATCCACCGACGCAACCTCGGCAAGCCGATAGCGCCGCTCAACCTGCGCGCGGACCGCGTTCCAGAACTTATCGCCGGCCTCCTCGGCCTCCGCATCGCCGCCCAACCACACTACCAACCGCGGCGATGAGCAGGCGTTCTGATCCATGATGTAGGCATCGTTGTAAAAGCCGGAAGCCAGCCTCTCCAAAGACTCGCTCCCCGCTTCGAGCATTCGCGCGGCACCCAGCACGCAAAGAGAAGTGCGATCGGCAAAGCATACATCGATGCCCCGCGGCGGCAGCGACGATTGTCTGATGGTCTGTATCGTCGCGTCTCCGCCCCACACGATGCGCGCATCCGCGATCGCGCTGAAGGCCCCGGTAATCCTTTCCTCGTGCCCGTAGGCTACAAAAGCGTTCATGGCGCGAAGTTCGGAAAACCTCTCCTCATCCAGCAAAGCGCCGATGTGTCCAACCATGAAAGCGGTCTGCGGGTAATCCCGGTTGGGCAATCGCACCACGTTGGCATTGCCGGCCAGCAGCGAAAATGCCCAGGAAAACGCGAAGTTCACCGGAACGTTGGCCGGCGTCACATGAAACGCAAGTCCGCGTCCGATGCGCAATGCCCCATCGCCGTAATCCTTCGCCAGCCGCTCGACGTTCGCCCTGCGGCACCACCAGGCAAACGACGTTACGTCGGGCATCGCGCGCGTGGCGGCATCGTCCATGAGGCGCGCGGATAGCCGCTCTAAAAACCCGCGCACCCCGCTGTCGAAGGGCAACAGCGGCCGCGCGCTGAATCCTTTCGGTGCGCCCATCACATAGGTCAGTCCATCGTCAGTGGGGAGCGTGCACATCGCTGCAACCTCTCGCTTCCGCATTCTTGACGCGACCCAGCACACGGAAATATCTTCCCTTGCGGCCACACGGACAGTCGTCCACTCCCAATATCTCACCGAGGTCTTCGGTAAGAATCGAGTGCCCGGGATAACTCATCGGCAGCAGCGAAATCAACTGCAACAGCCCTGCATGCCCGCTTTTCAGCGAGTCGAATGTAACTGGATCGCGCACAATCACATCGGAGAATACCGATGCGTGCAGAACCCCTTGCTCGCATTCCATGAAAATAGATCCGGTCTGCTCGGCCATTCCGTAGTAGTTGCAGACGCGCGAGACGCCGCAGGTCTCCGCGATCGTCCGCTTGAAGGTGGGGTTGTCCACCGCCAACGAGGCCAGCTTCTTCCATCCGCCGCCGTGAATCAGGATTCCGTCCATTTGCAACTGCCTGCCCGCGCCCTGCAATGTCTGGCAGAGATGCTCCCAAATCACGAAGGTGAACCCAAACAGCAGTATCTTGCCGCCGCGATGTTTTTCAAGGAATGCGTCGAGGCGCGCAAAGTCGATCCGGTAATTCTCGTCGAGCAGATACGTCGGATCGTGGCCCAGCATCGAGAAACCAAGAATCCCTGCCCCGCGCGCGGAAAACAATGCCCGATCCTTAATGACCGCGGGGCTGTCGACGATCAGCAGCGGCAGGCGCTTGCTGCCCGTGAACGAGGAGGCTATCTTGACCAGAACCTTGGTCTGATGAGCGGCCGTCGCGCGGTCAAGATATATCTTCGAGACTGCCTGCCCAGTGGTCCCGGATGAAGTTATCGTCTTGACGATCTCGCTCCGTTCCACGCTTCTCAACTCGTATTCCTTGAATAGACGCACCGGGATGAAGGGTATCTCCTCCCTCTCCAATTTATCCCCCGGCCGATAACCCAGAAGGCTGGCAATGCGCCGGTACTCCGGGCAGCGCTCAAAGTGGCAGTGGGTCAGCGCGGAGAGAGCGCGCGCATAGACCGCCCGCTTAGCCGCGTCCTCCATCGAAAAGGGCGGGGTTCCCAGCAAGTCCTCCACCGTCGCGGGTCTATCGACCGTCATTGCGCTCATGGCAACTCGGTATAAATGATCTTGCCCGCCGCGTTGCGCGGAATCCGCTCGATCAGGCTGGCGCGAAAGGCCGACGAGTGCAGTCGAGTCAGCCGCTGCGCGGCCGAGATTGCCTCGTTGCCCAGCGCGGGGTTCGTGATGTAAATGCGAAGTTGCGCGTCGTCGCCCGCGCAGGCGCAGTCGATGCCCGCGCCGCGCAAATGATGCTCCACTTCTTCCAGATTCACGCGATTGCCGAACAGCTTCACGAAGCGGCTTTTGCGCCCAACAATAAAAAATGCGCCCTCCGCATCGCGCTGGGCCAGATCGCCGGTAGCCAGTACGCCGCCGCGCTCGTCGCCCAGCGCGAGATCCTCGCGGCGCCCGGCGTATCCCAGCGAGACATTCTGCCCTCTGTAGAAGAGTTCCCCAGCCACACCGGACTCCACAATCGCGTTGCCCTTCTCGTCCTCGATCCACAACTCTCCACCCGGGATCGGCACACCAATGCTTCCAGGCTTTTCCAGAGCCAGTTCAGGCGGCAGATAAGCCATCCGCGCCGTCGCCTCCGCTGCGCCGTACATCACATAGAAGCGGATACCCTTCTTCTGGCAATGGCCCGCAAACTCGGCCACCAGCGCCGCGCTCAGCTTGCCTCCAGCCTGGGTCATGGCTTTCAGGTCGGGAAGCTCCATACGCTCCCAGCGCAGCCGCCTGAGCAACTCGTAGGTATACGGCACTCCAGAGAGCGAACTGGCCCGCTGCATCTTTGCTTGGTCCCAGAACCGCTTTTCCATCAGGCTTGCGCCGGTCAACGCGATGCGCCCGCCAACTTGCAGATGCGAGTTGACGACCGACAGGCCGAAGACGTAGTGGATCGGCAGTGTAGTGATTGCCCGGTCCTCGTCGTGTAGCTCAAGATACGAGGCGATCGAGGCGGCATTCGCCGCCAGATTGCCGTAAGAGAGACGAACGAATTTGGCGCTGCCCGTGCTCCCCGAAGTGGTCATCAGGAGCGCCAGATCGCGGTGTGCGCACAGGGGCTCCGCGCCGGTCTTTAGCAGCGCGTAGCCGCCCTGAACATGGACTTCCACCGCATCGGAAGCCTCCGCCGCGCGTTCCCTTGGAAGCCAGATGTAGTTCGGACGATAGGCAGCCAGAAGATTCGCCAACCGCTCGAATGCAATGTCCGTGTCCAGCAGCGCCGCCGGCCTCCGCGCTCGCAAGCATCCAAGATAGCCGGTCGCCGCCGCCATGCTGTTGTCAGCCAGCAGAAAGACCAGCCCGTTCTCCGCAATGGCGGAGCCAAAGGCATCCGCGGCGGCCGCCGTCTGCGCATACGTGTGCACTGCGCCGTCTTCCTCGGCGAAGGCGACCGCGGAACCGTGCCGCTCCATCCCATCGTAGAAGTTCATGCCCCGTCTTCTAGAACTGGATTTCGTACTTGCTCAGGATTTCCATCCCCTTGGCATAGGAGCTGAAATCTATAATGTCTTCGGTCTCCATCATGATGTCGAACTCCGCCTCGAGTGCCGCCATCATCGACATATGCCCCACAGAGTCCCATGCCGCCACCGAGTTATAGATCAGGTTCGCGCCCAGATCCTCCGCTCCCAGGCTCAGCGCCTCCATGAAAACCTTGTCGTATCGCTGCTTGTTGGTTTCCGCCGTTGCTGTTGTCATCTTTGCCGCCCCCTGTTTGAAAAATTCGTTTGCTTGCATTGGGTTGCATGGGCCGACAAGGGTTTCCGAGCGCGATCACCTCATCGGGAATGTCGGCGAAAACCACCGATCCCATGCCCACGATCACGCCTTGCCCAATGCGCGTCCCGCCCCTCACCTGCGCGCCCATGCCGATGAAGCTCTCGCTGCCGATGCGGCACTGACCGCCGAGATTTACCTGTCCAGAGACCACGCAGTTGTCGCCGAAGACCGAGTCGTGGCCGATTGTGGAACCGGCTACGATAGCCACATTTCTGCCCAAGATGGCCATGCTGGAGACAAAGCAGCCGGGAAACACAATCGCTCCAACGCCGATGGCGGCCGTCTCCGAGATAACAGCGGCATCGTCGATCAGCGAGGTCAGCCCGATTCCAGCGGCATCCAACTTCTCCAAAATAGCCTTGCGGAGAAACGGCTCACCGGTGGCAATCGCTGCCTCGACCGTTCCCGCCTTGAATCCAGCGATTGCGTCTTCCAGTCGGAACACACTCGCTCCGTAGTAATCCCGCTCCGCACATTCATCGTCCAGGAAGGCTATCCTGTCCCAGCGCGCATGAGCGCGGTTGAGGCGACGGGCAATATCCATTACTTCCCTGCCAAAGCCGCCGGCGCAATAGATCAGCAAATTCATTTTCGCTCCGCAATCCAGAAATTGTTTCTATCTCGAACCGCTGACGGCAGAGGCGCATATGTCTTTCTTGATACCGTACGCGACCAATAGCGACCCTGCACGAAGTAGCTTCAGAAGGGGACCAATCCTGGCAAGTGCGCTATCCATCTTTGTCGCTTGGCCAAATATTGGGTCGGTGACGGTAGCGTCAAACACTTCGATAGCGAAGAACTCTTCGAACAGAGTTCGAAGGCTGCGCCGGTTGTATGCGAACAAATGCCACGGGTATTCGATTGCGCCCCACCTCGCGCCTTTAAGCGGCAAGCGGTAAAGAAGCGATGGCAATGAAGTATGGTTTGGCACATCGCAATGAACGACGCCGTGTGCCAGGAGCATTCTATGCACCTTGGCCATAAACTGGCGCGGCTCCTTGATATGCTCCAATACCTGGCTGAATGTGATGACATGAAAACGCTCCGACTCGGAAAAGTCGAAGAAATCCGCGCAACCGACATTTCGTATCCCTGATCGCCTGGCCTCTTCGACAACTCTGGGATCGAGATCGATGCCGTGGTACTCAACTCCAAGTTGTTGATACTTGCTGCCTAGTCCGCATGACCCGCAGCCGATCTCAAGCAACCGAAAGTTCCGCTTCTTTAGCGTGGATGAATAGCGCTCGTACCGGTTGTCGGCCAAGCGATCGTACAGCCTCTGCTTCGAGTCCGGAATCGACAGGAGCCCCGCCGTATAATCCTCGCACGTCATAATTGAGTGCGGCCCCGCCGACAGGGAAGCGGGAAGAGGCAGGGGAAAACAAAAAACAAACTCGCATCCATTGCATATCCATATCCGCCCTGGAGCATTGACGGAGCGAAACACTTGGCGCGTCGAGCCGGCTCCGCAGTTCGGGCACTCTGGTTCTTCCATGAGTCTCCTTTGAAAAAACACCGATCGTCCGCAAGTCTCGTTTACCGCTATTTGTATCTTCCATGAAACTCGGACATCGTCGCATGATCGGCCGCCGAGACGCCGTCGCGTCTTACCACGCGCAGGATGGTGGTCAGCAGAATGCGCGCATCGAGCGTCAGGCTCCAATGGTCCACATACCAATTGTCCAAGGCAAATTTTTCTTCCCACGTGAGTGCGTTGCGGCCATTGATCTGGGCCCACCCCGTGATGCCTGGCTGGACTTCGTGCCGCCGAGCCTGCTCCGGCGAATAACGGGGCAAATACTCCATCAGCAGCGGCCTTGGGCCCACCAGGCCTATCTCCCCGCGGAGCACGTTCCACAACTGCGGCAACTCATCGAGGCTTGTGGCGCGCAGCAAACGCCCAACGCGGGTCAGCCGGTCCGCATCCGGCAACAGTGTCCCGTTTCTGTCGCGCCGCTCCGACATAGTGCGAAACTTCAGCACCTCAAACGGCTTTCCATTCCGTCCAGGTCGCTTCTGGCGGAAAATGACCGGGCGGCCCATCGACAACCACACCAGCAGACATACAACGATGAAGACGGGCGATAAAACGATAAGTCCACAGAAAGCGGCGAGGCGATCGAATGCATTTTTTACGCACAAGCGCCATCCCTGTTGTCTGGACTCGAGAGACTGCGACTTGCCTGCAAGTGACGTGCGAACGCAAGGTCTGCTCAATGCCGCCATTGTTTCACTCGCTCCCGCCAAAGGCAACGCCGTTCGTTGGAGCCGGCTGTCAGATTCAAACTCGACACAAATACTCCTGGATTTCCGCATATATCCTCGAGGTTTCGAGTTGCGACGAAAAAAAACTCTCGCTGCTTGCAGCCATCTCCGCGGTTCCATTGTGAATCAAGCGCAGTATGCTTTCCCTAAGTTGCACTCGATTTCCCCCTTCGTAGTTCTCGCCCAATCCACGCTCGGCCACAAGACGCTTCAGATCGCCAGTCATTGAATTGAGGATGGGAAGCCCGGCGGCAAAATATGTACTCGCCTTGTATGAAAATGCGGCGGAGGTATTGATGTATCCGTTAAAACCAACATGACAACTGCGCAGAATCTCCGCTAGACGGCGCTGATCGTACACATCTCCAAAGAAGCGATGATGCAGCTTGCGCTTTGCCATTTCTCCGAGCAGCCAATCCCGCCTGTCTCCCCTGCCGATCACAAACAACTGCGCGCGAACCCTCAGTTCGTCTTCCGTCAAAACGTCGAGCAGCGTTTCAAAGTCATAAAGGCGGCCCAGATTCCCCACATATGCAATTGTGAAGACCGACTGTTTCTCCGTTGACGACGCCAGCCTGTCATGCCCGATGTAGAATCTCTTCGCCATCGCCGTCCTGTTCGCACACTTTTCCGCTTCGCCGATAAACGCATCCGAGACCGCCATGACGATGTCGGCCTTGGCGACCGCGGATTTGAAGAACCATTTCCAGACCGCGAAGATCGGCGAAAGAACCGCCCTTGCGTTTCGAGGGAATGGCAGCGCATCCGGCCAAATGTCAACCACGTCGACAATCTTCGTCTTCGCGCCGGCTAAAATGAAAACAAGCCACGTCAAAACATTCAGCGGCACAGTCGCGTACACCACATCGTACTTGTCGCGATTCTTCCTGAAATACCTTGCGCCTTCAAGGGAAAACGATAGATGCGACAGCAATCGCGCGATGCCCACGTTGCTGCGGTAGGGACGCGTACGCAGATAGACGATCTTGGCGAAGGGAGCGCATTGTCGCGCTTCCGACTTGGACTTTGCGGAATGATCGAAGTCGCTGGTAACGACATCGGTGGGCATCTTCTCGGCAAGCACCGCCCCAACAAACCGCGGGCGGTTCGTTGGGGCGTCCACGCTGAAGAACGGTGCAAAGACTATAGCCCGACGTAGAGAGCGTACGCCTTCTCCGTTAACTTGGTTCTTTGTGCGGGAGCTAGCGTCGTCAACCGATTCAGTTCGCAATCTCAGATTCTTGCGCACACGCGCGAGCGTTTTCATTCGGCAGATCAGGTTCTTCACCAGGGCCCAACGCTGCGCAAACATACGCCCGACCGTTCCATGCCTGCCTTCCGTCACGTTGCTCTCATGGCGACGATAGAGGAGAAGACTGTCATGTAGATACACGGTGCGCCCAATGATCGCGTTCACCAACCCGATCCACGAGTCGTGCATTGGAATGTCTCTGGGAAAGGGCAACACCGCGGGCAATATCTCCCGACGAAACGCCATCGTCGATCCCTGGTAACGATTCTTCAGCAGATTCGACAGAATTCCTGCCGAAAATCTCTCGTCAACATTCAGGCGCTGAGAGAGCGAACGGCCATCCGCATCGATCATTTCCCCATTGCTTAGTATCAGAGTCGCTTCTCGATCGGCGGCAAATGCCTTCATCATCCTCGCGATCTTGTCCGGATGCCAGACGTCATCCTGATCGGCAAGAAACACAATCTCGCCGGTCGCTTCACGGATCGCGCGCTCAAAGGATTTGACGACCCCGCAATTGGAGGCCTGACGAAGAATGCGAATTCTAGCGTCGCCGAAACTTTCAACGACGGCAACCGTCTCATCGCTGGAAGCGTCATCGACAATTGTAATTTTGTCGTTGCCGGATAACTGAGGTAGAATCGATGCAATCTGTTCCCGTATATACCGCGCACCGTTATACGCAGCCATACATACGTGAATGGTGCACATCTCCATCGCGCCTGCGCTCCCTACATTCCGATCCGCAGTTTGAATTTAGGCGGACATCGCGATACGCAGAAGTAGACAAGTCCAAAGACAGTCACATATGCGTACCGGTTGAAGGAGTGGTATACGTCTTGAAACGGAGTGAAGAGCATTGCAAAAAACAGATAAGCGAAGAGAAAGATGGCGACTTGATTGCCGCGTTTAGCCGAATGAAATAGATAGCCTGAGATGAAGCCAAAGAAGGTAAAAGCCGCAAAACAACCCATTAAGCCGAAATCAACGTAGTAATTCTTGTAAGCGGTAAACACGTTTATGGGAAACGGCACAGGAAAAAAGGGATCGTATTCGGGCGGAGGGGTGTAGCGAAAGCCCAAAGCGGAGAGGGGACCAAGCACCTGCGCGAACGTGTTATTTGGGGCATCCAGAAAGGATTCTGGGTGCCTAACAATATAATCGAAGCCGGCAAGAGGCCCCCCGATGTAGTATGCCAGCAAGCCCGCTGCAACTTCCAGTCCCGATTTGTCGCCGGTAGCCTCCGTCTGGGTCTCATTCTTCGTCAATAAAGTAACTAACATCAGAGCCAAGACGATTATCATGGCTGTCGTGGCCAATCTCTTCCACATGGCCAGTATAGACCTGCTCGGTCGTTGCAATAGAGCTAGCATCGTCAAGCCGCAGAACAGCAACAGCCAAACGACACGCCCAGTTGTGAGGAGACCGAGCATGATCGCGGCGCCGATGCCCGCTGCCGACAACCATCGATTGTTTTCTTCCATAACTAAGATAAATGCAGTCGAGACCGAGATCGTTGGCGCGCCATTGACCAAGAGGTTTCCGTAAACGGACCTACCCTCGGTCTTACTTAAAAGAATCGCATCCCGCGCAGCGATAAAGAACGCGGACGATAAGTTGTATACCCCCGCCATTCTCATTGCGCTGTATGCCACCAACGGCACCATAACGATAGAGTAAAGAAGCAGCAACCGCCTCGGTCGATTGTTCCTGGCACTCTCGGTAAACCACGCGGGGCGCTTACTCAAAGGCCGATCGCCAACTGCACATCCTGCGCTAAAGCAGAGATTCCCTCCAAGAAAAATGCAAACCGTTGTCCAGCCGAGTTGGTCAATATCGAACGGGAAGAAATCATAGACCGCTACGGCCAGGGACCACACTGCCGAAAACATGAATCCGGGATAAAGAATGTCTCGGCTGATAGAATAGTTGACCGCCATACTAACGAGAAGCCCGATCAACAGCACCCAGCCCGCAGAGGCCGTCGAGCTAAGTCGAATGTACTGAATCCATTCAACAATTGCCAAAAGCAGCGCTGCCGCGCACAGCACAACGCGCATCCCGTAAATGGGATATCTAATCGGCAAAATGCTGTTATTCTCAGTATCTCGCGATGATTTACAATCCGATTTCATCTATCACCTGAGACGATTGTTGCTCGTTGGCCAAAAGAATCGTATCTTGCGCTATTTCATAACTTGACGCTCGTCCTCAGACAACGCGGACTGGTCGACGATTTGAATAAGTGCGACTCAACTTACGCCTCCAATAACGCTACGCAGAACCAATATACCTCCCATGACGACAGTCAGGGCGGAGAGAAAGAGTGCCATCCCCGCGCCGATCAAGCCAAAGCGCGGCACAAGTATTGCCGATCCCGCCGCCCCGGCCAGCATGGCCGCGAAGGAGACTGGAAACTGGGCAAGAAAGGAACGCGCCGCCGTCAAGCCGCAGAAGAGAAATGTGCCAATTGTGCTTAGGCCGGCGACGCCAACGAAGATCGCTAGCAGACCGACGTGATCCGCGTACTCGCGGCGGTAAAGCAGAGTGAGCAGCGAACGGCCAACAAGGGAAGTGAGAGGAACTCCCACCGCTGCAATCAACACGCCGATCATGGACAGCCTGGTCAGGAGGCGAACAAACTGGCTGCGATCGCCATCCGCAAACAACCGGGCGAGGCGCGTGGTGACCGAAACGCTCAGCGCGGCCACGACTAGATTGATGGCTACGACCAGGTACGCGAGCGATGAGTATATGCCTTGATCCGCAAGCTCCATGTAGTGCTGGAGGAAGTAGCGGGGAATATTCACGTTCAGCGATCCGAGCGTGGCGACCCAGCCCAGCGGAAGGCCCAGCAACGCCAATCTCCAGAGCTCGTGGCGGTCGAAGCGGAAGAATGGATGTTGGCGACCAATCAATGCTCGGACGTTGCGCAGATCGTAAAACATCAGCACCGCCAGCCAGACCCCGCACATGGCGGCTACCGAGATTGCCAGATTGCGAAAGCACGCGAAGGCAATGGAAAAGACAAAGACAGAGGCGATTCCGCGCATCGTCAGGCTGATGGCGACTTGTCTCAACCGCTCTTCCCGCTGCAAGAGGCCGGCCGTCACATCGCTCATGCACTCGACGCATTTGGAAACAGAAACTAGCAAGACGACGGTGCGCACTTGCCCAGAAACTCCGGCGAATGGCAGCAATGCCACAATCGCCGTCAGCCCCAGCAGGGTTGCCAGAAGCCGCAAGGTAAAATAATTCGCAAATCCATGCTCCGCACTCACATCCGTGGCTTGAACGGCTCGCAGCTGCAAATTCGTGAACATGAACACGGGCGCGGAAACAGCCAAGCCCAAGGTAAACTGGCCAACGATCGATGCGTTTCCCAACTTCGCCAGCACCGACAACATACCCCATTGACATACTCCATAGAGAACATTGCCGGTGAGCGTCCAGGCGAAGTTTGTCCGCAACGATGGAATGAAACGTCGGCTCGCGGTCATCGGTTGTTCTATCTCGATCACATACGGTTTATCTATTAGCTCGTGCATTCGAATAAAGTCAAGAAACGGCCTTGTTTCGTCCCCGAAGCGCGGAGTGGAGTTCTTCGAACTGTCCGGCGGCATCTGGATCGCGGATCACAATTTCCTTCCACCACAGCATCAGCGCCAGCATAGAACCGGAGAAAAAGCCGATAATCGCCGATAGGACTATTATAGGTGCGCGTTTTGGAAAGGATCTACGGTCCGGTTCGATGGCCGGTTCCACAACCTGAATGACCGCGGCTTCTTTGCCTTCATCCAGCTTGGCGGCATCGTATTGCTTGATGAGCAGATCGAACATAGTCTGCCTATATTTCAATTCGTGCTCGGCGCGCAGATATTCCAAACCGGCGGACGGTACATCCTCCAGCCCTAGATTCGGAAATCCCGATGAGTGGTTCCGCTGCTCCAAGTGAGCTACCTCATCCTTCATCGAGGAGAGTTCGCGCTCCGCTAACTGAACCGCCGGATTTCGATCGGTCGAGTATGAGCGCAGAGTTTGCACTTCCACTTCCTTGGCGGATACCTTGGCCCTAAGCTCTGCCAGACCCTCGATCATCGCCTTGGACTGTGCGTCGAGTGCAACCAGCCCCTTGCTCTGCTGAACTTGTTCAAACGCGGTCTCCGCCGAGACCAGCGATTCTTTCGCTTCCTTCATCTGTTCTTCGTAAAATAGGCGACGCTGCGAGGCCTCCGTGACGGCCAGGCTTTTGGTCAGCTTACGAAGTTCCTCCACATAAGCATTCGCCATCTCGGCAGCGCGTTTTTTGTTCCTATCGGTCACGGAAACGGTGATAAACCCGTTCTTTTCCGAGACCACCCCCGTATATTCCGCGAGCTTCTTGCGGGCGTCAGTCATATCTTTGGCATGATACTCGGTTACCAACTCGAATCTTCGATCGAGAATGATGGCATCAGCAATCGGCCGCGAGGTAAGCAATCCTACGTAAATGTCGTTAGGATTCTTCAGTCCCAGTCCACCGCCAGCCATTGCCGCCAGCGATCCCGCTCCGGAGCCTGCCAGTTGACTCATCAGAATCGACGCCGCCGACTGGGTTTGCTGTGGCGGCATGATCTTGGCAGTCGCCGTATACCGAACCGGCAACGCAAAACAAAGAATCAGGCCCACTAGCACGGCAAATCCTGCAACGATCGCGATGAGCCGCTTGCGATAGGCCAGCTGCGTAAGAATGTCGATCAGGCTGACTTCATCGCCACCCCTGGATGCCTCAGCCGTAGGGGCCTCTTCCACCGAAGCACCCGTGATACGTGGGTAGGAATCCTGTCTCGTCATCGCTGGCGCCTTTAGTGAATTACACTGAGCGCGGCCGCGGTCAGGGCTGTTTGAGACATGAACTGAGTTACCTGCAGAATGCCGTTCAACTTGTTGGACACTCGGAACTTTTCCGGAACGACAATGGCGTCTCCAGGCAGCAATTTCATTTTTTCGAAACTGCCGTGCGAGTAGGCGTGGTGGGCTTGCCGACTGACGACCGTTCCATCCGCGCGGACAACGAAGATACGATTTCGGTCCGCATCCCTGGTGGCCCCGCCGGCATCGTCCAAATAAGCTACAAGGCGCTTGTTCGGCTCATGCCGGAAGGCGTTCGCGTTGTAGACCGCTCCGGCGACCTGTACGGTGCTGAGCCGCTGCGGAATATAGAAGGTGTCGCCATCTTCCAGTGGAAACTCCGGAATGTCCGCGGTCGTCGCAGCTTCCGGCCTCATCTCCAAAACCACCCGTCCAATCGGCTTGATCGATGAGAGCCTCGCCAAGGCAGCTTGCTGCATGGCAAGCTCCGCTTGCTGGTCGGCCCCGGTTTGGCCGGTCTCCGGAGTGGCATTCGCATACTTGGAGAGCAATTCCCTTTGCATCTGCTCGGTGGATTGCCGGAGTTGCTCCTCTTGGACCCGGCGGGTCGAAACACGGGTAAATCGAGAAGCGTAGAGGTAAGAATGCGTCGTTAGCCCACCAGCCTGCCGCACAATATCTCTCAATGTCTCTCCCGGATTCGCTCGGTAAACGCCGGGCGCATTGACCTCTCCTCCCACCCGGACAAAAGATGCGCGCTTGTCCATTGGAAGCTCTATATCCGCTCTGGAAAAGATGGTGACGATGTCGCCGGCCTTGAGTGGCTGATTGTCAGGAGAAGCAGGATTGTCGATGGCGTCCGCGAGTCGAAATGGAATCAGGCGTGTGCTCAAGTCGCGCTCGTCGAGCCGTTCGATCACCGCATATTCCCAGTTCAACTCGGAACTGCTCCGCCCAACGGCGTCAATCATCCCAGAGCGCGATTGACCAAGGGGATCGGTCAGCGAGTCTCCAGACTGGTCAGCGTTTGACCTTTCATCCGTCTCTGCGCCCGATCTCCCCGACCGATCCGTAATCGATCTTTCAGACTGATCGGCTGGCGGATTGCCTAGCCAGTCTGTACTCGGGCTTGCGAACGGATGATCCGGATCGCGCGGGACCACGTTGTTCTGCCGATTCCAGTAATCGCGAGTCACCAAAAAATCGCGAGACGGGATCAGGTCCGAAACCCGCATCCCTTGCTTCCACACATAGCGTCCGGGTTGAGCGACGTTCCCGCGCAGCGTCACCGCGTTTTCGAACTTTGGCGACAGAGGATAGATGCGCAACAGATCTCCATCGGCGAGCTTCCGCTTCAATCCGGATTCATCCAGCGCGAATTCTTCCACTCGGCGGCTGCTACGGTTGTCGATCCGCTCCAGCAGGACGCGCGCGGCTCCTGCCAGACTGGTCAGGCCACCCGCGCCATCCAGCGCAACCGCCACGTTGGTGTCGCCCTTCAGTTCATAAATGCCCGGCTCATTCACGTTCCCGCTAATTGCCACCTGGGATCCAATGGGAGGTATGTAGATCACATCCCCTTGAAGCAGTTGAACGTCTCGAGATTTGTCGCCTTTTTGCGCCAAGTCGTAGATATCGAACTCGGTCATTGCTTGGCCGCCGCGCCGCAACTGAATGCGCCGCATGGAACCGGTTGCCGAGGGGCCTCCCGAGGCAAAGAGCGCATTGACCAGTGTGCTGAGGGAACTGACAGTGTACGCGCCCGGTTGCCGGGCATTCCCCAAGACGAATATCTGGATCGAGCGAAGCTGGCCCAGGGTTACGTTCAGGTCAAAGTCCTTGAAGAGACTCCCGATAGTCGAATGCAGATATCCCTCGACCTGTTCGTAGCGCAATCCTGCCACGTTGAGAGTTCCCACCTTCGGAAGATATATCTGCCCGTTTCTGTCCACCGTCACGCGGGAATCGAGATCTATCTTCCCCCAGGCCCTTATCAACAACTCGTCCCCCGGACCTATCGCGTAATCGGCTGGGACGGGAATGCGCTCCACAGGAGCGAATGTTGTGGGAACCTCATCGAACAGTCGCCTTCCATACACCGGCATCTTGACTCCGGTAGCATCCTCGGCAAACCGCTCAAAGTCGGACTTCTGAGTGAGTGGCCCGACGATCCTCGATGAAGCCGGTGTCTGCGTCTGTGTCGGCGGAAACGTCGCGGAGGCTTTTACGCCGGGAGTGTTGGTATCGACGTATGTTTTCTCTCCGGCTTGGCGGGCGGCTTCGCCGGGCGCTTTTGTTGCGTCCGGAGAAGTCGGGGAATCCGATGCGGACTGAGTCGATTCAGTTGGAGTAGTTAGCACGGATTGGCCTGCGCAAGCCGTGCAGAGCAGCAGAAGGAGTGGAAACGTCTTTGATGTCATAGAGAAGATAGAATCCAGTCCGATTCGAATCGGAAATATGAGAGTGGAGAGTTAATACAGGCCGGCAACGCGCGCCAGTCTGGAAGACAGCGAACCTTGGGCGTCCAGTCCACCTCCGATTGGGATGGGCCTCGGCACCTGCTAGGGGACCGCCGATGTCTCGGCGTCCGTGGCCCGTTACAAGATGTGTGCCATCGGACAGAGTTTCGCGGCCATATCTTCCTCCTGGATTCGAGAAGCTTCGATGGCAATCCCTACATCCGTTCGGCCTCAATGCTCCGCCGATGCCTGAGCCGCCGACCATGGATAGGACGATGACTTCGGTGTGAGCAGATCCAGCCAGAAACGCGCGTAAGCGCGGCAGGCCTCCCGGTTCTCGGAAGCCGGTTTTTTTTCTCCATCTATCAGTTTGGATATCCCCGGGTGCGCAAACACCGTTGTCACCAACGCGGATGTCAACATGGTCGAATCCAAATCGCGAATCTTCCCGTTCTTGATGTTCATCGCGAGATAGTGATTGATCGCCGAGAGAACCGGCGATAGATGCTGTTCGCAGGAGATCTCGGCCTTCCAATGCAGTTCCAGGAACGCTACTGCGATCAGCCGCATCAACTCCGGCTTATAGCTCACCGTATCCGTCAACATTTCGAGTATCTTCGGCAAAACTACGTCCGGAGCTTCGCATTTCGCGATACCCTCCAGCAAATCGCGGCGCAGCTTGATCCCCGCGGAATGTGAATGAAATGCCGACCAGAATAAGTCCTCCTTGTGATCGAAATGCCGGAACAGAGTGTTCTCGCTCAGGCCGGCAAGACGGGCTATCTCGCGAGTGCTGGTTCCGTGATATCCCTGGCGCGCAAACAATTGGCCCGCCGCTAGCAATATCTTCTCCGCCGTCGCGGAACCCTTGGCGGAACTTTTGATCGGCAACGGCATTCATTTCTCCGAACTCGACCTGGATGAAGTATGGCCATCGCGGCGGGCGCAGCGAACCCTGCCGATTCGCGGCCGGCAACGCTTTGCTTTGAACAAAAAAGCGATTTCCCGCATGGAATGCAAGTTGGTTGTAGGGGCTCCCCCTGACTTGCTCTTTTCTATATTTTTTCGATCGACTGCTTCAGAACTTAACCTTCCTTTGAATCGGCCAAAGGAGTGGCCAGCGTCGGTTGCGCTCCAAGCCTCTGAAAGCCCTCGGCCCGTCCGCCGGAATCTCCGATTGCAGTTGTAACCGTATCCGATGAATTCATACTACCGGGCTGATCGCTCTATTGTTCATTTGTATGTGTTTTATCGAAGGCCAATCTCGATGCAATTTCGGAGAGACCTCTCGGATGCGAGAGTGGCCATATCTGCCATTGCGCCGATTGAGATATTCTATGTCTCTGAGCGGGCATGGCTTCGCCTTACTGACTTAGCATACCAAGTCCACAAGAATGGCATCCGCGGTTTTCATAGCTTCATTTCGAACCGGCCTGCAATTCCCACTCCGATAAGGTTTTCACGGACGCCCATCGACAATATCGCTTACGCCGCAACTGGAAAACACAGTAAGCCGATACCGCCGTTTGCGCAAGCGCCAATACGCGACATCTCGCGCCAGTGATTGTCATGGTTCGCATACCTCCGCTTCGGCCCACATTAACCGTTCAAATATGTTGGACGTATGTTGTTTATTGTCAGTGTGTTAACTAAGTTACAGCAACCGCGAGATTGGTCGCAAGAACGTTCAAGCCAAAGAAATGGTTGGAATTGTGCTCTCTCATTTTGATCGCGGTGTCGACGGGATAATGCAACCCCCTGATACCGTTGTCTCCATCTGCCGGAGCACTGACGCATTCCGTGCATGGCGGTTTGGACCGCCATTCGATATAGCATGAAAACCGGAGGCATTCATGTTCACGCCGCAGCCCATCGGATACGTCAGCAGCCCCTTTCATGACCCAGCCGCAGTGCCGAAGGGGCTGGGCGCCAAACACCTGGAGGAGGGCGCGCTCAATATCCTGCCGGCATTCGCCCTCGGGCTTGCCGACATCGAAGCCTTCTCTCATCTCATCGTGCTCTGGACCTTTGACCGTTCCGTTGGATTCGATTTGCTCGTCACTCCACCCACCGACGATCGCCCCCACGGCGTCTTTACCACGCGGTCGCCGCGCCGTCCCAATCCGATCGGCCTGACCGTCGTTGAATTACTGCGGCGGGAGAACGGATCCCTTCGCGTCCGCGGCATCGATATGCTCGACGGAACGCCGATTCTCGACATCAAGCCTTACCTGTCCAACATTCCCTCGGAAACTCTGCGCCGCGGGTGGCTGGCCGAAGCCGAAGCCGGATGGAGCGGCTGGCCTCCTGGGCGGCCCTGAGTTAACCGATTCTATGGAATGCCAAGTAACTTGTGGGTTTGCAAACTCAGCCGCCATTGAGGATGATCGAAGCAATAGCGCAACGCAAGTTCCGTATTGGCGGCGCGGTGAGGCCCATCCATAGGCTGCAAAAAGAAATGCCGGAAAGAAAGTAACTCAAAGTTGGCGGGATCGGCTCCCGGCTGAGGGTAAACAAGTTTCAACTCGTCGCCGCTTCGTTGCGCAAGTTCCGCGCCGGCTTTTGGACTGACGCAAAGCCAGTCCAAACCGGGCGGAGCCGCAATGGTCCCGTTGCTCTCGACGGCGATTTCAAAACAGTTCGTGTGCAGCGCCGCAATCAGCCTGGAATCCAGTTGCAACAGTGGCTCTCCGCCGGTGCAGACGACGAATCGCTTCCCCGGCGCGGAATTATGAGGCCACTTATCCTCGATCGCGTCAGACAAGGCTTCGGCGGAATCGAACTTGCCGCCTCCTTCCCCATCCACGCCCACAAACTCTGTATCGCAGAACCGGCATATCGCGGAGGCCCGGTCCATCTCAATTCCAGACCAGAGATTGCACCCCGCGAACCGGCAGAATACAGCCGCCCGTCCTGCCTGCGCGCCTTCCCCTTGCAGGGTGTAAAATATCTCCTTGACAGAGTAAGTCATCGCTATGCCAATCCATGGGCTGGCCCATACCGCAGTGGATCTTCAATTCCATTTTCCTGAAAGCCCCTCTGCCGGAGCAGGCAGGAGTCGCACCCTCCGCACGGCACCCCGGTGCGTGAAGGATCGTAGCAACTGCTGGTAAGTCCGTAATCAACGCCTAACTCGATTCCCCGGCGCACGATCTCCGCTTTGGCAAGAGCTATCAGCGGCGTGTGAATGCTTAGCTTTTGACTGCCTTCAACCCCGGCTTTTGTGGCTAGGTTGGCCATCTTCTCAAAGGCCTCGATAAACTCGGAACGGCAGTCGGGGTAGCCCGAGTAGTCCAACGCATTCACCCCGATGAATATGTCGCGCGACCCCAAAACCTCCGCCCACGCCAGCGCAAACGAAAGAAAGATGGTATTGCGCGCCGGGACGTAAGTGATAGGAATGCCGCGCGCCATCTCGTCCGTCGAGCGCCACTTGGGAACGTCCAAATCGCCAGTCAGCGCGGACCCTCCAAAGACGCGCAGATCTATCTTTGCGATGCGGTGACAAGCCACGCCGATGGATGCTGCGACGCGGCGAGCCGCTTCCAACTCGAAGATATGCCGCTGGCCATACGAGAACGAGAGCGCATATAACTCGTAGCCTTGGCTCTTGGCGATCGCCAGAACCGTAGCCGAGTCCAGTCCCCCGCTCAACAGCGCCACCGCTTTTTTCGCTTCGGTCTCCATGCAATTGACTGAACGTCTAATCCTGCTTCGTCGGCAAGCCCCCCTTGCCGATGTCCATCGAGGGCGAAATCGGATTGCTTTCGTCGATGGATGCCGCGATGCACTGCTCCAGCAGTCCTTTGGCTCCAAGGATAAACTCGATCGCGTCTCGCCCCGCTCCCTCGCCGCCCTTGCTCGGAGTCACGTAGTGCGCCTCGGCCTTCACCCGCGCCCGCGCATTGGCCACGGCCACCGCCAAGCCGCACACGCGCATCACCGGCAGGTCGATCGCATCGTCGCCCACATAGGCGATCTCGTCCAGCGTCACGCCTTCCTTCTCCATGATCTCGCGTACCGGCCTCATTTTGAAGGCTTCGCCCTGATACACGAACTCCAGCTTAAGGTCGCGAGCGCGCAGTGCCACCGTCTCCGAGACGCGCTTGGTGATGATGCCCAGTTTCATGCCTCCCAGCCGCGCAAGAGTAACTCCCGCCCCGTCGTGGGCGCTGTAGCCCTTGGCCTCCACCATCTTCGTGATGGCCGTACCGTCCGGCATCGCTACCGGCATGGGATAAACCCAGATAGTCCCGTCGGTGAGGACGCCATCGACGTCGAAGAGAACGATCTTGATGCGGCGGGCGCGATCCTGCGCTGAGAGAGTCATGTATCGATTTTACAGAGTTCGGGCTGGTTTTCACGAGAACAGCAGATTGCCACAGCACAATACCGTTTTCTGAGCGAAATTTCCGCACTGAATCCGCTCGGGCACTACCGAATGTACATGGCGCGAAACTAGATTTCATGGCCGTTGGCCAAAATCACGAGTTGGGTAATGCGAATATGCGCGGGCCATTTAAGAATGAACAAAACCTTGCGCGCGATGTCGGCAGGAGTAAGCGGCTCAGCGATCCCCAGGAGTTCCGAAGGATAGACCTCCCAGCGATCGTGAAGGCCGGTGCGAATCAGTTCGGGTTGGGTGCGGAATATCTGTACTGCGAACCTCTTGCAAAATCCCCCAGCCGCGGTGACCACATCGGCAGTCGAGGCACTTTGACCCTATTAGAAGACGTTTGGGCGGTGTGGCGGCTTTTTTTCGATGCGGAAAAATAATGGAGGCGGCGCTGTGGAATGGCATCTCAATTGCCCCCCATAATGTTTTCAATCGTTTGCGCGTCGCCGGCGGCCTTTCGATGGGATGGAAACGAGTCGAGCCGCCAGAAAGGCTCATGAGCGTGTAACCATCCCGCATGGAGGTCTCCATTGCAAAGGGATGAAACGTTGCTTTGGGCTTGTTGCGCTCCAGGGATTTCACACTGTCAGCGGCGAGTGGGCTTTCTCTTCCGGGTTGGCTGTTCGCACACCCTCATGCGCTACCATAGCTTCCATGCACGTTCTTTCCGGGGCGGCTATGCAGGCCTGCGACCGCCTGACGGCGGAGCGATTCGGGGTGCCGTCGCTCGAACTGATGCGGGCGGCGGCGGCGGCGACTGCGGAGTTTGCGCGGGAGCGGTTTCCCGCAGCGCGCCGTGTGACGGTTCTGTGCGGCAGGGGCAACAACGGCGGCGACGGCATGATGGCCGCGCGGCTGTTGGCCTCGGCTGGCCTCAGGGTGACCACGCTGCTGCTGTGGACGCCGCAGGGGTTGGCGGGCGATGCCGCGATAGCTTGGCGCGAACTGAACAGCCCTTTGGATGGTCCAGCGAATGGGCTGAGCGGCGATTCTCGGCATGGGACGATCCATATCGTCGTTGAGCCGGAGGAGTTGGCGCGGCACAACGAGGCGCTTGAAGCCGATCTGATCGTGGATGCGGTGGTGGGCAGCGGCTTCAAGCCGCCGCTGAAGGGGATGGCGCTGGCGGCATTGGAGTGGCTGCAGGCGAGTTCGGCACCTATTCTGGCGATCGACGTGCCCTCCGGCTGGCCTGCCGACGCGACCGCGGCGACGATAGCCGGTCCAGTCTTCCCGGCCGATGCCGTGATAACCTTTACCGCTCCCAAACCGGCGCACGTCTTTGGGCAGTTGACCAGGCGGTGGGATCAGCCGGTGGTGGCGGCGCCCATCGGTTCTCCGGAGGCCGCGATCGCGGCGGCGATGAAGGCGAATCCACTGGCGGTGACGTGGGCAGGCTCGGCGCTGACGCTGGAGCCGCGGGCGCCTGGGTCCAACAAGGGCAACTTCGGTCATGTGTTGGTTGTGGGAGGGACGTTCGGAACGGCGGGCGGCAAGGCGGGGGCACCGGCGATGACGGCTCTGGCGGCGATGCGTGCCGGAGCGGGGCTGGTGACGGCGGCGGTTCCGGCTCCGGCAATGGCGCTGACCGCGTCGGTTGCGCCGGAACTGATGACCTTTCCACTGGCGGTTACCGCGGCGGGAGAGATTTGCGCCGAGAATCTGGCAGCGGAGGCGCTGACGGCGCTGCTGGCGACGAAGACAGTGCTGGCTATCGGTCCGGGCATGGGCCAAAGCGCGGAGACGGCCAAGTTTGTCGCCGGTCTGCTGCTGGGCACGACGCATCCGGCGGTGATAGATGCCGACGCGCTGAACATTCTAGCGGCCGAGCCGGAGTTGCTGGCCAAACTGGGAGAAATTGCCAAGAAAGGGCGCACACTGGCGCTGACGCCGCATCCGGGCGAGATGGCGCGGCTGGCGGGCCTGACGGTGGCGGAGGTGCAAGCCAACCGGCTGGAAGTGTCGCGTGGGTTTGCCGCGAAATATGGCGTGACGCTGGTGCTCAAGGGGGCGCGAACGCTGATTGCCCATCCGGATGGGCGCGTGGCGGTGAATACGACCGGCAATCCGGGCATGGCCAAGGGCGGCAGCGGCGACTTGCTCACCGGGCTGATCGCGGGGCTATTGGCGCAATACCCTGTGGGAGTGGATTCTTCGCGGGCGATCGAGGCGGCGGTTTACCTGCATGGGCTGGCTGGAGATTTCGCGGCAAGGGCGGCGGATGAGCGCACGGTTCTGGCCACCGACAGTCTTGGCCAGCTTGCGCGAGCATTTCGCTTTCAGCCTTTTGGCTTCCGCCCAGGCGGGTCAAGCGGGTATCTTTGGTTGCAGGGGATGCCGGCGGAGTCGTCAACGGACGCGGCCTCCCGCGAGGAAACCCCATGAGCAAAGCCGCCACTCAAGCCGCGGGCCGGATTCACGAGTTCACCACCAACAGCTACGCGGACACGGTCGAATTGGGCCGTAAACTGGTTCGCCTGCTCGCGCCACCCCGGTTGCTGATCCTGCGCGGCGACTTGGGTACCGGCAAAACCACGCTGGTAAAGGGCATCGCGCAGGCCTTGGACGCGGCTGAGCCGGACGAGGTGACCAGCCCCACCTTTACCTTGCTGCACGAGTACGACGGCGCGCTGGACGGCAAGCCGGTAAAGCTATTCCACATCGACGTGTATCGTCTGGAAGACGAGCGGCAACTGGAGACTCTGGGGCTGGATGAGTTGCTGACACCGGATGCGCTGGTGCTGGTCGAGTGGGGCGAAAAATTCAAGAGCATCCGCAAGAAAGCCACGGGGGAGATAGCGATCTCCTCGCTGGGCGGGGATGCGCGCAAAATTGCGGTGACACTGAAAGAGTAACGGGAGACATGGCCGGAATCTCCGCCAGATATAACTATGGAAATAGACGAAATCATCGAGCGGTTCGAATGGTTCAAAGGCAAATTCGAGCTGGTAGCCGTACAGGAGGCGGTGGCCCGCAGGGATGAAATTATCCCTGAGTTGCTTGGCGTTCTGGAAGAGATTGCGGACCCGGAACGAGCGGCCGAGATAGACGCGGAAGGCGAATACATGGCTCATTTCTATGCCATGTTTCTGCTGGCGCAGTTTCGCGAGACGCGCGCTTACCCGCTGTTGGTCAGGATTGCTCTGCTTCCCAGCGGTCTTGTCGACTCGTTCTTCGGAGACTGCATCACGGAGAGCCTCGGCAAGGTTCTGGCATCCGTGTGCGACGGCGATCTGAAGGGGATTCAATCCATCGTCGAGAATGCGGAAGCCGACGAATGGGCCAGAGCCGCGGCGCTGGAAAGCTTGGTAACGTTAGTCGCCGCCGGTGTGAAGAGCCGCGAGGAGATACTGAGTTACTTCGCGGAGTTGTATCATGGCAAGCTGACCGACAAGAACGAGATTGTCTGGAGCGAGCTTGTAAGTTACAGCGCCGATCTCCATGCCACGGAACTGATCGCGGAGATCGAGAAAGCCTACGAGGAGGGCCTGGTCGATCCCCAGTTCGTCGGCTTGGACGATGTGCAGGGCGACTTTGCCAAGGGTTTGGATTGGGCTATGGACCGGCTTGCCAAAAATCCCCACCGCAAGCTGGTGGACGACACCGTTAAGGAGATGGGGTGGTGGGCGAGCTTCAACGAGGAGGAGCGGCGCAAGGAGCGAGCCCGGGAGGCGTTGAACCCGCCCCGCGTGGATGCGCCCACCGGTATCAAGCGCGCCGCCCCCAAGATCGGCCGCAACGATCCATGCCCCTGCGGGAGCGGGAGGAAGTACAAAAAGTGCTGTGGAAAATAGGGTTTGCGGCTATTCTCGCGGATTCCGGAGGGGGCGGGGCTGCTTGGCTCTACGAAGTGGCGGGCGTGGCGGGGACCGACGCGGGAGCGGGCGCCGGCGCGGCGGCCGGGGCGCTGGATGGAGTGCTGGATGCGGCGTTTTCTCCGGACGCGGGCGGAGCTTTCGTCTCCGCTGGAGCGGTCTCGGAAGCGGGCGCGGAACTCTTGCTAGCGTAGTCGTTCACATACCAGCCAGCGCCCTTGAAATGCAATCCGGGCGCGGTGAGCGGGCGTTCGAGCGGGCCATGGCACTTGGGGCATTCCCGCTCCGGATCGGCGCTGAAGTTCTGGATCTTCTCGAAGCGGTGCGCGCATTGAGTGCAGCGATAAGCGTATAAGGGCAAGGCTTTTCATCCCTCCGATAGAAGCATCTCCGCAATCAGTATACCGTCTCCAAAACTTGGCCGCTTGCGGGGATTCAGGCTCATCGGCGTTGTCGGTATCCGCGAGGCTTTCTCTTCATCGCGAACCATGCAACAGCACGGCGACGATAGCCCGCGGCAGGAATAAGCCGAGGTAGAGCAGCGCGGTACCTATTGCGGCATTGTACTCGCGGTGCTTCACGTAAAGCGCCAGGGAAAAGCGCCCGGAGCCGGAATCGGAGGGAGCCGGGGTCAGACGGGGAATGATGCGCGGGACGCGGCGGCAATACTGGTCGAATTCGGGAAAGGCGGCGCGCAGAAAGCGTTCCTCGGCGGCGATGACCGGGATGTAAACGACCGCAAAGCCGAGCGCCAGCGCCAGCGCCACCGACCAACTGAGCAGCGCCGCCGCAAACCCGAAGGCGATCAGCATAGAGCCTAGGTAGAGCGGGTTGCGGGTGTGGGCGTAAGGGCCGGTCTGGGTGAGTTCGCGGTTCTTTTTGACGTAGCCGGCGGCGTAAGCGCGCAGCCAGAGACCGGGGGCGACCAGAATCAGGCTCCAAGCGACGGCGGCCGGCTGGGGTGCGCACCGCCGGAGTTCCAATAGATAAAGCGCGGCGACAAGAAAGCCCAGAGGCACACGGATGCGGCGGGCGATGCTCTGCCAGCGGACGATCCAATCGGATGGAAGCGGCTGAGTCATGCGGCGTTCTCCGGTTGAAGAAGCTCTTCGACAGCGCGGAGCACATCTTCCGGCTGGATGGTCAGCAGACCCGCCTCGGGGACGGCGCGGCGGGTGTGGTCGCGACGGCTGAGGGGACTGCGCAGCACCTTGCATCGGGTTCCAAAGGGGCCGTTGCGGCTGGGGTCGGTGGGACCGTAGATGCCAACTACCGGACGGCCCAAAGCGCAGGCCAGGTGCAGGGGGCCGGTATCGCCGGCGATGACGAGGGAAACGCGGCGGGTGAGGGCGATGAGTTGAGGCAGCGAGCAGAGGAGCGGCGTGGCCACGTCGGTTGCGTGATGAATCGCCTCGGCCAGCGGCTCCTCTCCGGGACCGGCGTTGACCAGGACGCGCAACCCGCGGTGGGCGAGCGCCTGCGCGACGGCGGCGTAGCGCGCGACCGGCCATCGCTTGGCTCCCCAACCGGCGCCGGGGTTGACGAGCACGGCGGGCAGGCGCGCGCTGGCGGGCAGAATGGTTTCGGCCCAGGATTCGGCGGCTGAGTCCACGGGAATCCAGGGCGGGACGGGGCTGAGATCGTCGCCGGCGACGGCCGCGGCCAGTTCCAAATCCTGCTCGATGACGTGCGCGCCGAGGGTGCAGACGCGCTCGGTAAACAGCCAGCTTGCCAGGCGCTCACGCGGCATGGCCTCGCCGATCCGCCGGCGGGAACCGGAGAGCCGCGCCACCATAGCCGATCGGATGGCCCCTTGCAAGTCGAGCGCGACATCGTAGTCGCCGGCCTTGAGGGCATTTCGCATGACTTTGATTTCATGGAGGGTCTTCCGGCTGAGAGGAGCTTTGCGCCACTCTTTGGTGGCAGCGAAATGGAGGCCATCCACAACCGGCTGGGCGGGATTGGGCGGGATGGGACGGAGAGAAATGGCTTGGCCGGCGCTGTCTTCGGCGGCCAGCAGCGCGCGCCAGCGCGGCTCGACGACCCAGTCGATCGTCCAGCCTGGATGAGCCTGGCGCAGGGCCGTCACCGCCGGCAGGGCGTGCAGAATATCGCCCATGGCGCCCAGCCGGACGACGAGCAGGCGAAAATTGGACTGGGTGTGCAAACTCCGATTTTCTCACAAGGTCAATTGCGCGGCTATACGGGATGAGAAAGACGCTCAGGCAACAGGGCCTCCTTATGGAATCCTTCCATGAGAAAGCGGAGAATGGCTTATGTACACTCGTCTCGATCGAGCGCACCGCATTTTCCCTGTCGTCCTGGGCGCGGTCACATTGGCAAGCTGTGGCGCACTTTTGGCGTGGGATGCTTTTCCCAAGTTGTTCCCTGCCGGAGCGCATGAGATTCTCGGCGCGCTTCCACTAGCCTTGATCGCCGTGGCCTATCTCATCTATCAGACCGCGCACCGGCCGGCGCGTCTGGAAGTCGTCAAGGCGACCATGCTGGCGGCCGCTTTTCTGTTCTGGGCGGCCAATCAGTTCTGGCCGGAGCGGGCGCAGGCGACGCTCTTCAACGACATTGCAATCGGGCTTTTCGTCCTCGATGTGTACCTGGTCATGATCGGCTGGCCGGCTAGTTCTCCGGATGAATCTTTTGCGGAAACCTACGGGTCGTCCCTGAAGGAGGAAGAACTGGAAGCGCGCTGATAGGACACATGAATTCCATTTGAGCTAAGAAAGCAGCGGCGGAGGGGCAAGTGAGCGTTCACCCAACAGCGAAAGGCATATCGCAGAAACTACATATTTTAGTAGTGTGATTTCATTTTATATATCAACGCTACCGTTTTACATATTATTCTCATCCTCTCCCTGTTCTCGTGGTGACATTCACTCTCGGCGAACGTCCCTATCTCGCGCATTGTCAATCGACTGCACTTTAGTTTTTAGGTTTCGGCGCATCTTTTCCACATGGCAATTGACGTGCAATACAGTAGATACGATCAGGCGCTCCGGGCATGGAATCGAATCTCTTCAACCGTTTGCAGTTGACGCTCTTCGCTGTGGTTACGGCGGGTCTCGTACTGCTTGCGGGGCTGAATTTCTGGCAGGAGCGCCACTCCCAGCAACCGGACGACGGCATCTGGTGGCGCGAGGCGGACGACGGCAGCGGTTTGGTAGCCGAAAAAGTGCTGCCCGACAGCCCCGGCCAGAAGGCCGGCATCCGTGAGCGGGACCTGCTCACCGGCATCAAACAGCTTCCCGATGCCTCCGGTCGATCGGCCGGCAACCGCAAGCAAGACCTGCTCGATCGAACCGCCGGCCCTGATCCGAGCGTAGCCGAACCGTCCAGTGCGCAACTCGATTCGCTTGATCGCATCCCCAGCCAGCCCATCCAGCGGCTCTCCGATCTGGAGCGGGCGCTGTACCGCGCCGGCAGCTACATCAAGGTCGATTACGCTATCACCCGAAACGGGGTTTCGACGCCCATCGAGGTGATCCCCGAACCGCAAGACCGCAGCCTGGAGCTGGGTCAACGGCTGATCGGATTCATCTACCTGGCCATTGGCTGCTACGTCCTCTTCCGCCGCTGGACGGCTCCGCGCGCCACGCACTTTTACCTCTTCTGCCTGGTATCCTTCGCCCTTTACGCGCTCAAGTACACCGGCGCCTTCGACGCGCTCGACTGGACCGTTTTCTGGGCAAATGGGCTGGCCGAATCCCTGCAACCGGCGCTTTTTCTTCATTTCGCCCTCAGCTTTCCAGAGGAGCGCCTCAAGAATCTCCGCCGCCGCTGGCTGCTTCCGCTGGTCTACGCTCCCGGCTTCGGTCTCTTCGGCCTGTGGCTCTATGCGATCAATTTCTGGCAAGCCACCGGACTGCTCAAGCATCGCCTGGAACAGATCGGCATCGCGTATGAAGCCGTCTTCTACCTGCTGGCGGCGGCTCTCTTTGTGCGCAGCTATACCCGCGCCAACACCCCACTGCTGCGCCAGCAGTTGAAGTGGCTGACGCGCGGAACGCTGGCGGCCGTGGTTCCGTTCACGCTTTACGCGGCCTTCTTCCTCGCCGACTTGCCGCTTCCCAGCTTGATCACCAATCTTGCCGGCCTCTCCATCGTGGTTCTGCCGCTGACCTTCAGTTGGGCCATCGTCCGCTACCGCCTGATGGATACCGATCTGATCTTCAAGCGCGGCGTGGCCTATACGCTGGCTACCGGCCTGCTTCTCGGAGCTTACTTCGGGGTCATCGCGCTGGTCGCGGAACTGGTCCATACCCGTATGCCGGAGTCGGTGCGGGAGTGGAGCCTGGGCATCTCCATCGTCGCCATCGCCGCCCTCTTCGAGCCGCTGAAGCGCCGCATTCAGAGCTGGGTCGATAAGGTCTTCGACCGCCATCGCTACGACTATCGCAAAGCCCTGGTTGAGTTCGGTCGCGGACTCAGTTCGGAGACCAATCTCGACGCGCTGCTCGAATCCATCGTCGAGGGCCTGCCGCGGGCCCTGCTGGTTGCGCGGGTCGCCATCTTCCTGGCCGGCGAACCGGGTCGCCTTCGCCTCGGCGCCGCCCACGGCCTTCCCGCCGAGGCGCTGGCCGCGAAAGAGACGCTGGCTTTGGACTTTCTCGACTTCGATCAGGCCGCCGACCATTCCCACATCTTCCTGGAAAACGCGCAAGCCGCCCTGCATCTTGGCGAAGACCAGCGCCGCGCCGCCGCCCTGCTCGACCTCAACTACTATCTGCCCTGCCGGGTCCAGGACGGCTCGGCTCCCCGCACCATAGCGGTCATCGGCCTGGGACGCACCATGGGCGGCGACTTCCTCTCCAGCGAGGACGTGGAACTTCTGGAATCGCTGGCCTCCTACATCGGCATCGCCCTCCAGAACGCCAGCCTCTATGCCCAACTCGAAGCCAAGATTGCCGCGTTCGAGCGCCTCAAGGAGTTCAACGAAAACATCGTCGAGTCGATCAACGTAGGCATCCTGGCCGTCGATCTCGAGGACCGCATCGAAAGCTGGAATGCGCAGATGGAGGCCATGTACGCCCTGAGTCGCGCCGAGGCCCTGGGCCAACCGCTCGCCGCCGTCTTTCCACAGGAGTTTATCGAGGCATTGGATAGCTTCCGCAACCAGCCCGGCGTCCATCATCTCTACAAATTCCCGCTCACCACCCGCGCCGGCGAACAGCGCACCGCCAATATCGCCGTCGCGCCCTTGCTCTCGCGCGATTTCGTCTCGGTGGGCCGGATCGTTCTGGTCGACGACATCACCGAGCGCGTGTCGCTGGAAGCGCAGTTGACGCAGGCCGACAAACTCAGTTCCATCGGCCTGCTGGCCGCCGGGGTGGCCCACGAGATCAACACTCCGCTGGCCGTCATCTCCTCCTACGCGCAGATGCTCTCCAAGCAACTCAAAGGCGATCCCCGTCTCGGCCCTGTACTCGACAAGATCACCCAGCAGAGCTTCCGCGCCGCCGAGATCGCCAACGGCCTGTTGAATTTCTCCCGCACCTCGACCACCGAGTTCCGCGAGACCAGCCTCAATCAGGTCATCCGCGATACGCTCGCCCTGCTCGACCACCAGCTAAAGACCGCGCAAATCATCGTGGAACTCGAACTCGACGGCGATCTGCCGCTCATCCACGGCAACCCCGGCAAGCTGCAACAGGTTTTTCTGAATCTGCTCTTGAACGCCAAGGACGCCATGCAAGGCGGCGGCCGCCTGCGCCTGACTACCCTGACCAACGGTCACGTCGAGGCGCTGGTCGCCGACTCCGGCTCCGGTATCGCCCCCGAGCATCTCAAACGCATCTACGATCCCTTCTTCACGACCAAAACCGCCCCCAAGCCCGGCGACCGGCGCGGCACCGGCTTGGGACTCTCCGTCTCCTACGGCATCGTTCAGGAGCACGCCGGCAAGATATACGTCGAGAGCGCCATCGGCGTCGGCACCACCTTCCATATCGAGTTTCCGTCATTGAGGAAGTCCGTTCATGCCTGAGGTCGAATTGCCTTTGAGTCCCATCTCCTCTTCCGCCGCCGGCGCCTCGTCCGGCGCAAGCATCCTCATCATCGACGACGAGTCCGCCATCCGCGAGTCGCTCGAAGTGCTCCTCACCATCGAAGGCTACTCTGTCCGAATGGCAGTGGACGGCGAAGAGGGGCTTCGCGTCCTGGAAATCGACAGCTTCGACCTGGTTCTGCTGGACCTGGCCCTACCCGGACAAAGCGGCATGGAAATCCTTCCACAGATCAAGGAGCGCCACCCCGATCTGCCGGTCATCATGATCACCGCCTACGGCACTGTCGATAACGTTGTCGAGGCGGTCCGCGCCGGCGCCGAGAACTTCGTCCAGAAGCCCTGGGACAACGAGAAACTGCTGGCCGACATCCGCTCGGCCGTTGCCCGCCATCGCGCCGAGGAGGAAAACGTCCAGCTCAAACGGGCCCTCAAGCAGCGTTACAGCTTTTCCAATATCGTCGGCAAGAGCGAGATCATGCTCAAGGTCTTCGATCTCGTCGCCCAGGTCGCCCCCAGCCGCTCCACGGTCCTCATCCAGGGCGAAAGCGGCACCGGCAAGGAGCTGATCGCCAAGGCCATCCACGCCAGCTCGCCCCGCAAAGACAAACCCTTCGTCCCCATCAACACCGGCGCTATGCCCCCCGAACTGCTCGAATCGAACCTCTTCGGCCACGTCAAGGGCGCATTCACCTCGGCCGTCTCGGCCAAGAAAGGCCTCTTCGAGGTCGCCAACGGAGGCACCCTCTTCCTCGACGAGATCGCCACCATGAGCATGGATACGCAGTCCAAGATACTGCGCGTCCTGCAGGACCGCCGCTTCATGCACCTCGGCGGAATCCAGGAGATGCAGGTGGACGTGCGCATCATCGCCGCCACCAACAGCAACCTCAGCCAGGCGGTGCACGACGGGCGCTTCCGCGAAGACCTCTTCTACCGCCTCAACGTCATCTCCATCGAGTTGCCTCCTCTGCGCGCCCGCCGCGAGGACATTCCCCTGCTGGTTGCGCACTTTCTCGATTTTTACGCCGACGAAAACGGAATGTCCCCGCGCAAGCTCTCCACCGACGCCCTCCGCGCCCTGGTCGATTACGACTGGCCCGGCAACGTCCGCGAACTGGAGAACTGCATCGAACGCGGCGTTGTACTTTCGAGCGGCCCGGTGATCGGCACCCAACTGCTCCCCAGCCAGATCAACGGCCGCAGCTTTCAGGACGCTCTTCTCGAACACAACCCCAGCGCCTCGCTCTTCGATATTCTGGAAGACATCGAGCGCCGCATTCTGGTGGAAAAGCTGGACCGCTGCAACGGCAACCAGACCGAAGCGGCCGAGCAGTTCCGCATCCCGCTCTCCACTCTCAACCAGAAGATCAAGCGCCTCAACATCGAGATTCGCAAGAAAGGCAGAGAGTAACCGGCGCGGAAGTCGCCGTGCCGCACTCCAGATCGTCGAGAAGCGATGGAGGATCGTCCCGCTCCCTCTTCGGCAACTCCTTCTTCGGCAACGCATCGGGCAGGGGTAAAAGAAGTGCACTTGGCGGCGGCTCACCGTCGATGTGGAATAGCGACGAGCAGACCTACGGTGACGCTCATCGATCTATCGTGACCGCGGTTGAAGCTGTACCCATAGGCCGGCTCCAGATACCAGCCAAAGCGCCGCTTCTTCCAAGGCCAAAACATGAAATCGAGCGCGGCTTCTCCCCCAATGGCGTTGGCGCTCTTGCCGCCCTTGACGGTATGCGCCCATTCCGGGCCGACACCGAACATGAACTCGGCGGTCTTCGACAGGTCGTAAGGCTTTTTGAAGATGAGGTCGGTATCCCACTCCGTTTGCCCGCGGCTGAAGAAGGGGGTCACACCCGCTTCGATTTCCAGCCACTGCTCGATCGGAGTCACTTCGACGGCGAGATTCGGGCCATAGCTGGGAGATCCGTTCTCAAGCGCCCATTCCCCGGCGGCTCCAACTTCGACGATCGCAGCCGGCTCCCGTTCCTTTTCCTCGGCGAGAGCGAAGAGCTTTCCCGCGAGCAGCAGAGTGGCCAGCAGGGCGATGGTTGCATCTCTCACGCACACTCTCCTCATCTCAATTTGCACTGCGCGGACCTGTTGTGTGCGGCTTCACGCCACGCCGCGGACATTCAATTCCGCCGAGCGCCCCGACTCAAACCTCGCAAGTCGGCGGCCTGTTTTCAGTCTACCCGCGAACTGGTTGCCTTTTGAAAGCGCATATCGGACACTGAATACATGATCTTGCCAAATCGCCGATTTGTTTGCCTGTCGTTTTGCGTCCTGCTTGGCTCCCCGATCGCCGTTCATGGGCAATTCCTGAAGGAACTCTGGAGCTTGAAATACTCTCGCTTCAACGACCAGACGAGACCTTCCGGCGCTGAAACCGCGCTGCTGGAAGGTCAGGTACGGTGGGACGATGAGAGTCGTCAACTGAATCCGACCGGAATGCGCTTGCGCTTCGTGAAGATCGACGAGCAGCAGACGCCGGAAGGCGGCGCGGCGCGATATCGCGTCTATGCCGAGGGCGCTCCCGAGAACAAGGTCTTTTCAATGGACATACCGGCCAACGGTCGCACCGAGGCGGTTTCCCAGGAGATATTTGTGAACGGGCAAGGTCTGTTGATGACACGCAAGCCCACGCCCGAGCAGGACACGCTGCTCAAAGCTCCGGGAGACGAGTACGTTGTCATGCCTTCCACCGGTCTTGCGGAGCCGGTGCGGTATCGGTTTTCGAGCATGGATGGGCGGATAAGGATTCTCGGCACTCTCGTTCCCCATCCCGTGGCCTCGACAGACGAAGGGTGCAGGCTTGAAGCGCGAATCGCTCAACCGAATGCGCGGGCGGTTCTGATCGTCGCAGACAGATTTCCGCCAAGATACAAGGTGCAGTTCGTCTTCGAGTCGGAGGGCATGACGGCACGTGAAGTGGTGTCGGCGGATGCCGATGGCCACGCGGCGATCGTCGATTTTCCTTATGTCCAGGGCAAGACGCAAGGAACCCTCAAAGCGACCGCGGAAGGACCGGGTTGCCTGCCGTCCGTGGTTTTGCCGTGGGGCCCGGCCCCGCATCCGTCCGCCGCAGTTCCATAGCAATCGGCCCCACCCCAGGCGGTTACTTCTTGACGCGCTTCGCCGCCGCGTCCACATCCCAGAAGTCGTCGGCAAGGGGCTGGTTATAACTGGCGTGGACCAGAAACCGCTGCCCGGTCATATCGTCGTTCTTGAAGCGGGTGACTGTAAACGGGGTGGGGAAACCGTCGATTGCGTGGTAGTCGTCGTACTCCTCGGCGTCCAGATTCTTGTCCTTGTAGAGCGGGTCGCGCCACTCGAAGGTACGGCGGAGGGGCAGGTGGGTCTGCACATCCATCTGGATGGTAACCGCCTCGTTGTCGGGCGAGATGGCCGTAACTTGATCGGCTAGATGGCGCTCGGCCAGGCGTTGACCTTCGTAGATAAGGATGGTGCGGGGATCGTCGAGCCAGACTTTCACAACTGTCTCGATGGAGTGGTCGCGGCGACGGAGGTAGTCGTCCACCTGCTCCTGGGGCAGCGGAGCCTTGCCTTTGTAGGTTACCTCCCATCCCTGGCGGCCGAGATAGAACTGGAGCACGTCGCGATGCTTGGAGAACTCGATGCGATCATGGTCGGGCCAGGTGTGCAACTCCCAATACTCCGCAGTGCCGCCGGAGGGCTTGCCGTGGAAGAATGCGGCCGAGCGTCCCTGGCGGACCTGATTTTTCATGGAAAGCCAGGCCTGTCCGCCCAAAGCCTGAACCATGGCATCCAGCGTTGCGCGGGCCTGCTTGGCGTTGTTCGCGCCGGCATCGCCGGCGGATTGGGTGGGGGTGGAAATAGGGCAGGCGAACGTCATTGCCGCCAGGGCCACGGGCAAAATTCCGCGCATCGATCCGCTCCTCCGCTGTTGGACGCGCCGCCGCGATCGACGCCTCGCTCCTACCGCTTCACGCTACGCGAGAGGGCCGCGCGACCGCAAGCCGCCGGCGGAGAGAGCAAGCAATTTCACGGGGCGGGTTCAACTTCCGCAGGAAGCGCGGACCGGGCTGGAGGCGATGGCTGGATAGAAGCGGCCGGAGCCGGCGTTTGCGCGGGCGCGGGCGATGCGGGCGCGGTGCGCCAGCGATGCCACCAGGCGCGGCAGGGAGATGGGGATTTTACCTTCACGAGCTTGACCTTCTTGGCTCTGGCCTTGACAAAGACGGTGAGGATCCCGGGCGCGTCCTCGACCGTGGCGAAGCCGCAGCGGTTGGGAGCGCTCAGCCCATCGCGCCGAATCAACTCCACACTGAAGCTGGAGGCGGCGGTCTTGCGGAAGCAGAGATGCTTGTTGGCAACCCAAACCTGAACGAAGGGAAGATTCTCCATTTCGGATGAAAACCGGGCGCGGCCCTGATTGTCGCTCACAGTCTCTTCGCGCCAGAGGCGATCGCGAAGGTCCTGCTGGTCGTAGCCCGCGAACAGGGTCAGACGCGCATGGGCCACCGGCTTGCCGTCCTTGCAGCCCAAAATGCGGACGGCGATCGGGTCGGAATGGACGACCGGAAAGGTCTCGTCCGCGAGGCCGGAGGCGGTGGCCAAAAGAGCCAGTCCAGCCGCGAAGGAAAGAGTCGGGAATCGAATCATGGATGCGCCTCGTGGAAGTTATCGGCGCGGAGGGATTTTCAGAGATTTCCAATCGTATTTGTAGAGCGCGGCGGCTTCCGCTTCAACTCCAAAGCTATCGGTTTGGGCAGGCGGAGCGATCGTTCGAGGAATGCGGTTGAGGGCCGACGGCGATCCGGTCCGCGCGGGTGGAGATCGGCGCCTGGCAGGTTGGAGCAGTCCGCTCAGGCTTGTTCCATGGCCGCCAGAATGGCATCGGCGAACTGCGTGGTTCCGGCCGTGCCGCCCACGTCGCGGGTGAGGAATTTGCGCTCGGAATAGACCGTCTCCAGAGCCTTTTGCACCTTGTCCGCCGCCTCCGTTTCCTCCAGATGGCGCAGCATCAGCACCGCCGATTGCAATAGCGCGGTGGGGTTGGCCACGTCTTTGCCCGCGATGTCCGGCGCCGATCCATGCACCGCCTCGAAGATGGCGCAATCGATGCCGAGGTTGGCGCCGGGCACCAATCCCAGGCCGCCCACCAGACCCGCGCACAGGTCGCTGAGAATGTCGCCGTAGAGATTTTCCAGCAGCAACACATCGTATTGCCAGGGATTCATCACCATCTGCATACAGGTGTTGTCGATCAGGTGCTCGGCATAAACCACGTCGGGAAAGCCCTGCGCCACCTGTCGCGCGCAACGCAGAAAGAGGCCGTCGGAGAGCTTCATGATGTTGGCCTTGTGGACCGAATGAATCTTCTTGCGCCCCTGCTTCCGCGCGTACTCGAAGGCGAACTTGGCAATGCGCGTCGAGCCTTTTTCGGTGATAACTTTGATGCTTTCGACCACGCCGGGCACCACCTCATGCTCCAGGCCGACATACTCGCCCTCGGTGTTTTCGCGCACGATGATCAGGTCCACTCCAGGCCACTTCGTCTCCAGGCCGGGAAGGTTCTTGACCGGACGGAAGTTGGCAAAGAGATCGAACTTCTTGCGCAGGGTAACATTGATGCTCTTGAAGCCGCCGCCGATGGGCGTGGTTACCGGCCCTTTCAGCGCCACCTTGTTGCGCTCGATCGACTCCGTGAGCGCGGCCGGAATGTACTCGCCGAGCGTCTCGAAGGCCTCGGCCCCGGCGGCGAAGCGCTCCCACTCAAACTTAACTCCGGTAGCTTCCAAAATGCGAACCACCGCGTGAGTTACCTCCGGCCCGATGCCGTCGCCGGGAATCAGAGTTACCTTATGCTTCTTCGCTTCCGTCATAGCGTCCTCTCAGTGCAATGATCCCCGTTCGCGTCCTAATTCCCCAGTCCCTAGTCCCCAGTCCCTTAGTCCCTATTCCCTGTCTTTTTCCCCCCGCCCAGCAGCCCGTCCAGCTCTTCCTTAAACTCGCGCACATCCTTGAAGTCGCGGTAGACCGAGGCGAAGCGAATGTAGGCCACCGTGTCTAGCCCTTTCAGATGCTCCATGATGAGTTCGCCGATCTCGCGGGTGGTGCGTTCGCGCTCCGGCGCGTCCACCAGGAACGTCTCCGCCGCGTCCACGATGCTCTCCAGATTGCTCGATGGCACGGGCCGTTTTTCGCAGGCGCGCAGCAGGCCGCTCAAGACTTTCTGCCGGTCGAAGCGCTCACGGCGGCCGTCCTTTTTGACCACCATATAGGGAATCTCGTCGATCCGCTCGTAGGTGGTGAAGCGGCGGTTGCAGCGCTCGCACTCCCGCCGCCGCCGGATCGAGTCCGCCTCCTTGCTCTCCCGCGAATCGACCACCCGGTCCTGTCCGAAACCGCAATAAGGGCACTTCATGCTTAGGGCGATTCTAAATCAGGGGTCAGCGGTCAGTGGTCAGCGACGAGGGAATGGAAAAAGCGGCTGAGTGGGACGCAAATCGGTGCTATTCTGCTTTCGGAGGCGAGATGGAGAGCGCCGTTCAGCTCGATCTCGAAGCGATTGGCCGCCGTCGCCACCGCCTGAGGCAGTGTTAACAGGCCCTAGTGCTTAATT
>CAZMHC010000015.1:0-42784 GCA_964565955.1 uncultured Occallatibacter sp.
CGAACGTTCATGTTTTCAAAACCAGGCATCGACCGCGCGGCCTGAGCCACCCGCCCCTATTCCGTCTAACTCGATGCTAACATTGTACACTCCCATGTCCCAAAAGCGGGACCCTTCGACAAGCTCAGGGCAGGCTCTGGGGCACCCAATCATTTGTGGATGGTCAGACCTGGGCCACCCGCCCGCACTTAAAACGAGAGATCGTTTTCCAGAAATTTGAGCGCCGCGCCGAATGCGCCGATGGCGTTCTCCGGGGTGCAGTCGACAGTCGGCGAACCGGCCGCCGGCACCGACTTGTTCAGAGATGGAGAGTTGGTGAAATCGAACATATCCTCCATGGTGCTGGCGAACTTGTCGCGATTTGTCATGCTCGTCGAGTTCAGGAACCGCTTCTCGATGAAGGCCAGAATCGAGGTGTGGTCCTCCACCGTGTGCGAAACGTACCCAGGCTTGGAGAAGGGGGAGATGGCAAGGAACGGAACGCGAATGCCGAGTTGGTCGAAGGCGGCGCAATCGGCGGGAAAAGGCCCCGTGGGGTCCGCCGCCAATGCGGGGCAGAGGTTCTCGGCAGTGGCTACGCTGTTGCCCGACGGAGACACAAAATTGGTGTTGCAATTGGCGCCTCCGCCGGGCTGCAAGCTGGATGGCGGGTTGGATAAATCCTCGCACTGGCCGGGGAAAACTCCGTCCGGGGTGCGTTGTCCCGCCTGGGTGGCGGCCGGCGGAGCGACGTGATCGTAGAAGCCGCCGCTTTCATCCCATGTGATGAAGATAACCGTGTTGTTCCAATACGGCCCGTTGCGAACCGCGTTGACCACTTCCGAGACGAAATGCTGGCCTTTCTGGATGTCGCTGGGGGGATGTTCGTCGTCTTCAAAAACCCCGCCGAGAACGCCCATATTCGGATCGATGAACGAGACCGAGGGAAAATCGCCCCAGCCTGCGGCTTGCAGGTAAAAAGCCGCGAGCGGCAGAGTATGATCCAGGTCAAACACATCGCTCTCATCGAAGAATGCATCCAGGGGCACATCCTGCCAGTAGTCGGTCCAATATACGTTCGCATTGTTCAACAGCTTGTAAATCGACCCGCCAATGGGTTGATAGCCGCCCAGCGGGGGCACGATGTCGTTGGTTGTCAAGTGTCCGAACGAAGTCGCCGCCGCCAGGTAGGAGCGGTTGGGGAAGGTAGGGCCAACGGTGCCGGCGAAGTGGCGGTCGCTGATGCCGAAGTTTTGCGCCAGGTAGTAATAGAAGGGCAGGTCCGCCTGGGTGTAAAAATTCATCACCTCATCTCCGTTCAGCGGCTCGTCCTCCAACTCGAAGCCGTTGTTCTGAGCTTGCAGCGATTGATTCGGATTCGCAAAATTGAGGTCGTAATGCTCGGTGACCCAGCCGTGATCGGGATCGGAGATGCAGCGGGTGCCGCTGTGCGTGGCGTAGATCGCTTGGCCTGCGGAGTTGACATTGGAGTTGGAGCAGCTCAAGTCTCCGTTGTAGGTTGCGATGAAGGTATTGACGCCGGCGCTCAGCGGAATGCTGTCAATCTCACGCGAGGTGGAGGCGAAGCCCTGCGGACCGATCCAGCTCCACTGCGAAGCGGTATTCGGCCAGGGGCCGAGGTTGACCTTGGAGCCGGGAGTTACGGTTACGGCGTTGCCCTCCTGCCAGCTTCCGCCGTTCACCTGATAATAAGGCGCGAGTACGTCGACCGTGATGGTAAACGTCTGTGCGCTCTGGATTCCATTGGAATCGGTGTAGGTTGCCGTGAAAGCATTGACGCCGTTGCTCAACGGCACGGAGTCAACCTCGCGCGTGGCGGCGGTGAATTCATTCGAGCCGGTCCAGCTCCAACCAGAGCTTACATAAGGCTGCGGTCCGAGGTTCACGTCGGCGCCAACAGCCACCGTTGCGGTGGTGCCCGACTGCCAGCTTCCATTGTTCAACTGAATGTAAGGCGTGATTTCGCTGGCGGTGACGTTAAACGTCTGTGCGCTCCGGCTTCCGTTGGGATCGGTATAGGTTGCGATGAAGGTATTGACGCCGCTGCTCAGCGGAATGCTGTCAATCTCGCGCGTAGTGGCGGTAAAGCCATTGGCACCGGCCCAGCTCCATGTTCCGCCGCTGAGCGGCTGCGGTCCGAGGTTCACTTTCGAGCCGGGAGTTACGGTTGCGGCGTTGCTCGCCAGCCAGCTTCCGCCGTTCACCTGGATATAAGGCGCGGTTTGGGTTGCCGTGACGACAAACGACTGTTTGCTCTGGATTCCTTTTGAATCGGTATAGGTTGCCACAAACGTGTTGCCGCCGATGCTCAGTGGAATGTTGTCAATCTGGCGCGAAGAGGAGGTGAAGCCATTGGGTCCGCTCCAGTTCCATGATCCGCCTTTGTCCGGAAACGGTCCCAGGGTCACTGACGAGCCTGCGGCCACGGTGAAGTTGCTGCCCGTCAGCCAGCCCGCGTTATTCACCTGGTAGTAAGGCGTGATTTCGCTTACCGTGACGGTAAAGGTCTCCGTGCTCTGGACTCCGCCGAGGGAGTTACAGGTCAGCCCGTCCACGCAAGAGTTGTCGCTGCCGGCGCAGGCGCCATTTCCGTTGTGGTAAGGGCTGCCGGGCGCGTAAGCCAAGGCGCCGAAATAGTTGTCGAAGGAGTGGTTTTCCTGGACGATAACAATCACGTGCTCGACCTTGTTCAGATCGCCGTCGGCAAGCGCCGGCTGGGTAACGGCGAGGAAAATCCCCGCAACCGCCGCGCACAAAACAGTTCGAACTGCGATGGACATAACTTTTTCTCCCGTTCGCCGGATGACCGGCAAAGTTAGATAAGTGAAAAGACTGATGCGGTTGGGTTAATAGCCGGCTTCACGCGGAAGCCGATAGCGAGGATGGTGTGGAAGCGTGACGAAGCTGGGCGCGGACTTACGTGGAACCGCGTCCTCATGCCTAACATCGGAGTTCGTCAACGGTATGTTCGACAGTCTACTGTGCGCCAGGTCGCATACTCTTGAAAGCATTGTGAAAATACCGATAATTTCTTCCATGTTTCTGGATAGATTTCCGTCGAGTGGGAAGCAAGGACGGCGCGGCAAGCTGGAAATCCGCCGCGCAGGAGGAGTAAAATTCCGGGCCAGGGGAAAAAGCTGAGTTTATGTTGCGATTCCGTTTTCGCATTGCGCTGCTCAAGGGCATCGCCGCCGTCTTCGGGCTGCTGTTTACGGCGCCAGGCACGGGGTTGGCCCAGGCCGCGCCCGCGGCGCTGAAGGTGGCCATCGTGGGGTTGGTTCACGTCCGCGTGGACGCGCTTCTGGCATCGCTGCCCAAACGAGGCGATGTGCAACTGGTGGGCATCGCCGAGCCGGACGGGGCGCTGGCGGCGAAGTATGCGGAAAAGTACAATCTTCCGAAAAAGCTTTTCTATCCGCAACTGGAGGCGCTCCTCGAGGCGCAGCGCCCGGAAGCCTTGCTGGTCTACACTTCGACCGCCGAGCATCGGGCGGCGATCGAGACAGCAGCCGGCCATGGGATTGCGGTTGTCGTGGAAAAGCCGCTGACCCTTTCGCTGGCGGATGCCTTGGCCATTCGCAAAGCCGCCCGCGAACACAAGATTCAGGTGCTTGTGGACTACGAGACCACCTGGCAGGCGAGCAGCCGCGCCGCCTATGAAGAGGCGGAGAGCGGACGGCTGGGCGCAATTCGCCGCGTGGTCTTCAGTGCCGGATACCAGGGGCCGGACGGGGCCGGGGCTGGGCCGGAGTATGCGCGTCTGGCGGCCGATCCGGCCAAGAGCGGCGCCGGCGCGCTCTACGACGTGGGCTGTTACGGCGCGGACCTGATGACCTGGCTGATGCACGGAGAGGCTCCACTGACGGTGACCGCGGTATCCGGCAGCGATCGGCCAGAGAACTATGCGAATGGGTACGACGACGCGACGGTCGTGCTGGCCTATCCCCATGCGCAAGCCGTGATTCAGGCCTCGTGGAACTGGCCTTTTCCGCGCAAGGATATGGAAATCTACGGCGCGACCGGCTATGCGGCGACCGCCGGTCCCGAATGGGTCCGCATCCGCCACGAGCACGATAAGATCGAGCGCGTCTCCACCGCCCCGCAATTGACTCCGCCGCTCGACGACCCGCTCAGCTACCTGGAGGACACGCTATCCGAGCAGATCAATCCGCTGGCCAGCCCATCCGGGCTGGACACCAACGTCGTGGTCATGCAGATTCTGGACGCGGCGCGGGAGTCGGTCCGCACCGGGCAAAGCGTGAAGCTGGCCAAGCTGGATGAGTAGAGAAGCGGGGCCGACCGCGGCAGTCGGCCCCGCTGCAAATTCCTACGGCACAAAGACGTGCAGCCGAACGTGCCATGTGGTGCTCTGGCCGGGCTTCAGGGTAACCATGCCGGTATCGGTGGAACCCCACTCCTTGCCGAAGGGGTCGGCGAAGTTGTACTGGTGTTCGACGGCGACGAAATTCTTGGTGGGCGGCGCGTAGACTTGGATGGCGTTGATCTCCGGCGAACGAGCTTCTACGCTGACTCCATAGCGCGCGGCCGGATCGACGATCTGCACCACGGCGGCATGGTTGGTCCATTCCAGATGGCTCCAGTTGTCATCGAAGAAGTTGTCTCCGAGGGGGGTTCCGCCCGGCGAGCGCAGATCGAAGCGGGTTCCCGCGACTGGCAGAATCTTGCCGGTGGGGAAGACGTTGTCGTAATTGTCCACCTCGGCCACGCTGGAAGCCGGAACGCGCAGCCGGGCCTGGGCGCGGTTGCCGGAGGGCAGATTGAAGTAGGGGTGCCAGGCGATGGCCATCGGCTCGTCCTCGCTGCCCACGTTGCGGGCCACAACGGTGACGTCCACGGCCCCGGCCGTCAGCCGGACGGTAACCACCAACTGGGTCTTGGAGGGCCAGTGTCCGCCGAAGTCCCCCGCGTGGATGACGCCGGAAACCTCTTGGCCGCCGGGAACCGGATCGACGCTGACCTCCTCGGTCTTGGCCTTGAGAATCAGTCCGTGCATGGCGTGGCGCTCGGCCCCTGGATTGTGACCTATGTTGTTGGCCGGCAGGACGATCGGACGGCTCTGCCACTCGGTGGCGACGGTTTTGCCGTCGGCCGAGAGCTTGCCGCGAATCCGGTTGGGATAGGGGACCAGGAGGGCCGCGCCGAGCCGGTAACCCAGGTCGCCGAAATCGTCATCGTCCACGTCGAGCATTTTTTTGGAGCCGGCCAGGTCGGGCGAAGCCAGCACGTCTACATTGCCCTTGCCGGGGAAGTTGGCGGTGATCTGCAGGATCTCCATGCCCCGGCCGGGCAGCACGGTAACGCTGGTGAACTCGGGCTTGGCTGTGCTGGAGGCGGCGCGAGTGAGCGTGACGACCTTCTGGCCGCCGATTTCGGTAACTGTTTGCGCGTGGCTGAGCACTGCGAACGATCCTCCCGCTAATAGAAGCAAGTAAAGGTTGCGAATCAAGGACTTCATCTCGATCCTTTCCTGGAAATTGACGACGAATTTCCGGAACTGGCCCCTTGTGCGCAACTCCGCGCAAGTGCACCCGAAAGCGAATTCCAGAATCGGGATCATTCTACATCGTCTGCCTTGAGACTCCCTAAAGGACAGCGGCAAGCCTGGGATGCAGACCCGCATGACTGGTTTCATACAGAGCCAGCAGGCGCCCGCGCATCAGATAGTAAGCGGCAGCGGCCTCTTGCGCGTATAGGGGTAGGGTGAACCGGAAACGCCGCAGAAATCCGCCTGGAATCATGCCCATCTCGATGCGGCGGATGGCGCGCCGCAGAGACAAAGCGTCGAGCCTCATGCGCTCGGTGACGATCACCGCCTCCTCGAAGTTCCAGCGCTGCGCGTAAGCCGCCAGCGCCAGCATGATCTCCGCATTCTTGCGCATCGTTTTCAGGCCTTCGCGGCCGCCGACAAACTCCCAGATCGCGTTCGACTCCAGCTCGATCTGGCCGCGGCGGGGGGTCAGGTAATCCACCGCCACAGCGGAGACTCCGTCGAAATTCACCTGGCAGAGCGTGGCGACCAACTCGTGCCACTCCCGCTTCGCCATTTTGCGCGAGGCGCGCCAGTCGTAGATCGTCGCGGCGGCGAAGGCGCAAAGCAAGGCACCGAAAACGAAAGTTGGCAACCCAGCGGTCATGGCAAAGATGTTACCTCTGTGCGTCAATGGTGTCAAGGTCGTTTTGGATGCGCCGATGCAGGGCCAGAATGTGAGCGCGCAACTCCGGCGAAATCGGCTGCCGGGCAGGCTCCTCCTGCCAGAATTGAACCGTCCAGTAACCGAGAGCGGCCAGGGAGACAAACATTCTTGTGTGCTCCAAAAGCGTAAAATAACGCTCGGCGCCGAAGTAACTGTGCAGCGCGCCCACAAGGATCGCGGCCACGGCCCAGGCCGTCCAGCCGTTGCCCAGCGCCATCACATGGTTGCGCCAGCCCAGCCCCAGGCTGCGCGAGGTCCGCGTCACCGCAGCGATCAGTTCGCAGATCGCCAAGCTGGTAAACAGGTTTCCCCGTACCTCCAGGCGATCAAGCAAAGTCGCGGCTGGCGGCGTGACCAGCCAGGGAAGCGCGGCGGCGAGCAGAATGCCCGCCGCGCCCCAGAGGAGGAACTGTTTTTTGGCGTCCCGCACCCAGGTTCCGGTGGGCCGCATCACTATCCACGCGATCTCCCCGATCACGCCCAATTGCAAGGCGAATTCGAGAAGATCGGCTGACCAGTAGACTCGAGCGTACCAAAAACGAGAACTACATCGGTAGATCTCGAAGAGAAGCAGACTCAAAACCACGTGAAATCCGACGAACGCCGTGAAGACAGGGAACTTCTTCCACCTTTGCCTCACAACAAGTACGGTCAGCAAGCAAACATGGCCCAGAGTGACAGACGCCCATAAAGAAACACCCAGCGCCGACGGATTCATTCCACCTCGCAGATTTCATTCTCGCCGTTTTGAGCGTTCAGTCAACAGAGCGATCAGAGAATCTGCCGCGCTTGAAAAGCCACTACCGCACCATTGCGGGAGGCGGAGCACCGCCAAAGCTGGCCGAAGGAGGCGGAGCGCCGCCAAAGCTGGCCGAAGGAGGCGGGGCACCGCCAAAGCTGGCGGCAAATGCGGAGGCGGGCGCGAGAGAAACGAGCAAGGCGGCGGCAAGGGCAAAACGCGACAACGTTTTCATGGGAGATTCTCCTTTTTCTGCGCGGGATGCGCCAGATGAGATTAACCCCATTTTCATTTTTACGCTGTGAAAAAAGCGGAATGAATCTAGGAAAGACAGGAGACAATTCAGATCCGGCGAACGGTTCCGATTCAGGAATGGACAGTCCACGGTCCCTTTGGCCCAATTCCGCGCGGTCGGGCGTGTCGTAGAGGACATTGCTCTGGAAGGCGCGAAGTTTGGAGAGTGAATCCAGCGGCTTCCAGGCGGCGGGCGAGGCTAGCCGAAAGTCAATACGCGAAGCGCGTTTATATGCCACAAAAAAAAGGGACATTGGCAATCGTCACTTTATGGCGGCGAACCCGGTCTCTTCCAAGCATTCGCTTCTTGTTCGCCCGTCAAGTATAATGCCGACCATGGACTTTCAACTGGTGACGAGCTACAAGCCGCGTGGCGATCAGCCCCGCGCCATTGCCGAGTTGATGGAGGGACTGGCGGCGGGGGAGAAACACCAGGTGCTGCTCGGCGTGACCGGGTCGGGCAAGACGTTCACTATGGCCAAGATCATCGAGCAGTCCAACCGCCCGGCGCTGATTCTGGCGCATAACAAGACTCTCGCGGCGCAGCTTTACCATGAGTTCAAGCAGTTCTTTCCCGACAATGCGGTCGAATACTTCGTGAGTTACTACGACTACTATCAGCCGGAGGCTTACATTCCCGCCGGCGACTTGTATATAGAGAAGGAAGCCACCATAAACGAGGAATTGGACAAGCTGCGGCTATCGGCCACGCGGTCGCTCTTCGAGCGGCGCGACGCGATCATTGTAAGTTCGGTAAGCTGCATCTACGGCCTGGGTTCGCCGGAGGCTTACTACGGGATGCTGCTGCTGCTGGAAAAAGGCCAGCGGATCGGGCGCAAAGATATAACTCGAAGGTTGGTGGAAATCCTCTACGAGCGCAACGACGTGGACTTCCGGCGTGGGACTTTTCGTGTGCGCGGCGATATTATCGAAGTCTTCCCGACTTACGATGAGCTTGCCTACCGCATCGAGTTGTTCGGCGACGAGATCGAGACCCTGTCTCAGATCGACCCGCTCTTCGGCACCGTCAAGCAGAAGTACGCGCGGCTGCCCATCTACCCTAAAAGTCATTATGTTGTGCAGCCGGAGCGCAAGGCGGAAGCCATCGACTCGATCGTAACTGAGTTGAACGGTTGGGTGCCTGAATTGGAGTCGCAGGGCCGCATGGTCGAGGCGCAGCGGGTGCATCAGCGCACTCGCTTCGACCTGGAGATGATCAAGTCGATGGGTTACTGCCACGGCATCGAGAATTACTCGCGCCACTTCTCCGGCCGTCTGCCGGGCGAGGCACCGCCGACGCTGCTGGATTACTTTCCTCGCGACTTTCTGTTGTTTATCGACGAGAGCCACGCCACGATTCCGCAGGTGCATGGAATGTGGCACGGCGACCGCAGCCGCAAACAAAATCTGGTCGACTACGGCTTCCGGCTCCCCTCGGCCATGGATAACCGCCCGCTCAAGTTCGACGAGTTCGAGAACCGCGTCCATCAGGCGATCTATGTTTCGGCAACGCCTGGGCCTTATGAACTGACGCGCTCCGCGGGGGTGGTGGTGGAGCAGGTGATTCGGCCCACCGGCCTGGTAGACCCGGAGGTGGAGATTCGCCCGGTGAAGGGCCAGATAGACGATCTGTTGGGCGAGATACGAGACCGGGCGAATCGCAACGAAAGGGCGCTGGTAACTACGCTGACCAAGCGCATGGCCGAGGACTTATCGGGCTATTACACCGAGGTGGGGGTCCGCTGCCGCTATATGCATTCGGAGATAGAAACTCTGGAGCGGGTGAAGCTGCTGGCCGGCTTGCGCAAGGGCGAGTTCGACGTACTGATCGGCATCAACTTGCTGCGCGAGGGCCTGGATCTGCCCGAAGTTTCTCTGGTGGCCATTCTGGACGCCGACAAGGAGGGATTTCTGCGCTCCGCCGGCTCGCTCATCCAGACCATGGGCCGCGCCGCCCGTCATCTGGAAGGGCGCGCCATTCTTTACGCCGATCGCATCACCGATTCCATGCGCCGGGCCATCGACGAGACGGACCGCAGGCGCACTGTGCAGAAGGCCTACAACGAGGAGCACGGCATTGTGCCGCAGTCGATCGTCAACAAGATGGATATGGGGCTGGCTGCGATTCTCAAAGCCGAGTACGGCGACCTGGCCGAGGAAGAGACGCAGGCGCTGCCGGAGTTAGCTTCGCAAGCCGATCTGGACGCCTATCTCGTAAAACTGGAAGCGGAAATGCGCGAGGCGGCCAAGAAATTCGAGTTTGAGAAGGCAGCCAAGCTGCGCGACAGCATCAAGGAATTGCGCGAAAAGGAGTTTCTCTTCGGACGATGAGACGAGTTTTCGTGCCGATTGAGGAATGCGGGACATTGCATTCGCCGATAACTCCCATTATGCAATCCGATCCGTTCAGCGCCGGTGCTACAGTGGTTTCATTCTCGTTTTTTTTCAGGGGTTTCGCCGCTTGCCGGATATTCGTCCGCTCTTCGCGCTCCTTGTCGCGCTGCCTTTCGCCGCCCACGCCGCTTCTCGCGTGCAGGCCGCGCCGGTCCCGCCGGAGTTGCGTTCCACCGCCTTCACCGTCACCGTCAACGGCAAGCCCGTTGACGTGGCCCACGCGGCGGCAAGTTACGAGTTAGTCAGCTTCGACCTGACTGGCCCCGCGGACGTGGCCGTCACCGCCGCCGAGCCGGGCTTTTGGGACAAAGGCATCGATATTCAGCCCTGGCGCCTCGGCCTGCGTCCGGCGCGGCTCGGTCAGACCATCCGTTTCCGCCTCTCCGGTCCCGCCAAGCTCTCCATCTCTCGGCCCGGAGACTTCCTCAACCACGCCCGAATGCTCTTTCTCTTTGCCGGCGCGCCCCCGCCGCCCATGCCCCGCGCCCCTGACATTCACGCCTATCAGCCGGGGGTTTACCGCATGAGTCTGAACCCCAAAAGCGGCGAGACGCTCTATCTCGCTCCCGGCTCGTACTTTTACGGCAGCCTGAACCTGTGGAAGGTCGAAAACGTCAAGATTCTAGGCCGCGGCACCATCGTCTACGACGGCCCGCAGGACCCCAACAACGACGAAGGCTGGATGCAGAAGCCCGACTGGCACTGCATTGGCGCGCTCGAAGCGCGCAACGTCGAGATCGACGGCCTCACCTGCATCGTCCGCTCCCGCACCTGGTCCATCCAGATGAAGGATTCCACTGGCTTTCTCTTCGACGACCTGCGCGTGATCGGCGGCAACTCCGCCAACGCCAACCAGGACGGCATGGATTGGCTGGGCGGCGGAGACGCCATCGTCCGCGACTCCTTCTTGCGCGCCTCCGACGACGTTTTCGCAATGCAGGGCAACTGGGACGGCTACACCGACGCCGACCTGACCCGCCCCGGCCACGACGTGCGGAACATCCTCATCGAGCGCAGCGTTCTCTCCACGAGCATCTCGAATATCGTGCGCGCCGGGTGGCCGCGCAAAGTCTATAACTCCGGCAACTTCACCCTGCGCGACTCCGACATTCTTCACGCCGGCATCGGCGCCTGCGGGCAGAGCTTCGGCCTGCTCGGCTTCTGGGGGGTCGATGGAGCCAGAGGCGACCATGCCAACTACACCTTCCAGAATCTCTTCCTCGACAACTGGTACTCGCTGGCGCAGATGGAGCAGGAGCGCCCCGGCCTGCATGAATTCACCTTCCGCAACATATGGGCGCTGGACCAGCCGCCGCTGGAGCATTCCACAATGACCGGCGACATCGCAGATATAACCTTCGACAATGTGAAGTACGGTCAAATCCGGGCCGCCGCCAACGCCGACTTGCCGCTGGCGGTCTCCGCCGGCGTGCAGCAGCCGCGCTACCCGGAAGCCCACGGCCCGCTCGCTTCCTTCACCGTCGATCCTCCGGTCTTCGCGCCAGGGCAGTACGTCACATTTACCGCGGCTCCCTCGCCCAGCGCGCGCTATACCTGGCTCTTTGGCGACGGCACCGAAGGCCACGGCCGCCGCGTCCGGCATCGCTTTCCCGACGCAGAGGGCACCGAACTCGACGGCTCCACAGCGCCAGACGGTCCAGGCCGTCCCGGTCTCCTGGGCCGCTTCCGGGTGCTGCTCCATGTCGAAACCCCCTCGGGGCCGAAGAATCCCGACTCAGCCGCCGAGGACTGGGCCGCGCAAGGCGTGGTTGCCGTGGATCGCTGGAACAATCCTGTCTCCGCCACCGGGCCGACATTGGCTGGCTTAGCCTGGAGGATCTACCCCGGCGAGTGGACCGAGCTCCCCGATCTCACCGGCGAGCGCCCCGTCTTCGCCGGCGACTCGCCCAACCTGCGCGCCGACCCGCAGGGCTTTACCCATTACGTCGCCCTCTGGGACGGCTTCATCGACATTCCCGCCGACGGCGCGTACACCTTTTACCTGGAAGCCCGCGATGGAGCGCGCTTGGTCATCGACGGCGTGGAAGCGGGCAAAACCGGCCCTCCCTTCGCCCAGGTCTGCGGCTCACCGGGCAACGCCATGCGCTACGATCGCGGATCGCTGGGCCTGCGCGCCGGCAAACATACCTTCCATCTGGAGGGCCTGCACTCCGCCAGCCAGGGTGAGCCGCGCTTGCTCTGGGAAGGCCCCGCGCTGCCGCTGACCGACGTGCCCCCGGCGGCTTATAGCCACCCACGGCAGGATGCGTTGAAACAGGGAACAGAGAATAGTTTTAGGGAACCTCTGAAAGACTCCCCCTCCGTTGCGGGTGCGGATAAAGTGGAATCAGGGGGGAAGAACACGGATGCATCAGATGAGTTTGGCCCAGCGGGCGGAGTTTCAGCGGTTCGCTAAAAAGACGCGGCGGGAGGAGTTTTTGGAAGAGATGGATGCCGCGATGACGTGGGCCGAGTTATCGGCTCTGGTTGAGACTTTTAGCCCAAGGCGGGCAACGGCCGACAAAGCCTGCCCCGAGCGCAGCCGAAGGGGTGGGCCTCGCCATCATGCTGCGGACTTACTTTCCGCGGCACTGGCTCTCGCTCTCCGATCCCGGCGCCGAAGACGCTATTTACGATTCGCCTGCACTGCGCGGCTTTGCCGGCGTCAACCGATAACTCGACCGGCGAGCGCGCCGCGGATGGCGATTGCCGGCACGGCTGATCCGCGACGGCTTATGCACACTGCTTCCCGACACCTGATGCACCGGGTCCAGCCCGCTATAGGCCACCCACTGCCGCACCGTCATCTCCGGCGCCAGCAACGCCAACTCGCTCAGGATATGCATTGCGCTGATCTCGGCGATGCCGGGTATGCTGACCAGCAGCAAAAATCGCTTCCGCAGCAGATCGTCGGTCTGAATGAGTTTCATCGCCTCACGACGCATCTTCGCCGGCGAGAAGCTGTTTTCCACAACTCACCGAGGCAAAACACTTGACTTTTCCTTCCTTGTCAGTATTCTACCTGGGAGCGGTAACTCCCTTTTTAATTTTGTAACACAAGGAGATCGGAACATCTCGCCACCCGTTATGCCGAACACGATGAAGGTGCGGAAGATCGATATGAGAACAAGCAATCAAATATCGGGTTGGCGCCATGCTCGGTTGGTCTTCGCCGTATTGTGTCTTTGTGCTTTGACCTTGGGCCAAAGGATCGCGGAGAGCCAGCGTCTGTTTCTATTGGCTGCGGATATTGATAACCCAGTCCTAGATTCCGCCGCCACAAACACAGACCTTTATAGCGTGTACAAGGACGGACAACTGCACGACGAAGCGGTAGTCCTGAAAGGAGAATCAGTTTACGGCAACCACCACTCATCTCCGCAGGGAGTCTAGTCGGTTCACGAAGTTGGCCCCTATCTGCTCGTTGAGTATCCACATGATTTGCCATGCTGCGTGATCTTCATTCCGAAAAATAACCCGCTGAATTTCGAATCGATTAACTTTGACACTGGCGGCCTCGGTGCTACCAGCGTAGGCTACGGACTCAGAGAAATGCCGGAAGACACAGTCTGCGAACTCTGGTCCCTCAATTTGATTCCCTTCAGTCTGAACGTAGCCGGGCAGATCACAGGCGGTAAATCGACTTTGCTTAGTGTTTGCAAGAAGCCCGGCTCTGCGCCATATATCGCAAAAGACCACTTGGCGGACTACAAATTCCCGTATCTGGATGGATTCGTGCGCGCTGACGAATATGCGACCCTGAGTGATGTGAGTGGGAAGATCGTCGAAATGCCGTTGGATGTTCCGAATATAGAGATTACGGGTATGCCTGCCGGTTTTCCGGTTCAATCTCACCCTCGCGGTATCAGTCTGAAAGCTTCAAGCGAAAAGTTTTTCATCATAAGCGTCGATAGTGTGGACGGGCAGGATCATAACACGGACGTGTTCGTCCGAACGGCAAGCGACGGCAAATGGAAGCGGCTCCCCGTTCCCGCGGCGGCCACAACCGCGACGGATAGGTTGCGCTACCGTCTATTTGACGATTGGCTTGCGACTTCGCTTTCGGCATCGCTCGCTGCGACCGTTACTAACAAGGACGCTCCGGACGCGGATGTCTTGACTGTCACGACTCAGGGAGCGCCACCGGGGAAGCCCACGATAACAGTGCAACCACGGTCAAAGCCCGATTCATCTTCGTTGCCGGCGCGAACCCTGACTCTCTACAACCTTGCCGATTCGCGCCGCATCGCCATTGCCATACCCGAGGACGACTCGGAGATCGTACACGTCTTCGATGGACACAGTGTTTTGCTGAGAATCAAGGATGCGCTCTTCTTTGCGGAGATTCACGGCTCGAAGCTCGAAGACTACAAACTCGTGGCGCAGGACTCCGCGATCCCCATGGTCCATTGGGCCTTTTATTCCAGCGCCAGGTAGTCATGCGCAATGGCTGACAATGCGCCGCAACCTCAACCGGGAATCCATCGCCGGAAGACAGGAGAAAGGAAGATTGAAATGAAAACCATGAATCGCCGCCAAATGGTCAAGATCGGAGTTGCCGCCTCGTCGGTCGGCATTTGCATGGGCATCAAGCCAGGCGCGGCGGAAACTTCAATGCCGCTGTCTTTTCCACTGAATGCCAGCCTTGCCGGCGTGGGAGCGCATACCGGGATGCTGGCGCAGGAAACGGGGGCAAACAGTTGTTCCGGCAACAATTACGAGTACGACGACGATCTTGGCGATCCATGCTCCAATCCCGCCGATTATTTATCCGCCGGCGAAGCTTTTTTCGATGACGATATTGCTATTTACGAATCGGAATTGTACTCATTGGGCATGGCCTGCGACGACGAGTAGGGATCGGTCGGCGGCTGCCTCTGGTCTCATACAGCATTTGATCCAGTCGAAGGTGCCCCGGTCGGCGTCACAGCACAGAGAGGTAAAAACTGTAGGCTCCTAATTGCTCTTGCGACGGAAAAAACCGATGATTCCTGAAGGGATGGTCAGATAGGCGGGCAGTCCCGCCGGAATCGCGGTCAGGAACCCGACGATCAGCGCCTTGATAACGGCTGACTCCTTGTCGTCGTCATACCATTTTTTCTGCGCCAAATATGTGACGATTCCGAGAATGACGCCGCAAACGGTTGAAACAACGGTTAAAGCGGCAATGCTGATCCCGCCTGTAGGCGCTCCCAAGAGTACAGCCACTCCAGCGCTGCCGAAGATCATGGTGTTGACAATGACCGTGAGCAGCGCCGCCGCCGGGTGCAACCCAAAGGTCTGAGCGAAGCCATGCGCCATTTGACGATTGGGGCTCGCGCCGTGCTGTTGGATGGTATAAGGCGGCGGTGGATACGGTGGCTGGGGGTATGCCTGGGCGGGATAGCCCGGTGAGGGATACTGCGGGGCATACTCCGGGCGCGGGGCTACCTGGGTACCGCAGACCGAGCAGAATCTCGAAGTTGGACTTAGTCGATCTCCACATTTGCCGCAGACGTCCATATCCCCCCTTTTGCGATCAGCGGTCCATGTCTTGCTCCTGGGTGCCGCTGGCAACTGCCAAACCGAGCAGGCACGTCCACTCCACGACCGCCCTTTGCCAAGCTCCTCCGAGAGCGTTCTCGGTGAACACCAAGGGGCGGCCTGCCTGAAGCATTTGCAACGCCATCTCGCATTTCGCGGTGGAAATGAGCGACCCGCACACTGCCCGGCAAGCGAAGATGCAACGTTCCGGCCCTGTCAGCTTGCTTCAAGCCAACAGTCTCCAAGATTCGGCAAAGTCGATTGAGATAGGGAAGTACCGCCCGACCGAGACGAGTATCGCCGAAACTGAACGGCAAAGTCAAGCGGTTTTTTGAAGACGGCGCGCTATCTCCATAAACCCATCGAAAGTTACTGGGTATCGAAAGTTACAGTGTATGGTCCTTCGATGGGCCTGGAGCTATGTTTGGCGGATGCCGCTCTATACGTTTCTATACATTATCGTCCAGGCTTCAAGTCTTTGGCCGATGGCCTCGACCATGGGATGCGTCTTGCTTCGCCGGGAAAGCCTGGCGAGCCTTTCCAGCCGGGCTTCAGGTCTTCGGACAGGCGACGAGAGACAGCGGAAACGATCTGTCGTTATCCATTGGAATCGCAATACAAGCATTGCGCGGAGGCGCTTGAACCGCGAGTCGTGTGGCTCACCGCGCGTTGCGCTTCACTTTCAGATTGTTGAGCGCATATTCGATGAAGCGCGGCTCGAAGTGCGGCGGCTGGCCCATGAAGCGGCAGGTGGCCACCACTTGATCGACGATGAACCGGGGCTGATAGGCGGCCAGGTCAAGGCCTTTTTCCTTCTTGATCTTGAGGACGATGCAATCGAAGACTTCTCCGCTCGTGGCGATGCCCTGGCGCGCGCACTCTTTCTCGAAGATGCGCCTGTAGTTCTCGACGCTGGGCGCTCCCACCTCGATCTTGTAGGGCAGCCGGCGCAGAAAGGCCGGGTCCATGAGGTCTTCGGGATCGAGGTTGGTGGAGAAGACGACCAGTTCCTCGAAAGGGATGCCGAAGCTCTTGCCGGTATGCAGCTTCATGTAGTCGATTCGGCTCTCGAGGGGGACGATCCAGCGGTTGAGCAGGGCGGTGGGGCTGACCAACTGGCGGCCGAAGTCGTCGATGATGAAGCATCCGCCCAACGCCTTGACGTGCAGAGGGGCTTCGTAGAAGTGCCCGGTCGGGTTGTAGCGCAGGTCGAGCATCTCCAGGGTCAATTCGCCGCCGGTGACGACGAACGGACGGCGGCAGGGAACCCAGCGGGCGTCGAATTGCTCGGCGCGGATGAAGGAAAGCTCGGCTTCGTCGTCCGTCTCGATGGGAGTTACCTCGGCATGGACGCTGGGATCGAAGAAGCGTATGATCTGTCCCTCGACGCTGATCGCGTAGGGAATGTGGATCACGTCGCTGAAGACGCGGCTGAGAGAAAAGGCAAAAGAGGTTTTGCCGTTGCCGGGAGGGCCGTAGAGGAGCATGGCGCGGCCTGAGTTCAAAGCCGGGCCGCATTGCTCGACGATGCCGTCGTCGAAGACCAGTTCGCCGAGGGCCTTGCGGATGCGATCGAAGGTGACCCTTTCGTTGGTCAGCTTTTGCAGGTTGACCTGATAGATGAATTCCTCGACGGTGACCGGCGCGGGACCGGAATAACGCAGCCGCTCCAGCGCGTCGACCGCCCAGCGTTTGCCCTCGTCGGTGAAGGCGTAGCTCATGTCGATGGGATTGCTGGATTCGCGCAGACCCAGGGTTTGCAGCAACTTGCGGTCGACGGCCATCTGCGTCAGGTCGGCGACGATGTGGTATGGCAGCTTGATGGCCTCGACGTACTGGCGGCAGGTAGCCAAGCGGCCGGAGTAGATAGCCTTCATCAACAAGCTGAGAAGCTCGATCTCGTCGATGCCGGTGGCCACGATATTGGCCGGCTCCGGGGGGATGCGTTTGAGAAAGCCGTTGAGCGTAGCCTGGTCGATGGCTCCGATGGCCACCAAATTGTCGCCGAGGCGGTGTCCGTTCTCGGCCTGACGCTGCAGCGCGGCGGCCAAATCCTCCGCGGTGACCAGACTGGCCTGCATCAGCAGGTCTCCCAATCGCATTCGCGCGCCGATGGTCTCCTCCCGCCGGCATCCTCGCGGTTGCCGCGCTCCGATGCTGTGCTCCGCTGGTGGGTCGCTTCCGTTCGCCCCGCTTCGATTTTGAGGCATGGGAGAGCTTGTATTCGAATCAGCGGAGGCAAATTGCACTCCCCGGACCCAATCGGGACAACTCCTCGTCTTTTTTTCCGGGACCGGGCAGAGCAAAACTTTCCCATCCCCGCATATATCGCTTATTCTGTTAACAATCCCTCTTGCCTCGGCGAGCCAAAAATATACTCATGAATCCAGTCGCAATAGCGGTTGACGATCTTCGGGAGCAATATACACAAGAGATGGCGCTCGTTCGCCAAACCTGCGAACGCACCGGGGACGGCACGGCCGCCATTCGCCGCCGCTCGGCGGTGGTGGATCGGCTGCTCATCGAAATGTGGCGGCGCGCCTTCGCCGGCCTGCCCGCGCTGAACGTGGCGCTGCTGGCGCAGGGCGGCTATGGGCGCAAGGACCTCTTCCCCTACTCGGATATCGACGTGCTTTTCGCATTCGCCGACGAAAAGGCGGAGGCGCAGTCCAAGGAAGCCGTGCGCGGCATCATCCAGGGAATGTGGGACATCGGTCTGCGCGCCAGCCCCTGCTCACGCACGGTCAAGGAGGCTGGACGCTTCGATCCGGACAACCTCGAGTTCACGCTGGCCACCCTCGACCGCCGCTTCCTGGCCGGCCATTTCCCGCTCTATCAGCAGCTTCACCAGACGGTGCTGCCCGGCCTGGTACTGAGCGAGTGGAGCGCCATTACGCAAAAGCTGGGCGAGATCGCCCGCGGCCGCCATGCCAAATTCGGCAACACCATCTTTCATCTGGAGCCGAACATCAAGGATTGCCCCGGCGGCCTGCGCGATTACAGCCTGGCCGTCTGGTTCGCGCTGCTTCTGCACCTCAAGGAAACCAAGGAATGGCCGCGCCAGCGCGGCGGCGTCTTCCAGAGCGCCCGCGGCGACGCCGAGGCGGCCTTCGACTTTCTCGCCGCGGCCCGATGTTTTCTCCATTTCCGCCACGGTCGCGACGACAATACGCTCGACTGGCAGTCCCAGGACGAGGCGGCGGCGCGCTCCATCGGCCTGGAGACGCGCGGCACCGCCGACCCCGCTTATTGGATGCGTACCTATTATCGCCACGCCCGCGTGGTCTATCGCCGCGCCGCGCTGCTGATGGAACACCTGCCCGCGCCGGTGAGTTTCTATCGCCAGTTCCGCCGCCGCCGCACCCCCATCGCGGGAACCGATTTCCTCCTCGACCAGGGCCGCATCGAGATCGCGCCGGGAACGCAATTCAACGACACCGGCGCCATTTTGCGCATCTTCTCGCTGATGGCCACGCACGGCTACGCGCTCTCGCAGGCCGCCGAGGATCGCATCACCGATGTGCTGCCCGCCCTGGCCATCAACATTCCGGAAGGGCCATACTTGTGGAACTCCCTGCGCGAGATACTGCTTGGACCCCATGCGGCGCACGCTCTCAGAACCATGCACGCCCTGGGTATCCTGGAGATGCTGATCCCGGAGTTCCACGGCATCGATGCGCTGGTGATTCGTGATTCCTATCACCGCTACACCGTCGACGAGCACACCTTCCTGACCATCGATAACATCCACGCTCTGCGCCAGCCGGCCAACGAGCACGAGCAGCGTCTGGCGCAATTGCTGCCCGAGATCGATCGCATGGATCTGTTTCTGCTGGCGCTGCTATTGCACGACACCGGCAAGGCCCGCCGCACCGGCGAACACGCCCAGCACAGCGTTGATCTGGCCGACTCCTTCCTCGCCCGGCTGGACTTCGACAGCGAGGAGCGTGAGGCCATCCTCAATCTCATCCGCCTTCATCTCGTTATGTCAGCCGCCATGCGCCGCGACATCTTCGACCTGGAGAACGTGCGCGGCTTCGCTGAGAAGATCGGCAATCCGCAGATTCTAAAGATGCTCACCCTGATGACCTTCGCGGACATCAAGGCCGTGAACCCCGACGCGCTCACGCCCTGGAAGGCCGAGAACCTCTGGCAGTTCTATATGTCCACGGCCAACTTCATGGATCGCTCGGTCGATGAGGTGCGCTACCACGCCGCCATCGACCCCACCCTGCTCAACCGCATCCGCTCCATGGTTTACCCCAACCAATACGACGATCTGAAGCGGTTCCTGGAAGGTCTGCCGCAGCGCTATCTGCAAACCCGCCTTCCCGAGCAGATTCGCAATCACTTTCAGATGGCCCTCAATCTGGACCAGGACAAGGTGCAGCTCGACCTTCGCCCCAACCGCCAACTCTTCGACCTGACCGTCATCACGCGCGACCGCACCCGTCTCTTTGCCGACATGGCCGGCGCTCTGGCCGCCTGGGGCATGAACATCGTCAAGGCCGGCGCATTCTCGAACGAGGCCGGCGTCATCGTGGACAGCTTCCATTTCACCGATGTCTTTCACACGCTGGAACTGAATCCCAGCGAGAAGGACCGCTTCCTGGCGAATATCCATGAGGTGGTTGCGCAACAGGTTTCGGTGGAGCAGTTGATGGCTGCCCGCCGGCATATGAAATACCCCGCCAATCCCAAGGTGGAAGTCGTCACACGGCTGCTCTTCGACTCCGACTCCTCCACACACTCGACGCTCATGCAGGTTATCGCCCAGGACGTTCCCGGCCTGCTGCGCCAGATCGCTCTCACCCTCAGCTCCCACCAATGCGACATCAAGGTGGCGTTGATCGACACCGAAGGCGAAACCGCCATCGACGTCTTCTACCTCACCTGCCGCGAAGCCAAACTGGACGAGGAGGCGCAGCAATCTCTCGCCAAAGACCTCACCGCAGCTCTCGACTCCATGCGTATACCGGCCTGACCCCACCGCCACGATTTCAAAAATCGCGAGAATCGTCCCTGAGGCGACGAGGGCTAGCGAGCCATCGTCGGCCGGAGTTCCTAGATTGGATCGCGGTTTGGCCGTCTCGGTTTGGCCGCATCCGCCAGGGCGGAACTTGCCGCAACGTCAACCGCTATCTCGAGCGAGCCTTTGTCGAAGCCGTCAACCGCGCCATGCGCATCAAGGCTCACCGCCAAAACCGTATCGGACCGCTCCATCAGCGGCTCAACCCATACAAAGGCCACGGTCGCGCCGTGGTTGCGGTCATGGACCCGCCCGGTCGCTTGGCTCCAAGGCACTCCGAGTGTGTGGACAGGGGTAACTTTGGGGTTGCTTTCGTGCTTCCCACTCTTGCGTTTAAGGCGCCTTTCAGCCGTTGCCCGCTGTAGACTTGGGATACGCCATGATCCCGAGCCTGCCAGAGTTTATTCGACGCTGGAAAGACAGCGAGTTGAGCGAGCGCGCGGGTTCGCAAACGCATTTCATCGATCTATGCGCCATCCTCAACGAGGCGCATCCGGCCGCCGCTGACCCGAAAGGCAACGACTACGCCTTTGAGCGGCGCGTCAACAAGACTGGCGACGACAAGGGCTTTGCCGACGTGTGGAAGCGCGGCTTCTTCGGCTGGGAGTACAAGGGCAAGCACAAGGATCTCAAGGCCGCTTACCGGCAGTTGTTTCATTACAGCGCGGACCTGGACCATCCTCCGCTGCTGGTCGTTTGCGATTTCGAGCGCTTCGAGGTCCACAATAACTTCACCAACACCCCTCCGCTGGTCTACAAGTTCACGCTGGACGACTTGATGCTGCCCGCGCCGGTCTCCGGCTCGGACCTTTCCGCGCTGGAGGTTCTGCGCGCGGTATTCCAGGAGCCGGAAAAGCTCAAGCCAGGCGCGCTGGAAGTTCGCGTGACGGTGAAGGCCGCGGACGAATTCACCAAGCTGAAGGAGAACCTGCGGGCACGCAAGGCGGACAACGAGGCCGTCGCTCGTTTTGTCATGCGGCTGCTCTTCTGTCTCTTCGCCGATAACGTCGGCCTCTTGCCGGACAATATCTTCCGCAAGATGATCGAAACGGATCGCCAGACCCGGGCCGCACATGAGTTCACGTGCAAGCTCGCCAATCTTTTCCAGGCCATGTCCGAGCCAAGCGATTTCTACGGTCCGTACCGTATACGCCATTTCAACGGCGGACTCTTCCGCGAGAACGCGGTTTTGGAACTGGAACCGGAGGACCTTGCGATTCTCGGCGAGGCGGCCAAGCTGGATTGGAGCCGCATTGAGCCGGCCATCTTCGGCACTCTCTTCGAGCGCATCCTCGACGAAGGCAAGCGTACCCAACTCGGCGCGCACTACACCAGCCGCGAAGACATCCTGCTGGTGCTGGAGCCGGTGGTGATGGCCCCGTTGCGGCGGCGCTGGGAGCAGATCAAGGCCAGCTCGGAAGAGATCGCCGCCGCCCTGGAGACGGCTAGCAACAGCACACGCCCCAAGCTGCGCGCGCAACTGGAAGACAAGGTGCTTGGCTGGATGGAGGAGCTATCGCGGGTGCGCATTCTCGATCCCGCCTGCGGCAGCGGCAATTTCCTCTACATGGCGCTTCGGCTGCTTCTGGACCTTTGGAAAGAGGCGCAAATCTTCGCCCTCGATCATCGCCTGCCCACTTTTCTGCCTTGCAAGGTGCACCCATCGCAGTTATATGGAATCGAAACCAACGTCTACGCCCATGAACTGGCCTCGGTGGTGGTCTGGATCGGCTATCTGCAATGGCAGCGGGATAACAGACCGGAAGACACGAGCGAGCCGATTCTGCGGGTTCTCGATAACATCCAACACCGCGACGCAATACTGGAACTCGACGAAGAGGGCAAGCCGAAGCTGGATGGCGAAAGCAATCCTATCGAGCCGGTCTGGCCCGAAGCGGATTTCATTGTCGGCAATCCGCCGTTTTTGGGCGGCAATATGATCCGCAAGGAATTGGGCGACACATACGTGGATGCGCTCTTCCAATTATATGAGGGCCGAGTTCCTCATTTTGCAGACTTGGTTTGCTATTGGTTTGAGAAAGCCCGCGCCGCTTTGGATACAGGAGGGGCTTCGCGCGCGGGGCTTCTTGCCACGCAGGGAATTCGCGGTGGAGTCAACCGGGCCGTTTTGGACAGCATTCACGATTCCGCGCACATCTTCAACGCTTGGAGCGACAAGGCATGGATTCTTGACGGCGCGGCCGTTCACGTATCCATTGTGTGCTTTGAGGACACTGCGAACAACGGCCACGAACCGGCCATCCTCGACGGCGTTGCTGTAAGTCATATCCACTCCGACCTGACTAGCGGCGTGAATACGACCAGAGCCTCCGTGCTTTCTGAAAACGATCGAATCTGCTTCATGGGTCCGTCGGCCAAGGGAGAATTCGATATCGATCCGACCACTGCGCAGCGTATGTTAGCAGCCCCGCGCAATGTCAATAAGAGACCCAACTCGGATGTGGTGCGGCCCGTCGCCAGCGGCGTCGATCTGGTGCAACGCAATCGCGGACTTTGGACCATAGATTTTGGTGTGGACATCTCGGAAGAGGAGGCCGCGAAGTACGAGTTGCCCTTCGAGTACGTGCGCCATCACGTCTTGCCTGTGAGAAATGAGAATCGACGTGAGACATATCGACAGAGGTGGTGGATTTACGGTGAGGCCAGACCTGGGATGCGGAAAGCACTCAAGGGCTTGAAACGGTATATCGCAACTCCGGCCACGTCGAAACACCGCATCTTTGTTTGGGTGAAGCCCGAGGTGCTCTGCAATCAAGGAACTTTGGTATTCGCCCGCTCTGACGATTACTTTTTCGGTGTGCTGCACTCGCGGGCGCACGAGGTCTGGGCACGCGCGCAGGGGACGCAACTGCGCGAGGTGGAAAGCGGCTTCCGCTACACGCCCACCTCGACCTTCGAGACCTTTCCCTTTCCCTGGCCGCCGGGCCGGGAGCCGCAGGATGCGCCGCTGGTAAAGGCCATTGCCGGGGCCGCGCGGAAGCTCGTCGAGCAGCGCGACAACTGGCTGAATCCGCCCGATGCCGGGCCGGAAGAGTTGGCCAAGCTGACGCTTACCAACCTCTACAACAAGCGCCCCAAGTGGCTGGAGAATGCGCATCGCAAGCTGGACGAGGCGGTGTTTGCGGCTTACGGCTGGCCGGCGGCGCTGAGCGACGCGGAGTTGCTGGAGCGGCTGCTGGCGCTGAACCGGGAGCGGGCGGCGGGCGGTTGACGGGGCGGTCAGTCGCTGCGCGGATGGTTGCGCCATTCTTTCCGCAGGCTCGTCGCGGCGTGTCGCCGCTGCCAGAACCGAGCTTCTCCACGCTCCTTCCTTCTTCAGAATGGGGCACCCTATTCGCGGGAAGATCGACATTCGGAAAGACTTGGGCGCGCCACCCGCCGCGCTCCCCGGCCATACCTGCCGGGATTATGATGAACGTGGAGCGCAAGGCCGCGCGCAAGCCCGACTCTTCGCATCCAAGCGCACTTTGCCGCGTCCAACAACAGGCTTCCCGCAATGCGTCTTTCCACTTCCGTCTTCGTATCCGTGCCCGTATCCGCGCTTCTGGCCGCCGCGGCGCTTACCTTACGCGCGACTGCGCCGGCGGCGGACGCTCCTCACGTTCACGTCGAGCTGCTGGTGCCGAACGATCGACTCTATGCGGGCAATGAGAACGACGCCGGGATTTACTTCAAGCTGGAACCAGGCTGGCACATCTATTGGAAGAATCCGGGCGATGCGGGCGAGCCGCCGCGCATTCAGTGGACTTTGCCGAAGGGAATCGCCGCCGGGCCGATCAAGTTTCCCGCGCCGAAGCGTTTGCCGCTGGGTCCGCTGATGGATTACGGCTATGAGGACGAGGCGCTGTTCCCGCTGAAGCTGCGCGTGGCGAACGGCGTGAAGGCTGGGCCGGCAACTTTGCAGGCAAAAGTCGACTGGCTGGTCTGCCGGGAGAGCTGCATCCCCGGCAAGGCGGAGTTGGCGGTGCGGAGGGACGTAGAGGGCGGACTGGCGGCGCCGGTATCCGCGCCTTCTCCGCTCTTCCAACGCTTCATTGAGCGAATCCCCAAGCCGCTTCCGGCGGGTTTCAAGGCCTTTTTTCATCCAACGGCGGGTGGATTTCAGCTCTCGGTCGAGACCGGCCAGAGTGAGGGCGAGGCCGCTTTCTTCCCGGAAGATCAGGAGGTTCTCGCCAATCCCGCGCCGCAGGAAATTAAGCCGACGAGAACCGGCGTCCTCCTTGAACTGAAGAAAGACGCGAATCTTGCCGCCAATCCGGCTCGGTTGAATGGGGTGCTGGAGCTTTCCGGAGGGCGGGCCTTCGAGATTGCGGCTCTGCCGGGAGCGGCGCTTCTTCCGGCCGGAACGGGTGCGGCGCAAGCGCGTTCGGACCTGTGGCGGACGCTGCCGCGCGCCACAGGTCTGGCCTTTCTGGGCGGATTGCTGCTGAATTTGATGCCCTGCGTCTTTCCGGTGCTGTTTTTGAAGGGACTGGCGCTGGTCAACTCCGGCCGCGAGGAGCGCGGGAGGATGCGGGCGCATGGACTGGTTTACGCCGCGGGCATTCTGGTTTCGTTCTGGGCGCTGGTGGCCGCGCTGCTGGGTCTGCGCGCCGCCGGAGCCACGCTGGGCTGGGGATTCCAGTTCCAATCGCCGGCGTTTCTGGCGCTGATGGCGGGGCTGCTGTTCTTTTTGGGGCTTTCGCTGGCCGGTCAATTCGAGATAGGCCTCATGCTGACCGGAGCGGGCGGATCGTTGGCCGCGAAAGATGGCTATGCGGGCAGTTTTTTCACCGGCGTATTGGCCGTGGTGGTGGCCACGCCCTGCACCGCGCCATTCATGGGATCGGCCATCGGCTATGCGCTGGGCGCGCCGGCGGCGGTGGCCTTCGCGGTCTTTACGGCGCTGGCGCTGGGTCTGGCCGCGCCCTATGTGGCGCTCACCCTTCAGCCCGCCTGGACCCGATTATTGCCCCGCCCCGGCGCCTGGATGGAGGTGCTGCGCCAAGCCATCGCAGTGCCCATCTTCGCCACCGTCATCTGGCTGGCGTGGGTGCTGGCACAGGCTGATGGCGCCAACGCGCTGGCGGCGCTTCTGGCGAGTTTCTTGCTGCTGGCGATCGCCGGGTGGTTTCTGGGCCGCTGGCCGGCCAAGCGCTGGGCCTCGGCGGTTGCAGCGCTAATTCTTCTTGGGGGGGCCGCGCTTGCCCTCTTGATTCCGGGAAGGCTGGCCGTCTCTTCGGAGACGTTGTCGCCGCCGGAAGTTCATGGACTCTGGCAGCCCTGGTCGCAGGAGGCGGTGAATCGATCCCTTGCGGCTGGGCAGCCGGTTTTTGTGGACTTCACGGCAAGCTGGTGCCTGAGCTGCCAGGTGAACGAGCGCGTGGCGCTGAACAGACCGGAAGTGGAGCAGGCTTTTCAGGCGCGAAATGCGGTTTTGATGAGGGCCGACTGGACGCGGCACGACGAAGCGATCGCCGAGGCGTTGCGCGCACTGGGCCGCAGCGGAGTTCCCACGTACGCGCTCTATCTGCCGGGCGAACCTAACCCGCGACTGCTGCCCGAAGCGCTGACTCCGGGCATTGTTGTCGCGGCGCTGGCGAAGCTGCCCCAGACGAGTTCGTCTCCGCCGCGCTGAGGCGAAAAAATCGGCGGCTCTTATTCGGTGAGAAAGGAGAGCGACTGCAACTGCGTGATCTCGAAGGGCTTGCGGCAGCGGACGTTGGCGCAGGCCAGCTTGTCGTCCTTGCGCACCATGTAGGATTGCGCCTTGGCGAAGCGGGCGCGGTCGCGCTCGTCGGCGCCGCGCGGCAGTTGCGCCCGCTTGCGCCGCACCACCCAGGTTACCTTGTATTCGCCCGGCTGGCCGCACTTGGGGCAGGCGAGAGTGTGGGTGCGCAGTTCCGTGGTCTCGTTGAAAAACTCCCGCTCTTCCATGCTTCCCAAACTCTCCACTGTGGCGCTGCCGGGTTCCGGCGGCGTAAGACAGGCTCTGTGCTGCGTAAGACAGAACCCTCAAACCCGCTCGATCGTAAGACAGACGGGAAATGGGAACTGGCCAAACCCCGCAGTTCTATTCCATACTCATCCTTGAGATGACAAAACGCAAGCCAGGAAAGTTTTCCGCCGCGACTGCGGTGAAGGCCAACGCGCGGGAGCGGGTGGGCCAGCCCAAGCCTTCGCGGGTGGTCGCGACCGAGCCGCGCACCGGGCGGGCGGCCAAGCACAAGCCGAAGCTGGAGGATATTCTCGGCCAGCAGGAGTAGCGGGGTGGGTCGGCGCGCCGTGAGACGGCGAGAGAGTCGTTTGGCCGCAAAACGGGCCTGTCTTGCCGCCGTCTTGCATCCGCAAGACAATTGTCTTACGGGCGCAAGACAGCCGTAAGCCGACTGTCTTGCGGAGCCGAAACCCAGACTTCCGCCTTGCGCACTGTCTTACGCTGGCTGCCCCCAGTGGAACCTCCGCCAACCGCTCCAACTCAGGAATGCGGAACACTGTAGGGTCCGGGCAGAACCGGTTCGGCTGGTTTGTCCGCCGGTTCCGGCTTGCTGGCGACCGCAGTTCGCTTGGAGAAGATGCGGAACTGCACCACCAGGTCGAGCAGGACCGGCACCGGCTTGCCGTCCTTAACGGCGGGCTGGAAGGTGGCTTTGCGAATAGCCTCGACGGCGTTCTCGTCCAGCCCGAAGCCGATCGGCCGGCCCACGGCGATCTCACCGGGCTTGCCGTCGGCGCCGACCACGGTGTGATAAAGCGCCATGCCGGCCACCCCGTTGGCCTGCGCGTACTCGTTCGATTCCGGCTCGAAGCGGCTCAGCAGCGCCGCCTTTTGGTCGACGGTATTCTGGCGCAAGACGGCGGGATCGCTGGGGCGGTAGTCGGTTTTGGCGGCCACGGCCTGGTAATACAGCTTCCAGAAGTCAGGCAAGGAGGCCATCAGCCGGTCGTCCAGCCCAGTGGCGAAGATTTGATCGATCGCCTCCCTGAGCCGTTTGGCCGCCTGCTTGGGCGTGACAATGACCGCGGCTGGCTGGCTTTCGGCAGCCGCCGGAGGTTTGTCCGCTGCAGGAGGCGCGGTTGCCTGCGTCGCGGCAGAAGACTCGGCCTCGTTCGGCGTCGCCGCCGGTGGCTCCGCCGCGGCTTGAGGCGAAGTTGCCGGCTGTTGCGGCGGATCGGCCGGTCTCTGCGTCGGCGCCCCTGGCGTTGCCGGCGCAGCGTCTTTGGAGGCGACTTCCCTCCGCTTCTCCGTTTCTTTCTTCTTCTCCTTTTCTTTCTTCTTCTTGGGCATCACCACCTGCTCACGGTCGATGGCGATCTTGACTACTTTCTTCTTAGGCGTGATGCGGACCCGGTCGAGGGCGTTGCCTGGGTCTTCGTAGGCGAGCTGGCCGAGAAAGTGCAGACCATAGCGCGCCCCCTCCAGTTCCACCCGGTGTTTGGTCAGGCGCACACGGTCGATCTGGATGGCGCTGAGTGTGTACGATCCTTGCGGGGAGTGGCCGATCAGCTTGCCATGCTCGTCGAAGCTGAGAGTGTTGTCCAGGTAGCCCCCACGCAGATAGAGGGGTTTGCCAACCAGCAAGCGCTTCAGTTCCTCAGCATCCGCGATGCTTTCCGAATCGGCGGCTTCGGGCTGGCCGGTCGTGTCCGGGGAGGTCGCGGGTGGATTGGGCGCGGCCGGGTTGAGCGCGTTTTGGTCCGTCGCCGGCGGGCTGGTGGGGGCAGCGGGCGGCGGGGCGGTGTGGTTTTCCGCTGCGGACATCCCAGCTGGGGGCGTGGCCGGCGCAGGCTGCTGCGCCCATGCCGGAAGACTCAACGCCAGCGCGACGCACCAGGCTGGCGGGCCCAGATTGGCCCAACTCTTGGCTGAACGATTCGACGGTTTGCAATTCCAACGGGTAGAAAAGAACATGGGAAACCTTTCTGCGACACTCTATCAGGAATGCCTTGCCGCGCGGGACAATAAACCTAAATTCCTTCGAGCCTCTTGCAAAATTCCCCGCCCACAGTTGAAAACGAGGATTTTCCGCTTTGGCCCGACATTTTAAGCGATGACCAGCGGGTATGCGCCGAGTCATCTGCAAGTAAACCGTTTTTCCGCCACGCCGCGACCAGGATCGATAACTCGACCGGCGAGCGCGCCCCGGAGATGCATCGGACCAAGAAGGGCAATCAGTATCGCTTGGGCCAAGGCCCATATCGGGGTCGATGGCAAAGAAGGCGTGGCGCATTCTGTTTGCACCTCGGCGGCCTCGGTGCATGACAAGCATACCCTGCCTGACTTACCGCATGGCGAGGAGAAGAAAGTCTGGGGCGATGCGGGGTATCAAGGGCAGACCGAGGCGATTCACGCGGCCGCGCCCGATGCGCAAGATATGAACAGCGACCGTAACAAGTTCAACAACTATGTCGACAGGCCAAGCGCAAGAGACGGACTAATTCGAGAGTTATAGACAAGGCGGAGTGGCCGTTCCGCATCTTGAAGCGTGTCTTCGGGTTTGCCAAAGTGCGCTATCGCGGCCTGGAACACATCCCGATCATCGATGCCAATCCGCGCCGCGATGCGGCCCGCAAGCAGGAGTTACAAGCGGAAGCGCAACGGCGCAAGCTGTTGAACTTCAACTGCGCCGAGGACGTGCGTTACCGCGAACGCACCGCGGTGGAACGGGCGAACGCGCGTTTGAAGGACGAGTTAGGCGGGCGCACGTGCGCGTGCGCGGCCATGTCGAAGTTATGTGCCATCTTATGTTCGGTATCGTTGCGCCGGCCGCGGGTCGGATTCTGCGACTGGTCACGTAGACCGCCCGCCGCGAACCGCATCGAAGATAGCCGACAGAATGCGCCAAGCACGGTCGCGGCGTGGCTGAAATAGCGATTCTGGCGTTGAAAGCGCACCCAGCATCGAAAAAAACAGCGGCCACACCGCGACAACGTGTTCTCAGAGCGTGAAAGTGCCTCGACTGCCGATGCGGTCACCGCGGCTGGGGGATTTTGCAAGCGGCTCAAAGGCAAGAACGCAGGATGCGAGTTTCCAGCGATGACGCAAGTGTCTCTCATTGCAGCCCGATAAAATCGAAGCGTGGCCCAAATTCTCAAGATACTTGCAACAACCGAAGCGGGTGGAAGGCGCGGCCAGCTCCATTTGCCCCACCGCACCGTGCAAACGCCAGTCTTCATGCCAGTGGGCACAGCCGGCACCGTCAAGGCCGTCGCCCAAGACGTGCTCGAAAGCCTCGGCGCGGAGATTGTTTTAGGCAACACCTACCACCTCTACTTGCGTCCCGGCCATGAGCCGATCCGCCGCATGGGAGGGCTGCACAAATTCATGAGCTGGCCGCGCGCCTTGCTCACCGATTCCGGCGGCTTTCAGGTCTTCAGCCTCAGCCAGTTGCGCAAGGTAACCGACGATGGCGTCCGCTTCCGCTCGCATCTGGACGGGAGTTCACACTCTTTCACTCCCGAACATTCAGTAGATGTTCAAATCGCCCTCGGCGCCGACATTGCCATGGCCTTCGACGAATGCACCGAGTACCCCGCCGAACGCCATCGCGCCGAGGAGAGCCTGCGCCTCACCCTGGCCTGGGCGCGTCGGTCGCTCGATCGCCATCGCTCCCATCGCCATGAAGTTCTCTGGCATGATGAGCAAGGCTGCCGCACGCAATGCCTCTTCGGTATCGTGCAAGGCGGCATATACCCCGATCTGCGCCGCCAGAGCGCCGAGCGGCTTATCGAGATGGACTTCGACGGCTACGCAATAGGCGGCCTCAGCGTGGGCGAACCGCGCGATCTGACCCTGGAGACCATCGCCTCGGTTGTGCCGCTGCTGCCCGCCGGCAAGCCCCGCTACGTGATGGGCGTCGGCTACCCGGAAGAGATAGAGCAGTATGCCCGCCTGGGCGTGGATATGATGGACTGCGTTCTGCCCACCCGCGCCGCGCGCCACGGGCTGCTCTTCACCAGCGAGGGCCGCCTGAACATCAAAGGCAAGCGCTTCGCCGAGGATCAAGGCCCGCCCGATCCGGCCTGCAATTGCATGGTCTGCCGCCGCTACTCCCGCGCCTACCTACGCCACCTGATGCACTCCGGCGAAGCTCTGGCGGCCACGTTGAACTCCATCCACAACCTGGCTTACTACCTGTGCATCATGGAGAGGGTGCGCAAGAACCTGCAACTGGAAGGAAGAATGCGGCACAGGAATGCTGATAACAATCTTTTGCCTTCCTGTGAGGCCGGTAGTTGAAAACGATTCATCCTCCATCCGGCAGTTGATCCGCTGAAAGCCTCGCCAACGATAGACTGGCAGCGGCCTTTCCATTCAATGGGGGCGTCACCCGATGGGTGAGTTGGCGGGGTCGGAGATTTCCGTTTTTGGCTCGGAGTTGGAGTCGTTTTCGGTGGAGACGCCGGGCGACAGCATCCATATCCGCTGGGATTTTGAAGCCAGCGCCACACCCAACGCGCAACTGGCCTTTTTCGCCGAGTTTCTTGCCACGCCGGCGTGTACGAGTCCTGGGTGAGCAGTTGCCCGCTCACCTACGACAGCGGCAACGCCTCCCAGAAGCGCGACTTGCTGGATGTCGATGTTTGGGGCCGGCGTCTTCGCGTAAAAAGCCTCCTGCGTTAGTACAACAGTAGTAGATAGAGAGCGGTCGGAAGCGAACCGCGCTTTCGATAGTGGCAGCACATGGCATGGAATTGATGCCGTCTTCGCCACTGGGGTGGAGCGCAATATGCCGATACCAGCCTTGCCAGTGGCGAACTTCGTAGTTATCCAGCCCGCAGGACTCGAAGAACGCTTTACCATCAACAGCCTGGGCTTGCCGCTGCAACTGGGCCGTGATGCGCGGACGCCCATAACTGGGCCACTCCAACGCGATGCGCTGGATGGCATCGTGCAGGTCCATGTCCTTGTCTGGAGCAGTTTCGGGCGGCTTCTGAAAACGATAGAATCCGGCCCGGCTCAACTCGGCCACCGCAACCGCCAGGCCCCGCTGGGGGCGTAGTGTCTCTGGAGGCCGAAAAACGGCCTCCAGGGAACAAAAATCAAGCAGGGAGGCGCTGTTTTCCGGCCATTTCCGCCCCGCAGCGCCGAAATCCGGGTCGCACATTTTGCCGCCGCGAAATCTGGCACTTGCGCAGAGTCTCCTTAGCGCAAGGCTCATCTGCGCGGATGCGATCCCATGCTCTGTCGTACTTGGCCCAATGCCAGCAGGATGCCGTGGAGCAGCGCTTCTGGCCGGGGCGGGCAACCGGGGATATACACGTCAACGGGAATGACCGCATCCACTCCGCCCATCGTGGCGTAGTTCGTTCCGAAGATGCCTCCGCCGATGCCGCAGGCGCCCACGGCTACCACGACCTTTGGCTCCGGTGTCGCGGCCCAGGTCTTGCGCAACGCCAATTCCATGTTGCGAGTGACCGGACCGGTGACCAGCAGCATATCGGCATGACGCGGCGAGGCCACGAAATGAATGCCGAAGCGTTCGATATCGTGAACCGGGTTGTTCAACGCAACGATCTCCTGCTCACAGCCGTTGCACGAGCCTGCATCCACTTGGCGAATCGATAGCGAGCGTCCGAGCAAGTGGTGGATGGCCGCTGCGATTCGCCGGGCGGGAATCTCGGCGCTGGGGCCGCTGTTGGTGGATTGTAGCTCGGCGTGGCTGCCATCTGGATGAAGCGTGTATTCGGCGGTGAGAACCAGGTCCCGGCGATCCGTTACTGCAAGCTCGAAGTTTCGGGTTATGCGCACGGCTCCATCGGCGGAGGCCTCCGCGCATTCGCCGCAAAAGATGCACCGGCCGTAGTCCACGGTGACGTCGCGCAAGCTGTCGCCGTCGTGGAGGGCGATTGCTCCGGTCGGACAGACCTCGGCGGCGGGACGCGCATCGCTCCAGGCATCGAAGTCGAATTCGGGGCAGCCCCGAAACTGCTCGGCCAGGCGAGGCGGAATGTTCGGATAATCTGCCGTCGCGGAGCCAATGCTGAACGATTTTTGGAGGATATTGAACATCGCGTTACCGATCCGTTCCCGAGTAGGACAAATTGAAACTCTTGTTGATCACCGGAAAATCCGCAATGATATTGCCTTCGACCGCTTCCACGATAGCCGGCCAGTTGTTGATGGATGGATCCTTCACCTTGCAACGTTCGATGCGATTGCCTTCGCCGGTCCGGACCCAGTGAACGATCTCGCCTCGCCACCCTTCCACGGCGCCCATCGCGCAGCGGCCTGGCGGCATGGGCTGAGTTGGGGCGTGATGCGAACCCTCGGGCAAACGAGCAAGCGCCGCGCGGATCAACTGGAACGACTCGCCGACCTCATCGATGCGAACCTGCATACGGTGGCGCACATCTCCAGCCTGGTAAACGGGAACCTTGAAGGGGAGCTGGCTGTAAGCCTCGTAGGGATGGTCGCGCCGGATATCGCGATCGATGCCGGATGCGCGTCCTGCCACGCCGACGATTCCCAGCGTCAACGCTTTGTCCGGGCGCAGGATTCCGGTGTGTTCGAGGCGGTCACGGGTGGAATCGGAGGACTGTATGATGGCCACCAGATCGCGGAATTCGCGTTCCACTACATTGAGAGTCTTGCCGATGGCTTCGACTTGATCGCGCTGCCAGTCTCTGCGCACGCCGCCGACGGCGACCATTCCGCGTAAGACCCGGCTCCCGGTGAGAGCTTCGTTCAAGCCCACCACCAACTCTCGCACGCGCCCGGCATGGGCGTTGGCAATCGCGAATCCCACGTCGGTAGCAATGGCCCCGACATCGGCGACGTGATTTGCAATGCGTTCCAGTTCCAGAAGAATAGTCCGCATGAATTGCGCGCGCTTGGGAACTTCGATCTCCGCCGCCCGCTCGACGGCTTGGCAGAATGCTGTGCCGTGGGAGAACGCCGAATCGCCTGAGATGCTTTCGGCCAGAAAGACCGCGCGGTGAATGGGCAGATTCTCGAAGAGCTTCTCGGTTCCCTTGTGCGTGTAGAACATACGGAGTTGCAGGTACAGGATGGGCTCGCCGGCGACGGCAAAGTTGAAGTGGCCGGGCTCGATGACGCCGGCATGAACCGGGCCGACGGGAATCTGAAAGACGCCCTCTCCGTAGGTTGGCCGGTAGACGTGCCGCTCTCCTTCAAGCGGAGGCAGCACGGAGTCGAGCGGAAAACTCTTGCGTAGCGGATGCACATCGGGCCAGTTATCGTGGAGAGCGACGCGCCGCGGATTCGGATGGCCGGCCGCTTCGAGGCCGAACCAATCTTGAATCTCGCGCTCCTGCCAGTTGATGGCCGGCAACTCCGCGGCCAGCGACGGGAAGGAGGGAACGTTTTCGGGAATGGGAGTCTTAAGAATCACCCAGCTTTTATCGCCGGGCCGATCGAATACATAGTAGACATAAAAAACGCCTTCAAGATTCACTCTATCTTCGGCGAAGACAGTGACGATTCTCGCCTGGAACTCGGCGAGGAAGTGCTTGACCATTGCCGTTACGTCGGGGCCGTTCAACAGAATCACGACCTGATTGGAGACAGGTTCTTCCACGGAGCGAACCAACTCCGGGAAGCGATCGTGAAGTTCATTAAAAAAAGTTGTCATAGGCCGCTCACCACCCGGGCCGCTCCACGAATGAGTTCGAGCAGCGGAGCCGGTACCCAGAATCCGATTACCACAAGTGCCGCGGCCAGAGCGAGCAATGAACCGTCCCGCCAGGGACGGCGCGGCGCAACCGACGCGTCATCGTGAGGGCCAAGGATCATGCCGCCAACGTGCAGCAGGGCGCCGGCGAAGACGCCCGTCCCAAAGAGGACGAATAGGACGCCGGCAATAAGATGCCCGCCATCGAAGGCCGCGCGCACAATCAGGAACTCGCTCTGAAAAAGGCTGAACGGCGGCATGCCGATGATGGCCAGCATGGCCATGAGAAAGATGACGCCAGTGAGCGGCATGGCGCCGATTACGCTTCCCTCGATCTCAGAGAAGAGGTCGGTCTTAAAGTGCTGCCGCACATTGCCGGCGCAGAGGAAGAGCAGCGATTTCGCCATGGTATGAAAGGTCATGTGCAGCATGAGACCCAGGCTGCCCAGCGCGCCCCCGAGTCCCAGCGCTGTCACCATGATACCGGCATGATCGATGGTGTGATAGGCCAGCAGGCGGCGATAGTTCTTTTGTACCAGGATGAACGGAACGGAGATGCCCATCGAGAGCAATCCGAAGAGCAGCAGCAGACGGCCAGGATACTCCGGGCCAAGAGACCGGCTGGTCAGGATGTAGAAACGGATGAGTCCGTAGAGAGCGCAGTTGAGCATCGCCGAAGAGAGAATTGCGGCGGAAGGCACCGGGGCCTCGCTGTACGCGTCCGGCTTCCACGTATGCATAGGCGCAAGGCCCGCCTTGGTTCCATAGCCCATGAGAATAAGAACGAAGGCCAGTCGCATCGAGGTCTTATCGAGTAGCTCGGCGTGCTGCGCCAGCACAGACCAGTTCAACCCCACCAGCGCATCGGAGCCGGCAAGCTGGTGGCCCGCATAGTAGGCCACCAACGTGCCGAACAGCGCCATCGACAAACCCACGCCGCCGATGACGGCGTACTTCCATGCGGCCTCAAGGGAAGTGACCTTGCCATAGAAGGTGACCAGGAAGACCGAGACCAGCGTCGTGGCTTCGATCGCCGCCCACATCACTCCCAGATTGTTGGCCACCGCCATGAACATCATGGAAAACACGAACAACGGAGTTAGCGTATAATATATGCGAAGCTGTCCGAGTTGCTCCTTGCCGGTTGGATCGTCGCCGAGTTCTCCGCTTTGGCGGTCGTCGCGTAAGTAACCGATCGAGTAAGTCGCGCAAATTAGCGCCACCGACGCAGTCAGAAGAATCACCAGCGCGCTGAGCGCATCGGCATGGAAGAAGCCGTTTGCCAGCGAGACCGTGCCGCGGTCGAGCACCTGTGCGGCCAGTGCGATGGCGATGAGAAAGACCAAGCCGAAGCCGGCCAGGTTGTCCACTTCCATTTGCTTGGGCCGGCGCGCGAAGAATGACGCGGCGGCGGTGGCAACGGGGATCAGCAATAGAGCGAGCAGCAGCATCCTATCCTCGCAACCTCCGCAACCGGCTCACATCCATCGACTCGAAGGTTTCGCGGATGCGGTAGACGAGAATGCCAAGCACCATCGCCGCCACCAGCACGTCGAAGAGAATTCCCAGTTCCACTATCAGCGGCATCCCATAGGTGAGGGAGATGGCCGCGAGAAAGAGGCCGTTTTCCAAAGACAGCAAGGCCAGCACCTGCGTGAGCGCCTTGCGGCGGTTGATCATAGTGAAGAAACCGATCAGGAAAAGAGAGATGGCTACGGCGAGCTCATTGTGGCCCAGGCCGGGCTCGTCCGGCTTATGGAACGACTCCGCCACCAAATAGCCCAGCAGCGTCAGCCCGCCTGAGATCACGACGGAGAGCGGTACGTTGACGATCGGCTTGATCTCTTCGCGGATGTCCATGCGCACCACGAGACGTTCAAGGAAGATTGGCACCAGAATCACCTTCACCACGAGGGTTAGCCCGGCTGCGGCGTAAATATGCGGCGCATGGTTGAACCAGGCTATGGTTGCCGCAATCATGGCGAGAAAAAACGATTGAATCGCGAAGATGCGGATGTGAGTGACGATCCAGCGCTGGGCCACCACCGCGATCTGCAGGACCAGCACCAGCGCCGCCATCAGAGTGACGATTCGTTCGCCGAATTGCATATCCAGAAACGGTCTCATAAGCGTCAGAAGAGGAACGTGGAAACCAGCGCGAGCGACCCCAAGGTAAAGGCGACGGCGAGTAGCTCAGGTACACGGAAGAGCCGCATCTTGGCGTTCACGGTTTCGAGCAGAACAATGGCGCAACTTAAGAGAAGCAGCTTCGCAAGCAGCCAGCCGATTCCAATCAGAGCGCCGAAGCCGAACCATGTGGGCTGAAGACCGACCGGCCAGAAGCAGTTGATCAACAGTGTCATCAGGACGAGTTGCTTGATGGAGGCCGCCCATTCAACGAGGGCCAGGTAAGGGCCGGAGTATTCGAGGATCATGGCCTCGTGGATCATAGTCAACTCGAGGTGAGTGGCTGGATTGTCTACCGGGATTCGGCCCGTCTCGGCAATCAGCACCAGCGCCAACGCGGCGAATGCAAACATCTGCGCGGGCGCGAGAAAGCGCCAGGTTTGCCCGATTGCGGCTCCCGCGATCTCCGTCAGGCCCGTAGACCCGGCGCCGATGGCGACCGTGAAGATAGCCAGCATCATTGCCGGTTCCGCCAGGGCAGAGATGGTCATCTCCCGGCTGCTGCCCAATCCGCCGAAGGAACCGCCGGTATCGAGTCCGCTGAGCGCCAGAAAGAAGCGGCCCAGTCCCAGCAGGTAGATCACAGCCAGCGCCCCTCCGAACAAGCCAAGCGGCGCGTCGGCGGCAACCATGGGTATCATCAGCCCCGCCAGAATCGTGCTGAAGAAGACGACCCAGGGCGTTGCCGCGAAGATCCACGATGCGGTCTCCGGAATCACCATGCCCTTGCGGAAGAGTTTGAAGATATCCTTGTACGGCTGAATGATGCCGGGGCCGCGCCGCGTTTGCAGCCGCGCCTTCAGCGTTCGTATCGCTCCCGTCACCAGCGGCGCCAGCGCCAGCAGCAGAAAGAGTTGCGCCCCGCATTCGATGAATCGCTCCGTCATCCGCGCACCCCAAACAAAAGCAGCAGAAGCAGGGTGATAAAGATGTAGGCTAGATAGGCGTTGATGCTGCCCGCCTGGATGGCCCTCATGCGCTCTGCCGCCGCCATGATCCGCTGTCGCAGCGGCTTGTAGAGATGCTTCTCGAACGTGGGCTCGATCTCGCTCTCGAAGCGGATCGCGCTGGGATAGTAAGGAGAGACTTCATACTCCGCCTGTATCTCCCGGCGCGGACGATAGAGCGCTGAGAAGATCATGCGCAGAGGTTTTGAAAAAGCCGTGGCAGTGTATTCGTTGTCTGCGGTCAAACCTGGCAGGCCGCAATCCCACGCCGGCCCTTTGACGCTGCGGCGCTGCCATCGCCAAGCCAGCGGAAGCGCAATGGATGCCCCCGCAAGCAACAAGAGCGATGCCATCCCAACCGTCGATACGGTGCCGCCGTGTGCCGTTCCCGGCGAGAGCGTCAGGCCGCGAGCCGTCGCCATCGACGAACTCGCGCTAACGCCAAGCGTCTGCTGCGTGATGGGATCGAAGGCCCGCACGAGCCAGGTTGCGCCAAGGCCCAGCGCCACGCACCCCACCGCCAGCGCCGCCATCCCGGCACGCATGGTTGGCCTGGCTTCTTTGGCCCGCTCCGCTTGCTCACTGCGCGGAAGCGCGAGAAACGGAATCGCGAAGGCCTTGACGAAACAGGCCGCGGCCAAAGCCGCTGTCAGTGCCAGCAGTGAACCGGCAATGGGAAACATCAATCGCGTCAGGCTCTGCGTAGTGCCGAAGCCGGCCAGCAACGCCTGGTAGGTAAGCCACTCGCTCACGAATCCATTCAGCGGAGGAAGCCCTGAGATAGCCACGGCGCCAACCAGGAAGCAAATGGCCGTCACCGGCATCAGCCGGATGAGCCCGCCCATCTTCTCCATGTTGCGCGTGTGTGTGGTTTGCACCACGGAGCCGGCGCCGAGAAACAGCAGCCCCTTGAAGACGGCGTGGTTGAAGGTGTGATACAGCGCGGCGATCAGGGCAAGTGCGGCTAGATTCGGCTGGCCAAGAGCGCGAAACATCAGCGCCGCGCCGAAGCCCATGAGGATGATGCCGATGTTCTCGATGCTGTGCCAGGCCAGCAGACGCTTTAGGTCGTGCTCCATCAGCGCGTACAAGACTCCGAGCAGAGCGGAAACCACTCCTAACGCCAGCACCACAGTTCCCATCCAAAGCGGCGGCGGACCGTAGAAATCGAAGAAGACCCTCGCCATGCCGTAGATGCCGGTCTTGATGACGATGCCCGACATCAAAGCCGAGACGTTGCTGGGCGCCACCGGATGGGCTTCAGGAAGCCAGATGTGAAATGGGACCAGGCCCGCCTTTACGCCGAAGCCGAAGAGAAAAAGCAGAAAGACCGCGCCCTGCCGAAGCGGCGGCATCGTTGAAGCCAGCAGGTGAAAGCTCGCAAAATCCAGGCTGCCACTAACGGACGCGAGGACCAGAAACGCAATCAGCAGCAGTCCAGTTCCGGCGTGCGACATGACGAGAAAGAGCACCCCCGCGTTGCGCGCTTCTTCCTTTTCATGCTCGAAACTGACCAGGCAGAATGCCGAGAGCGCCATCGCCTCCCATGCCACCAGGAAGAAGAAGACGTTGGACGCGGTGAAGACCAGCGCCAGGCTCGTCAGCAGCAGGTTGAAGAAAAACCCAAAGGAGCCCAGGTTGCGGCGTCCTTCCATCTCCCTCAGGTATCCGAAGGAATAGAGCGAAACGGCGGCAGCCAGCACCGCGAGCGTCACGTTGAAATATGCCGATAGCGGGTCAATTCCGATGGTCCATGTGAAGACCGGGTTGCCGAAAGGAAGACGGATCACCGTGGGGCTGCCGCTGAAGACTGCAAACGCCGAAGCGGAGAGATCGAAAAGCGAACCTGCCAGTGCCGCCGTGCAGGCGACCCGGCGAGCGGCAACCGGTTTGCGCCACAAGGCCAGACTTGCCATTGCGCCCGCAAACCATGCGATGATTCCGCTCAGGAAAAGCTCAGAGATCATCGAGGAGAGACCTCACATTCCACTTCTCCGAGCATCTGAACGGCATCGGCGAGGCTGCCTTGAACGTACAGGCGCATGATGTCCAGAACCTGCACCAGCACCGGGTTTCGTATGGAATAGAAGACTTGGTTGCCGTCCTTGCGGTTCACAACAATCTGATGGCTCCGCAAGATTGCCAGGTGCTGCGAGAGATTGGCTTGTTCGAGGCCGAGCTTCTCTTGGATGGTCCGAGCGGAGAGCTCGTGGTCGCGCACTACCTCAAGGATGGCGATGCGGGTGGGATGGGAGAGTGCGTGAAAGATATTGGCCTTGTATGTGCGCAGCGTCTCCTGCATATAATGAAGAATATTCGATATTCCGAATATTCGCAATTTATGTACGCGCCGGAGCAAAAACAGACCATATGGCGCCGCGTTCGCGGCGTGATGTGGCGGAGTAAAAGAGCCTCTTCTCCCCCGAAATACCTTCTTCAACGATCCGTTGCTGGTTCCCTTTTACTACGCCGCACTGGTCTACTTTTACTCCGCCCTTGACAACTCGGTCTGAAACTGGCCGTCTCGGTGCTTGGGCACCCTCAACTCCAGTTCGCCGACTCGCGTCTTCACAATGCGCGGCTTGAAGCCGTTGCGCCAGCCCTTGCGCTCGTAGTTGCGCTGGTAGGTCTCGGCGCCCGGAAAGCTGCTCATCTCGGCTTCAAGAACCTACTGCACCGTGCGTTGAACCAACTCGCGGAGAAAATCCTCTTCGCTGACCCCCGCTTGCCATCCAGACAAATCTCAATACCCTGTCCCTTGCGAGCCATCTGTGTCGCCCTCCTGGAATGTCGTCTTGTCAACAACATCCTGAGGAATCGAACCGGTGGCTCGCTTCGCCACCCAGACGCTTCTACCGAACTTCAAGGACGCAATCCCTTTTCGTCCTAAGCCCCTTAAACTTTTCGGACAGCAGTGATTTAGAGGCTGATGCGCCGGCCACCTGACTGTAGGCGAATAGCCACGCTGAGCATATCTCGCGCCTGTTTGAAAGTGGCGGGCGATTGACGCGGGAGGCGATATTTGGCAGCTTGGATCAAGCCTTTTCCGTCATGGAGCCGCTCAGCGGGCGCCTCGAACTATCTCGCCGCGGTGTTCGCATAGAACAAATATGTGGCGGTGTAAGGAACCTGTACGGTTTTGCCCGCGTCCTGCAAGCCTTCGCAACCGGATTCGGGTGCAACCCCGCCGTGCGTCTTGATGCGCCGAATGAACGCGACATCGGCAAGTCTGCCCGTTCCCGTTCCGGCTTTGCCGCGCAGCAAAAGCCAGGCGACCGAGCCGGCATCGGGAGCCGGCTGGCTGGCCAACAGCTCTCCCTTGATCTGACTGCCATCCTCCAGATTCCACGTGGGTCCGGCAAAGTGGCTTCCGATAAGCTTGCCGGACTCATCCAGCAACTTCGCATCCGGAGCTGTCAGGATCCACTTGGCTCTGTCCGGCATCCCGGAGCAGGTGTAAATCTGAACTCCGTCTCCGGTCGCCCGCAGCACAACGTGGGCTCCCGCTGGAAGATCGATCGACCCTCCTGTCTGCTGGGCGAGCAGAAACTGGAGACAAACTGCGGACATAATCAGCAATGCGGCCGGAATCCTCATGGAGCGAGTCTATCAAAATCCCAAAACCGGCAAGGATGAAGGATGCGGCATGGCCGTAAACCCGGTTATCCAGCCATGTGAGGTGGAAGAAACTACAGCCATTTTTGCAGTCGAACTTTGCTATAGCAAGGTAGAATGGCTGGCCGAGACCCGGGATCGGATATTCGACGGCCTTCGCTCAACGGATTGCCACGGGCCATTCCGTGGTTGGCAGATCGCCTTCGGGCGAGCCGGCGCGGTAAGCGCCCATGCCTTTCGTCATGCTCTCCAACTCCTCGGCGTGGGCGGACAGCCCGCAGGGATGTCCCTCGGTCTCCAGCAGATGCGCATTATCCCGAATCAAGGCGAAGAGCGGACTGGCAAGAGCCTCGCGCAGATTGGATGTTCTCAGATTGTGGGTCGCGAGCGGAGAAACGGGGCAGGCGGTGACGTCGCCGCCAGGATTGACATGGGCAAATCCGCGCCCGGCCGATACGCATCCGCCGAGCGTCTCCTCATCCCCCGGCGAATGGATGATGTAAGCGCCTCCGGTCATGCGATCGCGATACTGGACAACGGTTTGACGGAAGGCCGTCCGCTGCTCCTCGGTCATGGGCGCGCCGCTGGCGCATCCATTTTCGGAGCCGGGCGCTGGAATCTCCTCGATGAACATGGCCAGAGGTCCACTATGGGCCAGCAGCGCGTCGATGTTGCGTGGATCGGACCAGTACGCGATGTTCGCGGCGCTCACTGTCACGGCGATGCCGGTCAAAACACCCGCCTCGCGCAGCCGGTCGAGAGAGGCGAGAGCCTTTTCGTAGACACCGTTGCCCCGGCGATGGTCGGTCAGATCGCGATCGCCCTCCAGACTGACCACGACGACGGTGTTCGAGCAGTTTTTCAGGATTTGGAAATCGCTCGGTTGCAAGGCGGTGCCGTTGGTGAAGACCAGAAAGAGCCGATCGGGATTGTCTTGGAAGAGCTTGGCGATGCCGGGCAGCAGAAACGGCTCGCCGCCGGCGATCATGAACGCCATCACGCCCAGCCGCGCAGCTTCGTCCACGATTCCGTACCAGTCGGCAAGGCTGAGACCGGGCTTGGCGGGCGCGCGGGTAACGGTCCCCACGGCGCCGGCGTAGCAGCCGGTGCAGCGCAAATTGCATTTGGAGGTGACGCTGAGAACCAGGAAGGGAGGCACTCGAACGCCTTCGGCGAACGCGCGGGCACGGGCGCGGCGCGACTGCCCGATGGTTCGCGCAAGCCGGAAGAAGCCGGGGAGATAGCGCGGATGACGCGCGATCCAGGGAACCAGAACGCGCGACAATTGCGGGTCGATCTCCGCGATGCGGCGCGTGAACTCGAAAAGCCGGCTAGTGAGGAACTCCGTAGGCCGTGAAGGCGCCTCGTGCATTGCGTTCATGGAGTGGTATACGGCTTGGCGGCTTTTTTGTTCCGTTGAAGAGGGTTTCGAGCGGCTGCGCCAATTGGCCGAGATGGCCGGCGAGGCGCGGTTCTTCGCCGTGGCGGAGCGCTTCAAAATCGTATCAGTAGCCGAACTGCCGAGCCTTGCGGCGCTGAAGCAACTGGTCGAGGAACTCGAATCCCTGGCCGGCGAGCGGGTCGCCTAGCGAGCGCGCCAGTTCACGGCACTGCGCTGGGAGGAAATCATGGAAGAGATCAGCATTCCGCGTCCGCGGCGCAGCCTCGTCAGCATTCCGGTTGTCGAAGCCGTCTACTGCGAGAGTTGCGCCTCGGTCTCGAACTCCAGCGGGGGATGTTGCGGCGTATGCGGCAACATCTCCGTTTGGCCGCTGGCCGAGTTGGCTCCGCATCCGCCGATGGGGCCAGCCATTCTGATTGCCGTCAGAGCATTCCTCAGCGACAAGTAGCGGGTAATCTTCTTTTGAATTATATGGTTAATATGTTAACTATTACGCGGTATAATGAATACGAAGAGGCAATAGTTTGGCTGTATATCTCAAGACGGTGCAAGAGGTTCAGGCCGGAATTGCCGGGCGGTTCAAGGCCCGGCGTCTGGCCATGAACCTGACACAAAGCGAACTGGCGGCGCGTTCGGGCGTGACCTTCAGTTCGCTGAAGCGATTTGAGCGCCAAGGATTGATCGCGCTGGACTCGCTTCTGAATCTGGCCTTGGTGCTCGATTGCCTCGACGATTTCGACAAGCTGGCCTCGGAAAGCCAGCCAACCCCAGCCGCACAATCGCTCGACGCCCTGCTGGCCACGCC
>CAZMHC010000016.1:0-42705 GCA_964565955.1 uncultured Occallatibacter sp.
TGGCCGCGCTCAACATTCTCATCGCGCTGACCATGATGGTGATGGAGAAGACGCGGGACATTGCCGTGCTGATGAGCTTCGGCGTCCAGCCCGCGCAGGTGCGACGCATCTTTCTCTTGCAGGGCTTTCTCATCAGCGCGATGGGTACGGCATTTGGGTTGGTCCTCGGCTATCTTGCCGCCTGGGCGGGGGGGCACTATAGCTTCATTCATCTCTCGGCCGAGGTCTACTCGATCGATACGCTGCCCTTCGCGCCTCGGCCGCTGGACGGAGCGATCGTTGCGGCGGTTTCGATCGGGATTTCGCTATTGGCTACGCTGTACCCCTCATCCGCCGCCGCCGCCATTCTCCCCGCCGAAGCCTTGCGGTACGAGTAAGGGCTATGAGCGCGTGCCCGTACGATGCCCGACATCAAGGCTAGGCTTGGTACGGATATCGTTTGCCAAGGCACGCATTCGCGCACGTCGCGATGGCGTTTTCGGCACTTTACCGGCAAGCTGGGTTCTTTGCCATTGCCCGCGATGCACCGAGCATCTCCGCCCCATTACACTCAACCCATGCCCCTTCGTATCTATGCCGCCACCACCAACCAGGGCAAGTTGCGCGACTTCCGCGCCGCCGCCCAGGCGCACTCCATCGTCATCGACCCTCTGCCCGCGCTCGCCGCCATCCCCGCTCCTGAAGAGAACGGACTGACCTTCGCCGCCAACGCCGCGCTCAAGGCCATCTACTATTCCCGCTTCGCCCCTGGCGATCTGGTCCTAGCCGACGACTCCGGCCTGGAAGTGGACGCTCTCGACGGCGCTCCCGGTGTCCGCTCCGCCCGCTTTGCCGCCGACTCCGGCCTCACCGACTCCCCCGATGCCAACGACAATACCGACGTTTGGAACAACATGGTTCTGCTGCAACGGCTGGCCGCCGTCCCCGCCCCGCTGCGAACCGCCCGCTACCGCTGCGTTCTCGCGATAGCCGCAAACGGCCAGCCCGTCCACACCGCCGCCGGCGTCGTCGAGGGGGTCATTCTCGACGCTCCGCGCGGCACCGGCGGCTTCGGTTACGATCCACTCTTCCACCTTCCCGCCCTCGGCCTGACCATGGCCGAACTGGACCTCGATACCAAACACACTCTCAGCCATCGCGGGCGTGCCATCGCGGCGCTACTGCCCCTGCTGGGCGCGTGATTGTTTGGGAGCCAGTCGGGAATGGATTCCGGGGCCATATCCGGCTTTCCGCTCCCTATTCCCTTCATCGGGGCCTTCCGTCTACACTGCTTAGATTCGGAGATGCCTTTTCCGGCGCGGAGGCCGGACCATGCTCAACCTTACCCAGCGACTGATCCTCGGCTGTATGCTGCTTGCCTGCCTGACCGTGGGGCTGGTGGCCGCAACCCATCGCGCGCTGGAGGCGGCCGGTCAGTCCGCGCTGGCCTGGGGCTTCGTCGCGGCCGCGCTGCTGATCGAGCTGGGCACCGTCTTTTTCGTGCTTCGCCCCATCCATACGCTGGCCCGCGACGCCCGCAAGATCGCCCAGGGCAATCTGGAGCATCGCGTCGAGTGGAGCAGCCGCGACGACTTCGGCGTCATCGCCGGCGAGTTGAACCGCATCGCCGTCCGCCTCCGCGATCTGCGCGAATCCGAGGCCGGCCGGCGCCAGATGGAGTATCAACTCTCCGATGCCGTGCTCCAATCCATCTTCGAGCCGATCATCGTTACCGACGGCAAGGGGCACATCCTCAAGGTCAACCCGTCCGCCGCCGAGTTGCTGGGCGATGCCGCCAAAGACCGTATGGCGCTCACCAACACTCCCGGCGGCGACAAGATACTGAGCGCCATACGCGATGCCGTTTCCATGCAAAAGGCCGTCGCCGCCGAGGGCGAGGCCTCTCTCTTGCCCATGCGCATCGGCAAGCAGCAGCGCAGCTACCGGCTGCGCACCACCCCCATGCGCGACTCCGAAGGCCGCCTGCTGGGCAGCGTAACCACCCTCGAGGACGTGACCAGCCTGCAAGACACCGACCGCTTCAAGACGCAATTCATCGCCGTCGCCAGCCGCAAGCTGCGCGACCCGCTCTTGCAGTTGCGGCGCGGCCTCTACGCCCTCGGCCAGGGTTTCGGCGGCGATCTGCGCCCGCTTCAGGCGGAGCTTGTGGCCGATGCCGGCCAGGAAGCCGAGAAGCTCGACGACTTGATGGCCGATCTCATCGAAGTGGCCGAGCTGGACACTGGCAAACGCGATTTCAACCTGGAGCGCCTGCGTCCCCTGCAAGCCCTCAACGAGACGCGCGCCCGCTTCTGCGACGAGGCCGCCGCCAAGCGCATCCGCGTCGACGTGCGCGCCTTCGCCGATCTGGCCGTGGTCCGGGCCGACCGCCGCGCCCTGCGCTCCATCCTCGACAACCTGCTCTCCAATGCCATCCGCTACACCCCCGATGAGGGCGAAGTTCTGCTCGCCGCCGAGGAGATCAAGGATTTTGTCCAGTTCACCGTGCGCGACACCGGACTGGGCATCGAAGCCGACCGCCTAGGCAAGATATTCGATCGCTTCAATACCTTCTCCGAGCGCGGTTCCGGCCTCGGTCTGGCGCTGGCCCGTCGCCTGGTCGAGTCGCTCGGCGGACAAATCGCCGTCGAGAGCCGCTTCGGACACGGAAGCGCCTTCCGATTCACCCTGCCCATCGCCGTCGCCGAAGCCGCCCGTCATCCCGTGGAGGTAGGCTAAGCATGGCCGAGATCGTTCTCGAATCCCAGCAGGAACCGGCCAAGTTGCGAGTCTATCTCGGCGCCGCCCCCGGCGTGGGCAAGACCTACCACATGATCAACGACGCCTATAACCTGGTTCACCAGCAAGGCGTCGATGTGGTCATCGGCCTAGTCGAAACCCACGGACGCAAAGACACCGCAGCCCGCATCCGCGACCTCGAAATCATCCCCCAGCGAATCATCCCCTACCGCGGAGTCAACCTCAAGGAGATGGATGTGGACGCCATTCTGGCCCGCCATCCCAACACCGTCGTGGTCGACGAGCTGGCCCACAGCAACGTCCCCGGCAGCAAGAATCGCAAGCGGTACGAAGACGTGCTGGAACTGCTCGACGCCGGCATCAACGTCATGACCGCCGTCAACATCCAGCACATGGAGACGCTCAACGACGCCGTAACCCGCTCCGCCAACACCGTCATCCGCGAGACCGTCCCGGACAACTTCCTCAAGCGCGCCGACGAAGTCGTCAACGTTGATGTGACGGTTGACGAACTCCGTTCGCGGCTCCGCCAGGGAAAGATTTACGCCCCGGAAAAGGTCGAGCAGTCGCTGGCCAACTTCTTCCGCAAGGGAAATCTCAATATGCTCCGCGAACTGGCCCTGCGCGCCACCGCCGAGCAGGTCAGCAGCCGCGCCTCCGAGTACCGCCGCACCCAGGGCCTGGAGCAGGCCCCCATCCCCGAAAAAGTGATGGTCTGCCTCAGCACCCGCCCCGGCACCGAACGCCTGCTTCGCGTCGGCGCGCGCATCGCCGGCCGTTTGGCCTCCAACTGGTACGCCGTCTACGTCACCCGTCCCGACGACAAGGGCCACGGCGACCCGGAGGCCTTCCACCGCATCGAGGAGTACCAGCGCATGGCCCGCGACCTCGGCGCCCAGGTCGTCCTGCTCTCCGACCGCAACGTCTCCGATGCCCTGGTCCGCTTCGCCCAGCAGGAGAGCATCTCCCACGTCGTCTTCGGCCAGACTGTCCGCTCCCGCTGGGACATCTTCCTGCACGGCTCGGTCATCAACCGCTTCCTCTCCGAGGTCCGCGACGTCACCGTGCAAGTGGTCCCCATGCAGAAGCCCGCGCGCCGCGCATGAGTGTCTGAACCCGGCCTGCCGGGCGCGGCTTCGAGCTACTTGCCCGGCTTCACATGGCGGGTGGCGCGCAGCCGCGACTGGGCTATCTCATTGCGGTCCAGTTTCCCGTTCTTGTCGGCGTCCAGCCGGTCGAACTCCGCTTGCATGAACTTCATCCACTCTTCCTTGGAAATCTTCCCGTCTTTGTCGGCATCCATCAGAAGAAGCAGCTCCTCGACCTGCTCCTCGCCGAGCGCCGCCTTGTTCGGCGTTGTCGCCACGGGCTGCTTCTGCGCGGCCGCCCTTCCATTCACAGCCCAGATCGCTCCAAACGCAGCAACAGCGGATACCAGATTCCTTCGCGTCAACATAACTTCGACTCCTTTGCGGTCGGATTTTTTCGTTTCAAAGCCCCGGATCGGGCTGGCGGCGGTCGGGAGCGTCCTCAAGGCCCGCTATGCCCGCCTATCGAAGAGAGCATGGACAGCCCAAGCCTCATGCCTCTCCTGCGCAAACATTCTCAAACAACGCCGGGGTCGTATGCAACCCCGGCGTTGTTTGCGATGGATGGAGAAGCCGACTGATGCGGTTTGTTTGGGCAGTGGCTACTGGCATTGCCGCCGTTCAATTGTGAAACATGGATTCCACAATCTGGGTGCCCCAGGTTCCGATTTTGGAACCTGGGAGATTGCGCATCCAAGCGGTCGCTAAACTAGAACCGGACCATGATCGCCATGGTGGCGACGGTTTGGTTCTTGACCAGACTCGGCCACCAGAGAGCCGCCGGATTGGGAACGCCGCCCTTGTCCAGGTTGCCGTTATCCAGGGCCAGCGCATGGCAGTTCTCGATCGCTTGAGCTTGGCCGGTCGTATAGCCCAGCGCGGCTCCAGCCGCGGAGGGGAAGTAGCCATTGCCAGCGTCTCCGCCGGCCGCGCATTGGTAGTCCGCCGGACTGCCGTTTGCCCCGCCCGGAGGCGTGATGCCGGTCCCGGATAGGATATTTCCAACGTGCGTATTCCTGCCGCCCGTCCAGTAGGGAATATCCGAGTAGCGATAGCCCGTCTCCCAACGGAAGGTGATGAACTGGCTGGGCATATAGTCCAGGGTGAAGGTTCCGTCGTGCATCTTGGCGTGGTCGCCCGGATTCTCGGTGAAGTACGGCGATCCGGTTACCGCCGTGGCATTGTTGATCGGAGGCAGTAGCGTAAGGTAGCGCCCGGGGTTGTTCATCTGGCCGCCGCCAAGCGTGATCGCCCACACGTCCTTCTTGAACCACCACCGGTTGTAAGCCATCCAGCCCGCAAAGGCCTGCTTGGGCTTGCCATTGGCGCTGTTGTGGCAGTTCACGCCGCCGCTGTAAGTATCGCTGGTTCCCATCTCGGGGGAGACTCCGTTCGCCGGATACGCCCCGCCCGAAGCTCCGCCGCCGTATTCGCAGCCAAGATCGCCGGTAAAGGTGAAGGCCATCTTATCCAGGAATTTCTTGGGACGGTCGTAGTACTTCACCTGAACGCTGTTGTCGGTATGGATGCGCGACCGGGTCGCTCCGGTGCCCCCGACAGTCTGGCTTTGTTGCTCCAGAGGATCGTCCTCGCCCAATCCGTAGTTGTTGCTCACCACGTCCAGCCAGTTATAGGGACGCCAGAGAACCTGTCCGCCCAATCCCGGTTTGCCGTTGGGCCGGGCGTATGTCTGCCAGCCGTTGATGAACCACGGCTCGATCTTCAGCTTGGCCGTGGGGAACCACTGAAGCCGCATTCCGTTGAAGAACCACGGCGTGTTCGACGATACGAACGACGGCTGATAGGTCCAGTTGTCGAAGTTGTAGTAGCTGAAAAGGCCGATGTAGGAGACGAAGATGCCGGCATCCAGGTTCAGGCCGTGCTGTACGTCCCAGTGATACCCGCCCCATCCTTCGGCAATGTACTTGTAGGCGCCGGAGAGGTCCCATGTGCCGCGCACCACGCTGGGATCGTTGCGCGTGGTGGTTACCGACCACAAGCCGCCGCACAGGCAGAGGAAGCGCCCGCGCACGTTGTCGATGCGGATGTCGCCGCCGATCGAAATCTGCTCAAGCTGCCACTCGTCGGAGCGGAAGGTCTCGGTCGAGCCGCCCAGAGTGTCGTCCTCGGGGTGGTTCATGTCGATGGTGTAGTTCGCGTCGGCGCGAAACTCCGGCGTGAAATATTTGGTCGCCATCGGGCTGTCCACCTGATGCCCGTTGTCGTTCAGCCAGGTCCAATCGCCGGGGAATGGAGCCGCTTTCGTTAGCCGCTCCGCCGAAATATCCGGCGGCGCGGGAGCGGCCGGGGCCGGCGTTGCCGCCGTAAGGTCGAACTTCAAGGAACTGGAGCTCTCGCCCGTCTCGGCCGATCTAAGCGAGCTGACATCGCGCTCCGCCGTCACCGAATCCCCGGTGGCCGGGTCCGTATCCAACTCGGTCTCCAGCCTTCCCATCCGCTCCTTGATGGCGCTCTGCATCTTCGACAATTGATCGAGCTGCTTCTTCATGTCGGAGAGTTCCTTGACGGCCGCTTCGTTCTTGAACGGCGGCGCGGTTGCATTTGTAGAGGAGGTCGCCGCCGCTGTCGCGGTCTCTATATCGCTGTCTTTTGCCGCGCCGCCGGAACCTGTTGCCGGATTCTCAAGGGCCGCGAATTCGACGGTCGGCTTTTGAACCGCGGGCGAGCCTGTGGCGGCTTGCGGCGCGGCGTTCTTGCCGGAGTTCGATGCGACGGTTTGGGCTTGACACGTGAGTTGCATCGCAAAGGCGAGGACTGCGAACGCCAGTGCGAATGCGTTTCTATTGTGCGGGTTTTTCGTCATCTTCTCTCCTTAATGTTGTAGCGTCGCCGGGTTGTGAGCCGTTCGGTTTCAATAGAGAGACAGCTTGCCTGTCGCTTCCCTCGTCTACGCCTATCTTCGCTCGAAGCCATGTAAGGGAATTGCAAGGAAAGTGCAGTAACTTAGTAAATTCGGATGGGGTGTAACGGATAACACGCACATCTGCGCGGGCCGCCTTCTCCGCGAAGACAAGCCTGCCTCTTGTTATGGATTGTCGCTCTAACTGAATCCTGCCCGCCGCGAGGTAAAGTCCGCATAAGGAGACCGTTAAAAGATCGCGGGATACTTATCTCTTCTCGGCGGACCCCGCGTCTGGCCAGTCGTAAGTTTGGGCGCCCCTGGCACCGGTCAGTGCGCCGGCGCCTCGCAGACGGGACTGAGCCAGAGTTCGATGGCCTCCTTGAGCAGGAGAAACTTCGCGTCCAACTCGGCCATGCGGCCTTTGACCGTATCCAATTTGCCGGCGTCCGCGGTTTTCTCCAGCTCCAGGGCCAGCTTGCGCAACTGTTCCCCGCCGACGCTGGCGGACGCGCCTTTGATGGAGTGGGCAAGGCGCGCGGAATCCGGAGCGTCTCCGCTTTCAAGGCGATCTTTCAAAGACTGAATCTGGCGCGGCGCGTCGTCGAGAAACTCTTCCAGAACGATTCTCGCCAGATCGCGGTCGTCCTCCTTGCGTTCCAGCAGGCTGACCGTGTCGAAGACAGCCGCTTCTTCCGCGCTGGCGCACGACGAGATGGGAGGCGGCGTCTCCACGATCGGGGTCGCGCCCTCGGCGACGGGCAGCCAGATCCTGAGCGCATCCCGCAAGGCTCTCTTCGATATCGGTTTGGCGACGAAGTCGTTCATGCCAGCGGCTTGGCAGCGTTCCCGGTCGCTGAGCATGACGTTGGCGGTCATGGCGACGATGGGTATCTGGTGATCGAGCACCGCCGAGAGCGGATCGCGTATCTGGCGCGTGGCTTCAAGGCCGTCCATCACCGGCATCCGTATATCCATCAAGACCAGGCCGTAGGGGACGCGGGCAAGCGCGGCGAGAGCCTCGGCGCCATCGGCCACCGCGTCGGCGCGGAGGCCGAGGCCCTTGAGGATGCCCAGCACCACCTGACTGCTGGTGGGGTTGTCTTCGGCCACCAGAATGAGCGCATTCCTGCCGGCGAAGGGTTCGCGCGGCTCCGCTTCGGGCCGTGGAATTTCGGTATCGGAGGAGGCGGGGGCTGGTTGGGTTGCGCGGAGCAGACGAACCGCGATCCAGAACTCGGAGCCTTTGCCCTCCTCGCTGCTCACGCCGATCTCGCCGCCCATCAACTCGGTCAGTTGCTTGGAGATGGCCAGCCCCAGCCCGGTGCCGCCGAACTTGCGGGTCGTCGATGCATCGGCCTGGGTGAACTTGTCGAAGATCATGCCGATCTTGGCGGACGGAATGCCGATGCCGGTATCCGCGACGGACAAGCGCAGGAGGCAATCGGAATCGCTGGATTGGAGCGGAGCGGCGCTGACGATCACCCTTCCGCGGGAGGTAAACTTGACCGCGTTGCCGGCCAGATTGACAAGTATCTGGCGCAGACGGCGCGCGTCGCCGCGCAGAAGCGTCGGGGTCTTTGCAGCGACGACGATGCGAAAATCCAATCGTTTGGCTTGGGCGGGCGCCGCCAGCGTCAGGGAGACCTCATCCAGCATGGTTTGAAGATCGAAGTCCTCGGTCTCCAGTTCGAGAACGCCCGCCTCGATCTTGGACATATCCAAAATATCGTTGATCAGGCCCAGCATGGATTCGCCGCAATAACGCGCCGCCTCGGCGAAGCGGCGCTGCTCGTGGGTCAAGCCGGTATCGAGCAACAGACCGGCCATGCCCATCATGCCGTTCAACGGGGTGCGCATCTCGTGGCAGATGGTGGCCAGGAATTCGCTCTTGGCCGCGTTGGCCCGGTCGGCTTCGCGGGCCAGCGTATCGGCGCGGACGATGGCCTCCTCCAGCCGGCGGTTGCTCTCCAGAAGTTCCGCCGCCGCCCGTTTCTGCTCGGTAATGTCCCAATTGGTGCCGATCATGCGCACGGCATTGCCGCCAATGTCGCGCTCGACCAGGGCCAGGGCGCGAATATTGTGGACGCTGCCATCCGGCCAGACGACGCGGAACTCGGTATCGAAATCCTTTTCTCCGCGGATGGCCGCCTGGCATTCGGCCCGGGTGCGCTCCCGGTCTGCGGGATGCAAGGCCTTCAACCATGACTCCGATGTGTGGCTGAACCGCTCCTCGGAGAGCGCATAGAGACGGAACATCTGCTCGTCCCATACCGCCCGGTCGGTTGCGATCTCCCAGTCCCAGACCCCCACGCCGCCGGCCATCACCGCCATCGCCAGACGGTCGTTGACCTCTCGCAATTTGGCCTCGGCCTCTTTGCGGTCGTTGATGTCCTCGACCAGGGTGATGAAGTGAATGAATTGCCCCTGGTCGTCGTATTGGGCGGATGCCGTCAAACGAACCCAAATGAGCTTGCCGTCCTTGCGGATATAGCGCTTTTCCAGGCTGCCGGAGACGCCGGCCTCCAATCTAGCGATGAATGCCCGGATGCTCGGCATCTCTTCCGGCAAGGAGACCTGGCGGTAGGTAAGATCGAGAACTTCCTGGGGCGAGTAGCCGATGATCTCCGCAAAGCGCGCATTGCAGTGCAGGAATCTGCCTTCTTTTGCGGTGTGGACAATCCCGATGGGGGCCTGATCGAAGGTCGCTCGGTAACGCTCCTCGCTCTGCCGCAGTTGCATCTCCACCCGCTTGCGCTCGGTCACGTCATGCACAATGGAGAAGAGCATGGGCTGACCGTCCATCTCAATGGCGGTAGTGTATACCTCGACCTCGCGCAGCTCTCCGCTCGCCAGCCGATGGCGGAAGTTGAAATGGCACCGCTTTTCGTCCAGCGATTGCAGACGCTCGGCCGCCAGCTCCCCCGGCGGCAGTACATTTATGACGTCGATGGAAAGGCTCTCCAGACGCTCCCTGGGATAACCGTAGTAGTCCGCCGCGGCTTGATTGGCGGCGACGATCTTTCCGCTCATCGGCTCGATCAGCAGCATGACCGAACCGTTGATCTCGAACATCTTGCGCATTCTGGCTTCGGACTCGGCCAGCGCCGCCGCCGCTTGCCGGCGTTCGGTGATGTCTTCCAGGTGAACCACGCAATGCAGCGGAGCGCCGCCGTCGTCCCGGATCAGAGACTTCTTGATGCGCGCCCAAAGGATGTGCCCGTCGCGGTGAATGTAGCGCTTCTCTCCTTCCAGCAGCGCGCCGGGCGATTGCCGCGCTCGTTCCAGCAGTTCCTCGCTGAAGGCAATATCTTCTGGATAAGTCAGGTCTTTCCAGCTCTTCTTGAGCAGTTCCTCTCTGGAATAACCCACCATGTTGCAATACGCGGCATTCACCATCAGGTACCGGCCATCCAACGATTCCACACAGAGGCCGAAGGGCGCGTGCTGGACGACCCGCCGGAATCGCTCCTCGCTCTCCAGCAGCTTGCGCTCGGAGCGGATGCGGGCGCGGATATCGCGGGCAATTCCCGAGGCGCCCACCACCTCTCCGTCCGCGTTGCGGACCGGAAAGAGCGAGAAGGAGACATCGATCCGGTTGCCATCCCCGGCTATCAGCGCGGTATCGTAAGGGCCGAGCGCGCCGCCCTTGGCGACGATTTCCAGCAGCTTTTTCAGATGCCTGGCGCGCTCCGGCGCAACGATGAGAGAGACGTTCTTTCCCACTGTCTCCTCGCGCGAGTAGCCGAGCAAATCCTCCGCGCCGCGGTTCCAGGTGACGATGGCGCCGTCCAGGGTCGCCGAACCGATGCCGTCTTCGGAAGATGCGACGATGGCTGCCAGCAAGGACTTGGCCTGCTCGGCCGCTTGTCTTTCGGTCACATCCCGCTTGATGGCCACATAGCCTGTGATTGCGTCTTTTGGACCGCGGATCGGAGCGACCTGCATCTCCTCGGTGTACAGGGAACCGTCCTTGCGACGGTTTACGACCTCGCCAAGCCACACATTTCCGGATTGAATCGTACTCCAGAGTTCCGCATAAAAGGCCGGCGGGTGCTTGCCGGACTTGAACAAGCGCGGATTTTTCCCCAAGACCTCCTCGTTCGCATATCCCGTCATGGCGGTGAACGCGGGGTTCACGAACTGAATGTTTCCGTCGGTGTCGGCGATGACGATGCCGGTGGCGGCTTGTTCGACCGCTTCGTGCAGGCCGGCATGGACGATCTTGTTGCCTGGCATATGTATTCGCCGCCCCAACTGGAGATGCTCTTGCCGAGCTTATCGGCCAGTTTCAAGGACGCATCAAGGTTGGCGCGGGGGATTCGCCGGGCGATCCCGTTTTCAGCCGCTGGACCGTCTCGAACCGGTCGAATTGGGGCCCCGTCCCTCATTCAAGTCCGCGGCGCAGTCGCCGATGAAGGATGCAGATCGCCTATGTGCCGGGATTCGCGGGAGTTTCAAGCGTCGAGGATCGGTGCCGGCCGAGGGAGAAGCGATGAAAAGCCTGGTTGCGGAAGACGATGCCACCAACCGGAAGTTGCTGAGAACCTTTCTTTCGCGCTTTGGGGAATGCAACATCGCGGTGGATGGGAGGGAGGCCGTGGAGGCGGTTCGGCGCGCCCACCAGAATCGGCAGAGCTACGATCTGGTGTGCATGGACCTGCGTATGCCGGCGCTGAGCGGGCAGGAGGCGATCCGGGAGATTCGCGCGCAGGAGGCGGCGGCAGCCGTGGCCAAGCCCGCCAAAATCATCGTGACCACAGCCTATACCGATACGGAGAGCATCGTCGCGTCCCTGCTGGGTCCGTGCAATTCCTATCTGGTGAAGCCGATCGATACGGGGAAGCTGCGCAAGGAACTCAAGGCGCTGGGTCTGATTCAATAACCGGGCTATCCGAGTGGAGAGCGCAAATCGCCCTCCGATGAACCGCCGCAATCGGAAGCAGGGCCGCGAGGCTAGATGCCCACGCCGAACTCGCCGGTTGAGCGCTGGCCGGCGTTGGCGTAGAAGTCGTAGGGGGTGCGGCGCTTGAACTTGTAACGGCTGCGGACCTCGGCGCTCACGTAAATGCCGAGCGCCGCCACGGCCATTCCCACCGAAAACCAGCCGATCACACGCAGGGCTTTCTTTCCCCGTCCCTCTTGCGAGGGATTCTCATCTTCGAGCGCGCTGGATTCGTATTCAGCGACCATCGCGTGAGGCCTCCTGAGGTCATCATAACGCAGTTTCGGGTTTTTGCGGCGGAACGGTCGGCAAGGGTTTGAAATCGGGAACTGTGAAGATTGAAATTCCGCCATTGCGATAGACGAGCCTTGTGCGTGTCGTTTTACGGATCGTTCCCGCTGTCTTGCGCATCGCGCCTCCGCATGAGACCGATGCGGTATCTTCCCCAACGGCGGCTTGAAGCGAACATTCAATGGCGTCAAGTGGAAACCGCCGCCGGGAGGAATGGTGAGCTCGCTGGGACTCGAACCCAGGACCCACGCCTTAAAAGGGCGTTGCTCTACCAACTGAGCTACGAGCTCTCACCGAATGCGACTTGATTGGGGTTTCCGCTCTGTCTCCAAGTCTACCCCATCCATCTCCAATCGGCTAGCGAAGCGTCTCAAGCGGATAGTCGTCGATTCGTTTTTGAAGGGTACGACCCTTAGCTCAAATACTGTTCACTTTGCACTGATTTTGCGGTACTGATTTTGCGGCATTCTGTTTTTGGACGGGAGGCCACGATGGCGCGCTCGGTTGCGGAACTTCCTCCAGAACCTCGGATTGGCGACTTCATCAGCCGTGGGGTCTTGGGCAAGGCTTTTCCTGCCGCCTCGGTTGAGGCGGCGCTTGCCCGGACCGGCAAGGCGAGCTTGCGCGAGCGCGATTTGCCGCGCATATGGCGGTCTATTGCGTCGTGGCGCCGGCCCTGTTCCTGCGCTCTTTTTCTGTCGAGGCATTGCGCTGCCTGTGGGAAGGGGTTCAGCGGCTGCGTGACCCTGGGTCCAAGGTGCGCATGGTGAGCAAATCGGGCATCACGCAGGCGGTGGCAGCGGGCGATCGGGACCGGCGCCGCCACCAAAACATCGACACAGAATCCGACACTGCCCGCCTCCACACGTTACGCCCGGATCGTGCTACATTCGATAGCATGAAAAAGATTCTTGCCACCGCGCTGCTTTTGATGGTGTTCGCCAGCCCTGCGTTTGCCGCAGTGAGGCACCATCACCACCGTCACCATCATCACCCACAACATCACTCCTAAACTGCACCCGGCCCCGATGCGGCAATAACGCCGGGGCCGAGCCGCACAGCCCGGTTTCGTACCGATAGGCAAGGTTGGCACCATGACAGAGTTGGACGATCTCCGTTTTCCGATTGGCCGATTCAGCCCGCCGGCCAGCAGCATGGCTGGGGTTCGCGCCGCGCATATAGAGACGTTGCGGCAACTGCCGGGACACCTGCAAGACGCTGTTGTCGGCCTGAGCGATGCGCAGCTCGATACGCCCTACCGCGAGGGCGGCTGGACGGCGCGCCAGGTGGTGCATCATCTGGCGGATAGCCATGCCACTGCTTTCCTCCGCTGCAAGCATGCGCTCACCGAAGACTGGCCGACCATCAAGCCTTACGACGAGGCCGCGTGGGCCAATCTGCCTGATAGCCGTTTGTCCATCGACGGTTCGCTGGCTCTGATCGCGGCGCTGCACGGGCGCTGGGTATCGCTTCTGGAGTCGCTATCCGAGGAAGAGTTCCAGAAGGGCTACAACCATCCGGATTATGGTCGCGCGAATCTGGCCAAGGCGCTGGCTATGTACGACTGGCACTCGCGCCACCACGTCGCGCACATTGCCAGACTACGTGAGCGCCAGGGTTGGTAGCAGCGCGGGTGGCCGCTGAGATGGATGCGGTTTCCGCGCAACTGCTGGCTCGACAAATTGAAGAGTACTTGGCGGACCACTCGGGGGCGGCGCTGCTGGAGGACGGTCGCGTTCTCTTCGATATGCGCTCTTCCCGCTATGCCGTGACCGAACAGCACGGTCGCTGTCTGCTGCAACTATGGAGCGAAGAGCGCAACCTGATCCGCACGGTGGTGGAGGCGCGGGAGCGGGCGCAATGCCTCCGCCTGACCACCCGCCGCATGGGCGCGGCGAAACCTCAGGCTCTGGAACTGGTTCCCACCAGCGACCGGCGCACCCCTACGGCCCGCGAGGCCGCCCGCCGCAACTATCAACGGCTGCTGGAGCGGGCGCTGACGCGCGCGTTCTTAGGTTCCAAAGTCGATGGCCTGCGCTCGGCGATGGATTTGGAGCACAGCTTCGGACCGGCCTACGTGCGCGGGCACCTTCTGCATGGGCTGGCCGCCGAGGCGGTGATCGGTGTAGGCGAGGCCGAAGCCGACAGCATTGTGGATGGCGTTCTAACCTTGGGGGTGCTATGGCTGGACCACTGCCGGCACAACGGAGATGGACGCAGGCACTTCGGCGGGCTGAAAGTGATCGTTCCGGCAGGTGCGTGGCGAACCACTGCTGAGCGGATGGCCTGGCTGAACCGCGCGGCCGCCGATTTTCAGCTTTTTACGCTGGACGAGCGCAGCGAAGAGCTTGCCGAGGTGGATTTGCGCGATACCGGCAATCTGGAATCGCGGCTGGTTCATGCCTTCTCGCCGGAGGCGGCGCTGGAGCGCTGCGGGAGCGGAGTGGAGCGGATTCTTTCGTTGGTCCCGGACTCCGCGAAGGGGCGCGTCGAGGTGCGGCCCAACTCCGCCACCGAGGTTTGCCTGCTGCTCCACGGGTTGGAGTTCGCCAGAGTTCGCCACGGCTTTGCAGCCCACTCCTTTGCCCGCCAGGACGAGATCAGTTTCGGCGCGGGAGCCAACGAGACCCCGCTCACGGAGGAGAACGAAGGCCTGTGCCGCGATCTCTTTGCGCGCCTCTTCCTCAGCCGGCACGCCGACGGTTCTCATACCGACCCGCTCTTCCGGCTGCAACCGGAACGCTGGCTGGAGGCCCAACTGAGAAGCGGTATATCCGAACTGCTGCCCGGTCTGCGCGGCGATCTGCTCTATACCCAGGTGCCGGCGCTGGCATCAGGCGCGCGCGGCTTGCTGGATATGCTGACGCTGGACCGCGCCGGGCGCCTGACGGTGCTGGAACTGAAGGCCCAAGAGGACCTGCACCTGCCGCTGCAAGCGCTCGACTACTGGATTCGCGTCCGCGCGCTCAACGACGACCGCCAGCCCGGCGAAGGCAACGAGGGCGGAAGGCCGCTCTCCGCCTTCGAGCGCCAGGGATACTTTCCCGGAGCGGAGGTTTCGCCGCTTCCACCGCGGCTTCTGCTGGCAGCGCCGGCCTTGCGCATCCATCCCGCCAACGAGACGGTGCTGCGCTATTTTTCCCCGCAGGTCGAATGGGAGACGATCGCCGTCAGCGAGCATTGGCGCAGGGAAATAAAGGTGGTCTTTCGGAAGCGAAGCGGCGACAGCGCAGGTGCGATTTCCAGTTCGCAGCGGTAATCTGAAAGACGATGCGCACGGCCTACATCGGAATGGGGGCCAACCTGCCCAGTTGGGCCGGGGAGCCGGAGTCCACAGTGACGGCGGCGGCCTTGCGGCTGGAATCGCTGGGAAGGCTGACGGCCCGATCCTCGCTCTATTCGACCGAGCCAGTGGGTTGCGCCGAACAGCCCTGGTTTGTGAATGCAGTCGTGGCCCTGGAGACGGCGCTGGAGGCGCACGAACTGCTCGAATCTCTGTTGGCCATCGAGCGGGAGTTCGGCCGGGAGCGCTCCGCCGGCCTTGTCAACGGACCGCGAACGCTGGACTTGGACATTCTGCTCTTCGGCGGTCTTGAAATCTGCGAACCGGGGCTAGCGGTTCCTCACCCCCGCCTGGCCGAACGCGCTTTCGTTCTGGTTCCACTCCATGAGATCGCTCCTGAAGCCGTCGTTCCCGGCAGCGGAAAAACAGTGGCGCAATTGCTTGCCAGACTGCGAATCTCCGGGGACGAATTCAATGACGCGGTACGAATCGACGGCTTCAGGAAAGGAGGATAGATTCACACCGTTGCAAAGAATCCTTGCGCGCACAATCCTAAGAATCGTTCGCTATCGCGACTGCCGCTCTGCTCGGCAAATTGCCCGCGCTGACGATGCGGAGAACCGTGCACAAACCTTGAGGATGCTTTAGCGAAAGCGTTTGGAGGGTTCGTCGGAGAATATCTGTCCGTCGCGGATGTGGACGACGCGATGGGCGTACTCGGCGATATCCGGCTCGTGGGTGACAACCACAATGGTATTGCCGCCGGCGTGAAGGGCATCGAAGAGGGCCATGATTTCGATTCCGGTCTTGGAGTCGAGGTTGCCGGTAGGTTCGTCGGCGAGGATGATGGAAGGACGGTTGACCAGGGCGCGGGCGATGGCCACGCGCTGACGCTGACCGCCGGAGAGTTCGTTGGGCTTGTGGTACATACGGGACTCGAGGCCGACATCGGCGAGCGATTCCTTGGCGCGCAAGAGTCGGGCGGCCGATGGGGTGCCGTTGTAGATGAGCGGCAGCTCGACGTTGTGCAGCGCGGTGGCGCGGGCCAGCAGGTTGAAGGTCTGAAAGACGAAGCCGATCTCCTTGTTGCGGATGCGGGCGAGTTGGTCGTCGTTGAGATCGCTGACCAGTTGTCCGCTAAGCCAGTAATTGCCTTTGGATGGGGTGTCCAGGCATCCGATGAGGTTCATCAGAGTGGATTTTCCGGAGCCGGAGGGGCCCATGATGGCCACGTACTCGTTGCGCTTGATGCGCAGGGAGACGCCGCGCAGCGCCTGCACCTGCTGCTCGGACCCCATGTCGTAGGTGCGCCAGAGGTCTTCGACGACGATTACGTCGCCGGGGGGCGGGGCCGTCGGTTGGGCAACGTCTTCAGGGGCGGTCATGCTTGGAGCCATGAGAATCTCATCCTTTCATTTTTACAAGCTAGGCGCTGGAAAGCGAGAACATCTCGCAATGCGCGCCCGAGTATTGCAACGACCTCGTGTTTCGTTCCTTCACAAACGGAAACAACTCATTTGCACCCGTCAGCAAACTTCAACTCGCGCTGCGATGTATCGGACGTAGCTGAGAGTGGAAGCGCGAGGGGCATAATCGACCGGGCATCGGAGCAGCCGCCTATGCGCGTCATACAAGATAGACTTATGGCCCAGTCCTTTTCTCGTTCCTTCCTGTCATAACTGTCATCGTCATGGATGATGATTCTGTCTAGTTCCGTTCGCGAATACCAAGAAGGATACGCTGTATGTGTTGGAGTTTCGCAGGTTACCTTTCCATCAAGATATCCGAAGCCGCGCTTGCTCTCTGAAATACTCGCGTAGATACCGGGTGAACTGAATACGCTTGCATATTTTTGCTCTACCACGTCTCTATCAAAATCAAGTGATACGATTACCACGGTGTCAGGGTAAGGCGCGATATGCATTCGATAAAGATATGCATTGTAATACTCGAATATCCATCTGCGAAAACCTTCATCAGGATCATCAGTCCGGTGCTTTTGAAATGGAGACAATATGCGCATCGCTGTCGCCCGGTCTGTAACACCTACAGTGATTTGATCGAGAGCTGCCAGCAATCGCTCCGCCTGCCAACGGCGAAGATGGTCCAGCGAAACTCCAACGGCAACGATGCCCACGGACAGAGCCAGCGCGCTTGAGCACACCACTGCGAGGATAGTCTTCCAGCGTCCGGTCTTCATAGCTAGAACTCCCCTGCCAATTCCGGGGCCTCCGGAATCTTCCTCATGCCATTGATCAAGACGGGGTCCGACGAATATGGCTGGTAAATTCTCTGACAAGAGTAGTCCAATCCATTTCCGTACCGGATTAGAACCTTATACTGAGCTGCAGGATTGAATTTCTGTTCAAGGGAAATGGTAAAAGACTGCACCGTATTCAAAGCTCCACCATATATCGTATCCACAAAGGTGTTTGGGGTATTGTCATCACCAATGTGATCCTTCGGAGAGACATAATCGTTTTTGCCTGCCATGAATCTTCCGCCGCAGCGAGAGGTAACGCACGGCTGCGTCTGATGTTCAAAGACATACCAAAGACCATTGGGCTTGCTCTTGCCGTCGTATCTCCGAAGACGATACTTAATATCGTGGTTGTTGGCCATAACTTCCGTCGGGAATAAACGTAAAAATGCGGGATCGTCGGGGAGCGGTCGGGTTGTCATTATCAAACCATCCTTTCCACTGCGATGATACCGCTATTCTTCCCCTATCCCATGTCTATTTACTTTCACCGGCGGCGGGCTGGGCGGTGTCGCGCTTGAGGAGAGCGCCGTTCTTGAGGACGCGCAATGTCTTGAAGGGGCCGAGGACAATCTCATCCCCTTCCTTGAGGCCGGAGAGCGCCTCGACGTCGGTGGCGCCGGTGATCCCGGTAGCCACGGGAACGAATTTGGCGCGCAGCTTGCCGTGCTCGTCCTTCTCGACGACGAAGACGCCTTGAACGAGTTTGGCCGGGGGCTTGGCGGTGGAAACGGATGCGGCCTGGACGCCGCCCGCGGCTTTGGGATTGTCGGCATCGGGATCGTGCATGACCAAGGCTTGAATGGGCAGCGAGAGAACGCTGGCCTTGTGCGCGGTTGTGATCTTGGCGGTGGTGGAGAGGCCGGGGCGGAGGTCGCTGGAAGGCGCGTCGAGGGTGACTACGACCTTGAAGTCCTTGGCCTCTTCAGTGCCGGAGGTGGATTGGGAGGTGGCCATGCCGGTGGAGCGGAGGAGGGCCTGATCGCCGACCAGCGTGACGTGGCCTTTGAAGACTTTGCCGGGGAGGGCATCGACGGAGATGTCGGCGGATTGACCGATCTGGACGTTGACGATGTCGGTCTCGTCCACCTTGACCTCGGCGGTGACCACGCTCATGTCGGCGAGGGTCATCAGCGTGGAGCCTTCGGCATTCTGGATGCCGACGACGACGGTCTCGCCCTCGCGGACGGGCAAGTTGGTGACGATGCCGTCGAAGGGAGCGACGGAGACGGTCTTGTCGAGCGCGTCCTGGCTGGAGCGCAGAGTGGCCACTTGAGTCTGCAAATGTCCGCGGGCGGAGTCGGTCTGGGCCTTGGCCTGGTTGAGTCCGGCGACGGCCTGATCGAGGGAGGCGACATCGGTGTCGTAGGCGGCTTTTTTGGCGTCGAAGTCCTGCTTGGCGAGGATGCCGGCGGCGAAGAGGCTCTGGGCGCGTTCCCAATCGAGGCGCTTCTGTTCGAGGTCGGCCTTGGCGTGCTCGACATTGGCCTCGGCGGTCTTCTCGGCAGCGATAAAGGAAGCAATGTCGGTTTTGGCGGCGTCGATGGTGGCCTTCTGTGCCTGAACATTGGCATCGGGCTGGACGTTTTCCACAGTGGCGATCACCTGCCCCTTGGTCACATGATCGCCTTCCTTCACGAGCAGGCGGGTGATGCGGCCAAAGGATGTGGCGCCGACATTGACGTAGGTCTTGGGCTTGATCTGACCGGTGCCGCTGACAATGGTGGACAGGTCCTGGCGGGCGAGGGTGGCGGTAAGAACCTTGGTATAGCCGGACTGCCGCTTGTAGGCGATGAAGCCTACCATGCCGGCGGCCACCACGACTGCGAGAACGATGAGAAGAATTTTTTTCATATGCGGCGCTTGCTCCAACTCTCTTTGCATTCAGTTTACGCAATTGGTTGGGGAACGGTTCCGAGGTGCGCAAATTGAAACGCGGTCCGCGGAGTGCGGCCTGCGTACAGTTCGGCAACCCGGATGTTTTCAACTCGCGCGGAAGGGCTTTGGATAAATTCCCCAAAAGCAGCCCCTCCTTTATCAATCCACGAGCGGACGCAGTTGGGTTGAACGCCTTCATACTACCGGCGAAAGCGTTCTCGGCGGGACAAGGCATCCGGTGCTGTCAACGCAAGGGGTGTGGGATCAGCCATCGAATACAAGATTTAACCTGCGAAGGGTTCAACGGAAGTGGATGTGCCTGCTGGCGGCCAACCGTACAATTACAGCGTATGGCGGATTCAACGATTTTTATGGCAAATGCCGGGTTCTCTCTCCCATCGGCACTGGCGCCATTTCGCATCGAGCCCAGGTTTGTGTCGCGGGTGTGGGGATGGAACGATCTTCGTCCCTGGTACGACCGGGCGGCCGGGGTTGAGCCGATCGGCGAGGTGTGGCTAACCGGCGACGAATGCGTGGTCGCTACCGGGGCTTGCGCCGGAGAGACGCTCGCGTCGATCTTCAGTCGGCATTCCGAGCAGCTACAGGGGCCGAAAGCGGAGCCGGCCGAGTCGCCGCTGCTGCTCAAGGTGCTCTTCGCCAGGGAAAAACTCAGCGTGCAGGTGCATCCGGACGACAGGATGGCGCAGAAGTACGGGCAGCCGCGCGGCAAGACCGAGTGCTGGTACGTGCTGTCGGCATCGGCGGGGGCGCGGGTGGCTTGCGGACTGAAGCCGGGCGTCACTTTGGAAAAGATTGAGGAAGGAATCCGCGCGGGGACGCTGGAAGAGAGCTTGAACGTGCTGCCGGTGGCGGCGGGCGAGATGGTTTTCGTGGATGCCGGGACGGTTCACGCGATCTGGCCGGGGTCGGTGCTGCTGGAGACGCAGCAGAACTGCGATTTGACCTATCGGATGTACGACTATGGGCGGCCGCGTGAACTGCATATCGAGAAGTCGCTGGAGGCGACGCGCCTGGCGACCCGCGCCGGCAAGGTTCCGGCCGAGACGCGGGCGGATCGCGCGGTTTTGGTGGATTCGGAGCACTTTCGAGTGGAGCGAATTCCTGTGGCGGGCAGCCGTTCCGGCACCAGTCTGCGGGGCGCGGGCGATCCGGAGCTTTCCTATTTATTCGCGGCGGCCGGCGCGGCGAGAATCCACGGGACGGGCTTCGCGCCAGTCGATCTACCGGCGCGGGGAGTGGTGGCGGTTGCCGCCGTTTCGCCGGAGTTCGAGATGGAGGACTTGGGCGGGCTGGATCTGATTCGCGTCGCGGCGCGCCGTCCAAACAAAGCCGGGTAAAGTTGGTAGTCCAGCCAGCCATGCCGGGGAGGGAATTCCGGCTTCGCGCAAGGCTCATATACACTTATGCTAGGCTTGAGGAAACTTGCACTCGTGGGTTTCGACTCCGGAGCCCCACAGATATCAGGAGGGAATGCACTATGCGCTTGGCATCGATGCGCAAATCTATCGTGGCGGCGTTGTTGGTCGCCGCGGCGTCTTCAGCGTTTTCCCAGTCCGCTCCGTCCGCGTTGGGAGATCAGAGGCATCGCGTTTTCTTGTTTGGCGCCGGCGGCGGCGTGGCCACCTACGATGTCGATTGGGGACAGGGCCGGATGCTGGGCGCAGCCGGGTGGGCGGACCTTACCCTGGACGAAGGGCCGCGTTTTCTTCGCGGACTCGGCTTCGAGGGCGAGGCGCGCGACATCGCTTGGGGTCAATCCCCGACCCAGCCGCAAAAGCTTCGAGAGGAGACATTCGGCGCCGGTGGAATCTATATTTGGCGCCAATTCCGCATCGCTCACCCCTATGTGAAGTTCATCGGCAGCTACGGCAACGTCGACTTTCCCAATCCCAGCACTTACACGCACGACTCGCGGACAGTCAGCGCCTTGGGCGGAGGATTGGAAGTCCGGGCCTTCCGGAACGTGTGGGGCCGGGCCGATTACGAATACCAGCTCTGGCCGGCTCTGTTCGCCGGTCAGAAAACCCTTGACCCGCAGGGGTTTACCTTTGGCGCGATGTATGAATTCGGAGTAGGCCCGCGGCAATGATCTGCGGGAAGGCGCATTCCGTCGTCTTGGATACAGATTGCACGACTGCGGTTTATTTATTCACAGGTTCGTAACTCTGGACCTGAGTTGCCTTGGTTATCCTCGCCCCTGGCATTCGAATCGGGACGGACTTCCAGAATTGGGCCGGAGCATGATCGGGTTGGTCCGCGGCGCTTGCGATGATGTTGTCCGCAAGTATATATTCAGGCTGTTCTAGCGCATTTGAACGATCCAAGGAGAAGCAAGCAATGGCCATTCGCGGTGCGCGCGCGCTGGTTTGCGGTGCGGGCGGCTTTATCGGCGGCCACCTGGTGAAAAAGCTCTTTGCCGAGGGCGCGGCCAGTGTTCGCGCGGTCGACATCAAGCCGTTCGACGAGTGGTATCAGCGCCATCCCGATGCCGACAGCCGGATTCTGGACCTGCAACTGCGCGATTCCTGCCTGGAGGCGGCCCAGGGCATGGACGCGGTATTCCAGCTCGCAGCCGATATGGGCGGGATGGGCTTCATCGAGAACAACAAGGCGCTTTGCATGCTGACCGTATTGACCAGTACGCATATGCTGGTGGCGGCGCGCGCGGCGGGGGTGAAGCGATTTTTCTATTCCTCTTCGGCCTGCGTCTACAACGGCGACAAGCAGAAGGAATACGCGGTGGTTCCGCTGAAGGAAGAGGATGCGTATCCCGCCCTGCCGGAGGACGGCTACGGCTGGGAGAAGCTGTTTACGGAGCGGATGTGCCGCCACTTCCACGAGGATTTCGGGTTGGAATCCCGCATTGCGCGCTTTCACAACGTCTACGGTCCTCTGGGAACGTGGGCGGGGGGGCGGGAAAAGGCTCCCGCGGCCATCGCGCGCAAGGTGCTGGAGGCCAAGCACAGCGGCCGGCATCAGATCGAAATTTGGGGAGACGGCCACCAGACGCGCAGCTTCATGTATATCGACGACTGCACCAAGGGCATTGTGGATATCTTCGAGAGCGACATTCTCGACCCCATCAACCTGGGTTCAAGCGAGTTGGTCACCGTCAACCAGTTGGTGGACATCGCCGAGGAGATCGTCGGCGTGAAGCTGAAGCGGAGTTACAACCTGAGCGCGCCCAAGGGCGTGAACGGACGCAACAGCGACAACACTCTCATTCACAAGCGTCTCGGCTGGGAGCCTTCCATTCCCTTGCGCGAGGGAATGGGAAAAACCATAGCCTGGATCGAGCGGGAGATGCTTGCCGGAGCGGTGTCGAGATGAACGGCTCAGAGCGATCGCGCCGAACCGGGCGGGCAACGGAAATTCAACTGAAACGCGAGCGCCGAACATTGTGCGAATCCTGGTAAACGATTTCTGCGGTCATGCCTTTCAGATCGAACTGAGCCGGGAGTTTGCGCGCCGGGGCCATCCGACGCTGCACACCTACTTTGCAGACAACCTTTCGACCCCCAAGGGCGGAGTGGAATGCGGCGAGGACGGGTTATCTAACTTTTCCATCGCCGGCCTCAGCGTTCCGATGAAGTTTTCCAAGCACTCCCTGCGCACCCGCAGAAGAGCGGATATTGCATACGGAGAGGCGGTGGCGGCCAGGGTCGCCGCCTTCAAGCCGGATGTTGTGATCTCGGCCAATATGCCGCTGGACGCACAGAACATTCTTGCAAATGCGGCGCGACGACAGCACGCGAAGTTCGTCTTCTGGCTGCAGGACGTATATAGCTCCGCGGTGCGGTTCGTGGTGAAGAAAAAGCTGGGGGCGCTGGCCGGCTTGCTCGGCGAATGGCACTACGAACGACTGGAGAAGAGACTGTTGAGGGAGGCGGACGCGGTCGTCTGCATCGTTCCCGGATTCAAGCGGATAGCGACCGAGTGGGGGGTGGCGCCGGAGCGCGCCTTCACCATCGAGAACTGGTCGCCGCTGGACGAGGTACGGCCCACGGAGCGGAACAACGCCTGGTCGCGCGAGTTCGGTTTGGACGGCAAGTTCCGCTTCATGTACAGCGGCACACTGGGCATGAAACATCGCCCGGAGTTGCTGCTGGCGCTGGCTCGCGCGTTGGAGACCGTGCCGGATGCCCATCTGACGGTGATTGCCGCCGGGGCCGGGGCCGACTGGCTGCGCGAGAACGCGGGCGCGGTCCGCAAGGATGCGCTCACGCTGCTGCCCTTCCAGCCCTACGAGCGAATCTCCGAGGTGTTCGGCGCGGCGGATACGCTGATCGGCCTGCTCGATTCCGAGGCCGGGGCATTCTCCGCGCCCTCGAAGATTCTCTCTTACCTGTGCGCCGGGCGCGCGGTGCTCTTGGCGGCGCCGCCGCAGAACCACGCCGCCACGGTCATCGAGCGGGCCGAGGCCGGGTTGGTGGTCTCTCCTGACAGCGCCGAGGACTTTGTGAGCGCCGCGAAACTCCTGATGGAAAACGCGGAGTTGCGCGCCCGCTATGCGGCCAATGCGCGCGCCTACGCGGAGCGTTCGTTTCCTATCGAGGGCATCGCGGATCGTTTCCTTGAAGTATTCTCCAAAACCGACCGGAAGCGTTGACGGGGATAGGCTGGCCGGCCGGGATTTCAACTTCGACGGCGGTTTCACGCCGTCTTTCCATCGCCGAGTACATCTCCGGGCATCGGCGCATTCCAGAAGCCGGCGATTTCAGTTAAATTGGAAACGAGATGAGCTATCGATTCGTACTCCCCACGGAACTTCGCGGCGCGGTGAACCTGGCTGCCGCCGATTGGCAAGCGAACGGCAAGATTGACCGCTTCTGGCGGAAAGACCCCAGCCTGTGGACCCATGACGGCGAGGAGAAGTGGCTGGGCTGGATCGACATCGTCGAGCGCCAGCGGAAAGACCTGGCGGCCTTCGCCGCGCTGGCCGCCGACGTGAAGGCGGCGGGCTTCAAGAGCGCTCTGCTGCTGGGCATGGGCGGCTCCAGCCTCTGCCCGGAGGTGCTCTCGCTCACCTTCGGGCAACAACCCGGTTTTCCGGCGCTGCACATCGTGGACTCGACCGACCCGGCATACGTGCAGGCGGTACGCGACAAGGTCAACCTGGCAGAGACGCTGGCCATCGTGGCCAGCAAGTCCGGCTCGACGCTGGAGCCGAACGTCCTGAAGCAGTATTTCTTCGAGGAGATGGCCAAGGCAGTCGGCGCGTCCCAGGCGGGCAGCCATTTTCTGGCCATCACCGATCCCGGCTCGAAGATGGAGCAGGTGGCCAAGGCGGACGGCTTCCGCGAGATATTCTATGGCGATCCAACCATCGGCGGGCGCTTCTCGGCGCTCTCCAACTTCGGCGTAGCGGTGGCCGCCGTGGCCGGACTCGATACGGGCAAGCTGCTGGCCGAGGCAGGCAAGGCCGTGGCTTCGGCAAAACTGGCGGTGAGCGAAAACCCAGCGGTCGAACTGGGCTTGATTCTAGGCACGGCGGAAAAATCCGGACGCGACAAGCTCACCATCTTCACCTCGCCGGAGATCCACGATCTGGGCGCGTGGCTGGAGCAGTTGATCGCCGAATCGACCGGCAAGCTGGGCAAGGGCATCACCCCCGTGGACCGCGAGGCCATCGGAGCTCCTCCGGTTTATGGCTCCGACCGCATCTTCGTTTACGTTCGACTGAAAGGCACGGCAGATTTCTCGCAGGACGCGAAGGTCGCGGCTCTGGAAGCGGCGGGGCATCCGGTGGTTCACATTGAGATAGCGGACCTGTATGAGATATTCGGGCAGTTCTTCGCCTGGGAGGTTGCGACCTCCGTGGCCGGCTCGGTGATGGGCATCAACCCATTCAACCAGCCGGACGTGGAGTCGGCCAAGATCGAAACCCGGGCCCTGACCGCGGAGTACGAAAAGACAGGCAAACTGGCGGAACGTGCGGCAGTCTTGGTAGAGAACGGGATCGGCCTTTACGCCACAGAGTCCTACGCCGCCACGCTCAAGAAAGCGGTGCCGAGCGAGTCGCTGGCCGGTTATCTGCGGGCGCATCTGGACCAGATTCACACGGGCGATTACTTTGCCACACTCGCCTACCTTCCGATGTTCCCGGAGCGCGAGGCGGCGATCCAGGCCTTCCGCCACAAGGTGCGCGACGCCAAGAAGGTGGCCACCTGCCTGGGCTTCGGCCCGCGCTTCCTGCACTCCACCGGGCAGGACTACAAAGGCGGCCCCAACAGCGGCGTCTTCTTGCAAATCACCGCGGACCACGCCGTGGACGTGGCCATCCCGGGGCAGAAATACAGCTTCGGCGTGGTGATTGACGCGCAGGCCGCCGGGGATTTGGCGGTGCTGGAGTCGCGCGGACGGCGGGCGCTGCAGGTCCGCTTGGGGACCGACGTGGCGGCGGGATTGAAGACGCTGGCCGCGGCCATCGACCAGGCGCTTCAGTAGGATTAGGCCAGATCGCGCGCTATGAACGGGCACCTGTGGAGTTGGACGGATCAGTCCACGGCTGGTTGATGCACCGCGCCGGCAAGCTCCTGAGTAACTTTGCCGGTCTGGCCGTCGAGCGATTTGCTCACCATGTTCAGCAGTTCGGTATGCGCGTTCGGGTCGCCGCGCTCGATGCGGCCCGCAAATTCGCGGAGTTGGCGGGCGAGTTCCCTTTGCTTGGCGCGGTGCTCGTCGAGCGCCGGAATCCGGGTGAAAGTCACCATCGCATCCATCGAAGCAAGATGTTCGCCAATGTTGTCAGCCACTGTGCGCAGCAGCGGGCCGGCCGCGCCTCGCGCATAGCCGGACTCGATGGCCGCGTGAATCTCGTTCAGAAACCCGATAAAAACCGCGTTCTGATTGTCCAGGACTTTTTCGGACACGGAATACTGACCGCTTTGCGTCCTAAAGGCCATAAGTCCTCCATGCCGGTGTTTGTCCGGCACTAGATGTATCGGGGACAAAGTAAAAAACTTGAGCGGAGGGCGGGATTCAACTTCGATGCGCGGTCTCTTCGCGGCGGGGATGGAGCGACTGCCCGCGCGAGACGCACCGTGAACGGGAGTGACTTTCCCAGTCGCATTGACGGCGGGAAGCGCGCGCCGTAGGCTCATAGCATGGAATTCATAGTCAGCGAACTGGAGCGGGAGCCGATCGCATTCGATCTGGAGCTGGCTCCAGGATCGGTGGATTTCGGCGAATTGGCCAAGCAAGAGGGGCAACTGGGCGCCTCCGGGCTTGCCGAAGTGTTGCACGAGCGCCGCGGTCCAAAGGATATAGTGGCCGATATACGTCTGCGAGGGCGGTTTGCGGGGCGATTCGAGGTTCCCTGCGCGCGCTGCGTGGAGGCGGTGGAGATTCCGCTGGAGGCCGAATTCGACCTGATCTACCGGCCGGCGGAGGCCGATTCGGAGGCGCCGGAACGGTCCCTTACTGCGCCGGAGACGGAAATCGGGTATTATCAAAAGGACAGTCTTTCGCTTGAGGATGTGCTCCGCGAGCAGGTGCTTTTGTCCCTGCCGGCCAGGACACTGTGCAAGCCCGACTGCAAGGGACTTTGCCCGCGCTGCGGAGAGAACCGCAACCAACAGGAGTGCTCCTGCGAGAACGGTCCGAACGACCTTCGCTGGGATGCTCTGGCTGGGCTGCGCAGCCGTATCAAGCCCTGAGAAATCATTCCCCAAGAAATTGAGGGAGTTCCGCCGCAAGGCGGTTTCAAGCCGTGCGCGGCCTGTGGCTGGCTGGCGTTGAAGCCGGCGGAGCCGAGAGAGGAATTCGATCATGCCCAATCCGAAGAGGCGCCATTCCACGCGCCGCACCGCGCTTCGCCGCTCCCACGATTTTCTGACCGCCGTGGGAGTATCCGAATGCCCAAACTGCCACGAAAAGAAGCTGCCCCATCGCGCCTGCGCCAAGTGCGGCGAGTACAAGGGGCGCGCGGTGCTGGACGTGAAAGACGCAGTCAAGTAGGCCGCGCCTCCATGCTCATCGACATTGCGCTTGACGCGGTAGGCTCGGACAAAGCTCCAGAGCCGGAGATTCGGGGGGCGATCCTCGCCTGCCGCGCTCTACCGGTGCGGGTCCATCTGATTGGGCCGGAGGCGGAGTTGCGCGACCTTCTGGACGAGCATCTGGAGAACGAAGACCTGCCCATCGTCATTCACCATGCCTCGGAACGCATTGGCATGGAGGAGAAGGCGGCGCAAGCGTATCGGACCAAGAAGGACAGTTCGATGCGGGTAGGCCTGAAACTGGTGCGCGAGGGGGCGGCGGCGGGCTTTGTGACGGCGGGCAATACTGGCGCGGCCATGGCCACCGCCAAGGGAGTGTTGGGCGCGCTGCCCGGCGTGGACCGGCCGGCACTGGCCAACCCCATGCCCAGTTCCACTGGAAACCCCTGCGTGCTGCTCGACGTGGGCGCGAATGTGGACTGCAAGCCGCACAATCTGGAGCAGTTCGCGTTGATGGGCGAGATGTATGCCCGAAGCGTTCTCAAGATAGCCGAACCGCGCGTGGGGCTGCTCTCCATCGGCGAGGAAGAGAGCAAGGGCAACGATCTGACCCGCGAGGCGTATCCGCTGCTCAAGGCGCTGCCCATCAAATTCATCGGCAACGTGGAGGGGCGGGACATCTTCAGCGGTCTGGCCGACGTGATCGTCTGCGACGGCTTTGTGGGCAACGTGGCGCTGAAGACCAGCGAGGGGGTGGGCCGCTTTGTGCGCGAGGTGCTGCGCGAATCGCTGAATCAGACGGTCACGCGCAAGGTGGGGGCGCTGCTCTCGCGGCAGGCCTTCAACGAATTCCGCCACCGGCTGGATTATCGGGAGTACGGCGGAGCGCCGCTGCTGGGGGTGCGCGGAGTGTGCATCATCGGCCACGGCTCCTCGAACGACCGGGCCATCTACAACGGCATTCGCGTGGCATACGAGTTTGCCGTGGCCGGCACCAACCAACGCATAGAGCGGGAGTTTGCCAATCGCTCGAGAACGGGTGCCGGCGGTTCTTCCGCGAGTTCGAGTCGGTCCGATGCGCCATCCCCCATTCCCGACGCGATAATTCAGTAGAACTCGGATGGTTGCCGAGCAGAAAGCCGATTCGCGCCGCGCGATGTTTTCAACTCTTACCGCGGGATGTTGGATGAGTTGGAGCCAATGAGGTATAGCATTGCCGCGTGAATGTGCGACCCCGTAGCAAGCGGCGGGGAATCGGCCCCGGAGTGATTGAATGCCCCAATCCTTCACGGAATCGCTGACTCTTCCGGTGCTGGGCATGAGTTGCGCCTCCTGCCAGCATCGCGTCGAAGAAGCGCTGCGCTCGACCCCCGGAGTCGAATCCGCGCGCGTCGATCTCATGGCCCATCGCGCCGGCGTAGTCTTCGATCCGGCCCTGGCTGCGCCGGAGCAGTTAGTCGCCGCGATCCGCTCCGCAGGCTACGACGCGGTGCTGCCCCGACCCGGCGCTTCTTCTCAACCATCGCCGAACGATCGCTCGGATGGAGGCGAACGGAAGGCCTACTTCACACTCATCGCCGGGGCGGCGGCCATGCTGCTGGCCATGCCGCTGGGCACTGAAATGGGCGCGCTGGACCACGCCCTCATGCGCCTGCTTCCCGCTCTCTATGCCCTGCCGCCCACGCCGCTGCGCTGGTTTCTGCTCACGCTTACCGCTGCGACGATACTCTGGGCGGGGCGCGGCATTTACCTGAGCGCGGCGCGCGGCCTGCGCCACGGAACCGCCAATATGAATACGCTGGTGAGCCTGGGAACCGGCGTGGCCTTCGCCTACTCGGCTTACGCCACCGTCCGCCCCGCGCCCGGCCGCCCGGTCTACTTTGACGCAGTTCTCTTGATCGTCGGCTTTCTCCTCTTGGGCAAAAGCCTGGAAGCTCGCGCCAAGCGCCGCGCCCTAGCCGCGCTCGACTCGCTCTCCCGTCTGCGTCCGGCCACGGCTCGCCGCATCCGCGACGGCATTCAGACCGTGCTTCCGCTCGAAGAGATTCAGTTGGGCGACAGCGTTCTGGTGCTGCCCGGTGAGCGCTTTCCCGTGGATGCGGCCATCGTCGAAGGCCGCACCAGCGTGGACGAATCGATGCTCACCGGCGAAGCCACGCCTCTGCCCCGCGAACCGGGAGGCCGTGTGCTGGCCGGATCGCTCAACTACGACGGCGCCGTCACTTGCCGCGCCGAGTCGCTGGGCGAGGCCACCGTGCTGGCGCAGATCGCGCGCATGGCGATGCAGGCGCAGAGTTCGCGCGCCCCCCTGGAGCGGCTGGCCGACCGCGCCGGCGCCGTCTTCGTTCCCGTGGTGCTGGCGCTGGCCGCCGTAACCTTCGCGTCCTGGATGGCCGCCGCGCACTCGCTCACCCTGGCGCTGGCCTCGACCGTCGCCGTGCTGGTGATCGCCTGCCCCTGCGCCATGGGCCTGGCCGTGCCTGCCGCGCTCACCGTAGCCGTCGGCCGGGGAGCGCAGATTGGCATTCTCTTCAAAGGCGGAGAAGCCCTGGAGCGCTTAGTCCATCTCGACGCAATCGTCCTCGACAAAACCGGAACGCTGACCGTGGGCCGCCCGGTGCTTGAAAGCGTTCATGCTTTCGGAGATTTCGCCGAAGCCGACCTGCTGCGCCTCGCCGCCGCCGCCGAGGAACGATCGAACCATCCACTAGCCCATGCTGTGGTCGATGCCGCGCAGGCGCGGAATCTGCTCTGGCACTCCGCCGAAGAATTGCGGATTCTACCCGGACGAGGTCTGACCGCCAAAGTCGAAGGCCGCGACTGCCTGCTCGGCAACGAGGCGCTCTTTCAGGAGTTCTTCATCCCGCTCCCGCCAACCGAAGCCCCGCCCCAACCCGGCGTAACCCGCCTCTGGATGGCCCTGGACTCTGCGCCAGCCGGTTACTTCGATGCCCGCGACGCTCTCCGTCCCGATGCCGCCGCCGCCGTCGCCTCCCTCCGTCGTGCCGGGTTGCGCGTACTCATGCTCACCGGCGATTCCGCAGCCGCCGCCGCGCCCATCGCGCAACAAGCCGGCATCCAGGAAGTGGAAGCCGGACTCGACCCCGCCGCCAAGTTGGCCCGCATTCGCGCCCTGCAACAGAGCGGCCTGCGCGTGGCCATGGTCGGCGACGGCATCAACGACGCCGCCGCGCTGGCTCAGGCCGACGCCGGCATCGCCCTGGGCACCGGCGCGGACCTAGCCCAGGAGGCCGGCGACGTGCTGCTCTTGCGCGCCCAACCGGCCGCCATTCCCGCCGCGCTCGGCCTGGCCCGCGCCACAGTGCGTGTGATGCGCCAAAATCTGGCCTGGGCCGCTGGCTACAACCTGCTCGGTATTCCTCTCGCGGCCGGCGCGCTTTACCCGAGCTTCCACATCCTGCTAACTCCCTGGCTGGCTGCGGCGGCCATGGCAATGAGTTCGATCTGTGTGCTGGGCAATAGCTTGCGACTGCGCCGCTGGGCGGTTCCGCAGGTCGGAAAATCCAGACCAGCGCCGCCCGCCACAAGGGGCCCTAGCGATCTGGAGGCGAAGACCGCGAGGCACGGCATCAATGGCGCCTGTACCGAAATAGTGTAGCAAAATGATACCGTGCCCGAAGCCGCGGCGACCGATTTGATCTGCGACCACATTGCCTCTGTATATAAGGAGAACTCGCCCCAGCGCACTTACTTTCTCATGCTCTACAGCATCTTCAGCGAGTTCCTTGAGGACGTGAGCGAGGATGCGCTTCCGAATGAGCGCGCCGGCTACCGGGACAGCGTCATCTGGCAGAAGCTCCATCGCTTTCAGAAGGATGCGGCCACCGGCATCGTCAACAAGCTGGAAACATACAACGGTTGCATCCTCGCCGAAAGTGTCGGCTTCGGCAAGACATTCACCGCGCTGGCAGTTATCAAACACTACGAGCTGCCCCAATCGGACAGTCCTTGTCCTCTGTCCCAAAAAGCGGGCGGACGACTGGACTGCCTGCAAGGGCAACCTGATGAACAATCCGCTGCTCAAGGACCGTCTCAGCTTTGATGTTCTTTGCCACAGGGACCTGCTGCGCGAGCGTGGAGAATTCTACAGCACTGAGAGGTATCATAGAACGCCCAGAGCAGCAAAAAGGGCGCCTATCAGGCGCCCCTTCGTTGTTTACCGGTTTCAAGAATTAGAAGTTGATTTTCAGCCCGTACTCGATCAAGCGTGCCGTGCCTTGGCCGAAAACTCCGGATCCGTTGCCCGCGCGCAATTCATTGCGGTTGAACGGATCGCTGCCGTTGTAAGAGGTGTCGGTCCCGTTCACCGTGCCCGTCTGCTGGAAGTTTGCAAGGCTTCCCCCACCGGTCTTGGTGGCTGTGGTATAGGAGTAGCCGCTGAAGTTGGAGAGGTTGAATAGATTGTAGATGCTGACGTTCGGCACTATAGAACCGTCTTCACCCAGCCATTTCAGCTTGGTCGGCCGCGCCAGCGTGAGGTCGAAGGTGCGCAGACTTCCGTTCCCGGCATTGTTCGGCGGAGGGGCGGCGATTGTTTGAGTTACAGCGTTCAACTCGGTCATTTGCGTCGCGCTGATGATTCCACTGGCTACGACTGCGGTGCCGGCAGGCGTAAGTTGGCCAGCGTACTTCGCATTGTAGTTGGCAATCACAGAAGCAAGTTGATTCGGTTTTACGGATCTCATAAAAGCGCCTGCCTTATAGCCAGGCAGAATATCGCCTATAGTGCCATCGCCCGTCAGATCCGAATGGAATATCTCTCCGGGCCCGTTTCCATTTGGATCCAGAGTCAGCGTTGTCGGCAAAGACGAGTAATAGTGACCGATCAGGCTCGTTTCGATAGAACCTATCCATCCAAACGTACCTCCGTAGGAAAGCTGGTGCAAACGATCCTGGCTGTCCGGTCCGGCAAACCCCAACGGATTATTGTTATCGACGGCGAGTGGTGTAAAGTTCTGGTCATGGCCTCCAGTGCTGATGAAGCGTGACAGAGTGTAGGAAACCTCGAAGTTCGATCCCTTGAGACCGCGAATCGGAATGCGCGCGCTCTGCCGCAGATTGGTCTGTAAGCCGTTGTATACTGACCGCCCCATAGGCAAGTTGAAAGACATCTGGCCAAACAGCGGGTTGATCCCTGGAAATGCCGCCCCGGTGTCTGGCGTCAAACCGGCTGCCGCTGCTGGATGGCTGGAAAGCAATGTTCCATTGCCTGAATCGAGGCCGTTGCTAGCGAAGGTAGCAATGGTGGCTGGGAATGGGGTTGGGGCGGGATTACCTCCTGAAGCCGCTGGGGAGCACAGTTTAATCGCCGCGTCTATCGATGTGACCTGGCAATACGCAAGTGTGGTGGCAATTGCGTTGCTCGCTGCGTTCTGGTTGAAATGGTTCGCGTCTCCTACATGGTTTTCGTCAATAGCCATCTGAAAGTGCTCACCCACGTTGCGAATATAGTCGGCGCTGAATATCGCGCCCTTCCAAACCTGTCGCTGGATGCCAATATTGATCTGAATCGACCGGGCCGTCTTGAAGTCTGGGACGTAGAGTGAATAGCTGTTCGGGGTCGGTCCCTCAAATAAGCTGTTGACCACGTAATTCGCGTTCTTAGCTGCCCCTGCTGTCTTGGTTGCTTGCTGATAAAGCGTTTGCCATGCTGCAAAGTAAGGCGCGGATTGAGAGATCGGCTCCGTCCACAGAGACGCGATGGGTACGCCATCGATCGAGGTGATGGTGGAGCCAGTAGGCAAGGTGAAGCTGGTTGTGCCGGAAGGCTCAAGACGGTTGTTGAAAAATAGCCCTGTGGCCAGGCGCGCCGGACGATCGAAGAGAACGTTGTTGAAGATGTTATTTTCGAAATACAAACCCACTCCGCCGCGGAACACCGTCTTTCCTTTGCCTTCTACATCGTACGCGAAACCGATCTTCGGGCCAAAATTCGCGTTGGGCTGCTTCACCTGTCCGCCAAGGCTCTGCCCGTTAATTGAATCCAGGAGATCTCCCGTTGTGCAAGGCGAACTCGCACCCCATACCGACACTGCTGCAGAGCAGGGAATTGGAGCCAGATCGGAATCGCTCCGCCCAGTGTCCCGTGAGTAACGAACTCCAGCGTTCACCGTTAGCTTTGCGTTGATTTTCCATGTATCGCCGAAGTATAACCCCAGCCGCCAGTCACCTTGTCCGCCTGCCGGCGCTCCAAAGGCAGCGTGTTCGGTATTGTATCCTTGGCCGTTGCCCAAGATAACGTCCTCGGCTTCATAGGCAGTGGGGTCGGACGCTGCACCGCCGTCAATCGGTCCATTGGTGAAGTAACCGTCCAACTCCGGCCCAAAGCCAAAGAAGCTAGCGTATCCCCCCCCCAGTATCCGGTTGAGGCTCGCTCCATACTGAATTTGGTGGCTGCGGATTGTCACGCCTCCGTCATAGCGAAACTGTTTGTCGGACTGATACGTCTGTTGCGGGGCCAGCAGGTTCGGACCGGTGATGAGATTCTGCGTGAAGAAGAAAAGCTCTACACCAGCAGCCGGGTTGGGAAGCCCCGCCGACTCGTCCGCAATCAGGTTGTGAAACTTCAGGTAGCTCCAGCGAAGGCTGTGCGTGAACTTGCCGGTAACGAAATCGCCGCCGCCGGCTATCGCTGGCGTATTGTCCTTGTTGCCGTACCGGGAAAATCCATAGCCATAAGTTGCGTCGTCAAGATTGTCTTCGTAGGCGATGCGGGCAAACAGGTGTACACCCTTGGGCGCGCTGTAGTCCGCTCTGGAAACATAATAGTTGTCGCGAAAGGGCGAGTCGTAGTCGCCGCTATACGAGGCGAAGGGTTGTGCAACCTGCACCGAGTTCTCCGCGTCCTGTTTCACGCGCTCCGCGCTCCCGAAAAGAAATAGCTTGTCCTTCAAGAGCGGCCCGCCAAGCCGTCCGCCCATCTGGTTGCGCTGGAACGGGTAATTCGTTCCGCCTGGAGATGCGGCTGCGCCGGATCGCTCGTCGCGGAACAGACCGAATCCTTGGCCGTGAATATTATTGGTGCCCGTGCGCGTACTCACCGTCACCGCGCCCGAGCTGGTGAGTTCATTCGAGATATCCAAGGACGAACGGCTGATCTGAAACTCTTCGATGGAACCCTGGCTAACATTCAGCGTGGTGGTGCCCACTGTTTCGTCGGAAATGTCCTGACCATCGAGAAGAATTCGCGCCGTGCGTCCGTTCACGCCATTGACCGAAATCGACGAGTAGCCAGCCTTGGTCGGATCGAAGTTTTCGCCGCTCTGTAACTGTACACCAGGCTCCAACTGCGACAAGTCGAGGAAGTTGCGTCCGCTGATCGGCAGAGTGTCGATTTGCAACGCGGTCAGGACTCCTTCAACCGTCGATTGAACCGTGTTGACTTGAAGAGCCTCCGAACTCACAACCACTTCTTCTGTAGCGGCTCCCACCTTCAATTTCAAGTCACCGCTAGTCGCGGTTCCGATCTGAACCGTCACTGTGGTAGTTGTCTTGGCGAACCCGGAATCGGTTACCGATATTTGATACTTGCCCGGCACCAAAGACGAGGCGCTGTAGAATCCCAGCGAGTCCGAGATCATCGTTCTCGTTGAGCCGGTCGCTAAATCGGTGATCGTAATCTGCGCCCCCGGCAAAATGCCGCCGTTCGAATCGCTGATCGTGCCCTGTATGGCGCCAGCGGCGTTCGTCGCCTGTCCGTAGCCCGTCTGCTGTAGGAGCGGGGTGGCAACCGCCAGAGCCAGAAGGACTCCAAGGGTCAAGGGCAAACCGTAATTGCGCGCATTTCGCATCGACATCCTCCAGTTCTCCGTTGCAACCGCGGTTCCCGCCCGATGGGGCTTTGCGGTTCTCTGATTGTCCTTCAGCCTTTCGATGGGTTCAGGCGTATCCCAAGATTCAAAAGAAAATACGCCCATCTCCGCTCAAAGGATAGCTCCACTTTCCGTCTATCGGCTGATTCGGAAGGGACTCCAGTAAATCGGTCTACTACTTGTCTAAATCGTTGTGTTGCACGACGTGTGCCAATCTCGCAAGGCGTTGATAAAAAATACGGGAAGCGTTGAAAAGAATGTTTTTTTCTCTCCCCTTCTGTATCGTTTCGATACAGAAAATATGATTATATGGATAAAAATTTTCATCAATTCCAAATATGGGTGGCGGCTCCCGTTTTGGGGATTTTCCGGTGCAGACCTCGAAAACGACCGATTTCGCGCTTAGTACAAACGGGGTTGAAAGATGCTGACCGTGGCAACTTCCTCCCCACATCGGAAGTCTAGGCAAGAGTCGGAACCGCGTTGATCGTCCACGAACGTTCAGCATTCCGCCGGCAGAGATTGCCGCCCGGCGGATTGACTTTTTCGATCGTAAAAGCGAAGAGGCGGATGCCGGAGCATTCGCCTCGTTGAGCGAGTTGGGCCTCGATCCGCACGATCAGAATTTATAGACGATGCCTACCGCGGCGCGGGCGTTCATGCGCAGGTGCGGGGAGTCGCCGGGAACCGGGTTGGTCACGGAAAAGGAGGAGCCGATGTCGTCGCCGGAGGCGCGCAAGGCAATGTGCGGCCTCAGCTTGTACTCCAAGCCGCCACCGAATCCTCCGGCGAAGGAGACGCTGGGGGTCTGGCTATAGCCACCGGTGTGTTCGCCGCCCAGCAGCACATGGAAGAATGCGCTGGTTTGACGGAAGAGGGTTCCGTGAAAGACCGGCCCCAAGAGAACAGCATCCACCTCCGCCGAGCAGTTGGTGGGCTGCGTGGCGGAGTTGGCCGCCGGCGGGCAAGGGTTGCCGGCGGCGATCGGGCTGGTGTAGGCGGCGCCGTCCGCCGCTATTCCAAAGTATTTTCCCCAGTCGCGCGTGATCGACAAGTTCAAGCCCTGCAATCCAAAGCGGGACTGGTTCACCTGGTTGAGGCTGGTGTAGCCGTAGCCCGCGAAGGCCTCGTATTTGTAGGTGATTTCCTCCTGCTCCGCGGCGGCCGAGTCGCTGGTTCTTGCAGACTTGCCAGATGCCGCGAGCGGCATCAAAAAAGCCGGAACCGCAGCCAGAATCGTGAGCAACAACTTCCTGTTCAACGTGAGACTCTCCTCAAACTTGTGCTGCGACGCTTCCACCGCCTTCGGGCCTGGCCCGGCCGCGGAAGCGGCGACTGAAAAACGATACCCTCATAGACTATCCTCTCCACCCCGGTTGGATGAAGCGAGGCGATCTCTCTCACTCAACGGGCTCGAACCGATACAGGCTCGGAGAGACGCAGGAGTTTTCCGGAGGTGTCCGTTACAGTGACGGATATTCCGCCCGGAAGGTAGCGGGCGATCACCTCCGGCCGCGCCCAATCCAACTCCCAGCCGTCTTGAATGGCTACGATGGTGTAAAGTCCTGGGGCAACGTTGCCGAACGCAAAGCTGCCGTCGGAGTCGGACTGGTCGCGCCGGGCGAAAGCGCGCATCGCCCCTGTATCCTTGGGGACCAGCACCAGCATTGCGCCCGCAACCCCCTTGCCGTCCCGGCGCGCAAAGCCTTCAATGCGCGTCTCCCGCGAACTGAGGGTGACGGCGATGGACAAGGGGCGGTCGCGCACCTGCACCTGGTTGCCTGCATAGGACTGTTTCCCCAGAGCGATCTCGGCGATCGGCAAGGGTGTGCCCGAACTCTCCGCCCACAACTCCCAGTTGCCCGGCGGTACCAACGGAAAGCTGAACGAGCCTTGTTTGCAGATGGCTTCCAGCGAGTTCCGGCGGCGCTCCCGGTCCATGGATTCCAGGGCCATGGTTACGTCTTCGTCGGGGGCCGAGTCGGAAGCGGTACGCAGAGTTCCGGAGACGGCGACGGCGGGGGAGCCAAGCGTGGAGTCCACAGTCTGGCTGGCAGTGGCATCCAAGTCTACGATACGCGGAGGATCTTCCTGTGTAAGCTCATAGTGGCCGGGGGCGATGCCGCCGAACTCGACGGTAGGCTCCCGCGGGTCGCCGGGGGAAGGAAATGCCTCGGAGAGAACCTGCTGACCGAAGATTCTCTGTCGCAGCGAAGGCTCGGCAGGGCTGGGTTTGCCGTCCTGCGCGCGCGGTATCTCCACGGCGATGTGCAGCGCCGGAACCGCGTGCAGGCCGATATCGGCCTCCACACGGGCGCCGCCGGCAAGAAGGATCGGCGCGGCCTCGGCTTCCTCCGTGGCCGAGTCGAAAAATGTGAGCGGGTAGGCCACATCGAGCACGGCGCTGGGGTCGTTTGCCGGTCTTTGTCGGGATTGCGGGTTGAGGCGGTGCAGCGCGTACCACGGCTCCGCCTTGACCGCCAGCAGGTACTCGCCCGCTTCCAGATTGGCGAACTCGTAGGCGCCGGAGTCGTCTGTATCGGCCGCCCCCGCCAGAGCGATGCGCGCTCCCGGAGCGTGATCGTTCGGTTTGCGGAAGAGGATTACCTGGGCGCGCTCCACCGGGTCGCCGCCGTCGGCCGTGACCAACCCGCGCAGGACTGCGCCGGGGGTGAACCAGAAGACGATGTTGCCTGTCTCCTGATCCGTGCCGGTAACTATGGCGGTGTTGAATTCCCCGTGCTCGTCATAGAAGGCGGTGCGAAAGCCGCGCTTGGACGCGGTGAGTTGGTATTTGGCCGCGGGCAGCCGCTCAAGCGCGAAATGCCCCTGGCTGTCGGTCTCGGTCGTCGCGACGGTGCGACTATCCACGATCGCCAGAGCGGCCACGGTGGCCCGTCGCAGCGGCCCGCCCGTCGCCGCATTCACCACGGTTCCGGCGATGCGGAAGAGGCCGTAATCGGTCGGTTGCGCGACTATCGAAGCCGATGGCGCGGTCTTCGGCGAGGACTCGCTTTGCCCCAGTGCGGGCAGGCACGTCATAGCCAACAGCCATGAAATGCCTGAAAGACAGAGACGAACACGGAGTTGGTTGCGGACTTCGCTCAATGCTTTCCCACCTCCAGCTCCAGGTTTCCGGTCGTCCCCGGTGAGAGCGTGATGGCCTGGCCGGGGGCGGGCAGAGCGGCCAAGGCTGCGGGGTTGCGGTACTCCAAGCGCGCCGGCGCGTCGAAGGTATAGACGCGGTAGCCACCCGGCGCAAGATCCTCCAGCGTGATCGTTCCGCCCGAAGAGGGGCGCAGGGTCGCCATCTGCGCGTCCACCGTCGAGTCCGTGTCAGGAACCGCGTAGACGGTATAGAGAGGCTCCTCGCCTGAAGTCACCGCCGAGATAGTCGCGGGGAGAGAGAGCGTGAGCTTGGCGCAGTCGTCGCGCAAAGTCAGAAACATAGGGGCGGTCGAGCCGTTCAGGCCGAGAATCAACGGCTCGGTAGCCAGATTGGTTCCTCCGGCGGTAAACGATCGCTCGCAATATCCTTTTGCGATGTGGGTATGCACCCAATAAGAGCCGGAAAGATTGGAGGCTGCCGCCATCGGTCCCGGGGCGGAACCGCTCGCCAATGGATTCAACGTGCCGTCGAAGATTCCCGCCCCGATCGAACTGACCAGCACTTCGGCCACGTCCTCCTTGCCCGGAGCCGTAGCTGGCTGACCGGAGGGAGGCGAACTGCGCTCGATCGCCAACTCGACCGGATTTTGATGCGTAACCAAGAGGGGAACGCGCAGGTTCCGGACCGGGTGACCGGCTACCGCAAAATCCACGCTTCCCGCCAGCGCTCCGCCATCCGCGGTCTTCCCCGCGCGCGGCAAGGTGAAAACAACCAGCGAGTAGCTTCCATCGGGCAGCAGCGTTTGCACGGTGTGCGTCTTCCGGTCGTAACTGGTGTCGTAAAGCAGTTGATGGCCGGCCATATCCATCACCGCCGCGCGGTATTCGTTCGCGTCGGAAGCGTTTCCGGCCGCGGCCGGCAGTTCGCGCGGCAAGGCAACCGCAGCGGTAACGGCATGAAAGAGTTCCAGCGTGAGAGCGAAGTTGGCCTGCGTCTGTTCGCCGCCCACAAGCCTGATCTTCCGCGCTCCGGCGAATTCGCTCGCATCCGGGTAGAAGATGCTCCGGTAGCCCGCCCGCTCCACAGCGACCCCGCCTGCGGCCAGCGTGGATGCCGGTTCGCTCTCCATCGCCGTCTGGGTGTAGAGCGCGTATTCACCGGCGGCCAGCCCGCCGAAGCGATAGGCTCCCTCGCTGTTGGTTTTGGCGATTGCCGCCTCCGGCCAGAAGGCTCGTCCGTCCTGAACTGTCCGCCGTAGCAAGGCCACCGTTATTCCCTCGGCCGGGTCGCCCGTGGAGAGTTCGATCTGTCCGCGAATGGTCGCGGTGGGGGCCAGCGAAAAGGTCAGCTTGGGCATATCCGCCGCCACCAGCACATTGTGGTTGGATTTTTCGATGGCTCCGTCGCCGAGGTTCCCGGCCGCCCCGCCCCGGTCGTAAAATCCGGGCTTCACGATCTCGAAGAACTGCGGCCCCGTGGGTACTCCGGGAATCTCGAAGAGGCCCTCGCCGTCGGTCAGCGCTCCGGTATCGGCATCGCCCTCAATATGCACGAGCGCGCGGGCGAGCGGCTGGCCGGTGGCGGCATTGAGCACCGCTCCGCTCACCGTCGCGCGAACAACCTGCGAACCGGATGCGGACGTGTGCGCGTCCGGTGGGGCATTCTCGCCGGATTGCTGCGCCAACAGCGTTGGCGCGGCCAGGAGAAGCAAGACAAAAGACCGCAGGGCCAGCGATGGACGGCCCCGCGTCGCCCGCCGAAGAGAGCGATTCGGCAATCGGTTCCCAGCGCCCGCGGTCGGATGGATGCGTTGAGGGTCCACTCTCTATTCTTACCGTTTGCGGACAAGAAGGGGAAGCGGCCAGGATGAAAATTCGCCGCAAAGCCGCTGGCCGAATCTCTCCCGCAAAGAAACGGAGCGTAAGACCGGCAGGTCCCGCTTCGCGCCCTCATCAGTGACCGGCGGGAAGTTTGCAGCAGTCGCCCGCGGCGACCGGTTCGTCCGCGCCCGCGTCCAGGGCCACCTTCCAGCTTCCGTCGGCCTGCTTGCGCCAAACGGTGATGTATCGTCCGCTGGTGGCGACCGGATTGCCGTTGGCATCCTGGCTTCGCCCCTCGAAGTGCCCCCAGGTATAGCCCATGTCACCCGATGGACCCATTGCGGCATCGGTCGGGGTCCAGGTGAGCCGATAGGACTTGGGCGACCAGTTGGCCGATTTGGCGATGGCAACGCGGCCTACCACTGGAGCCTTGCCGTTGCCCAGGGCCACGCCGTCCTCGGCAAACCACTCGGCAAAGGCCGCGCCGCCGCGTTCAAGCACATCCTTGGCGAAGCGCGCCTCCAGGTCGAAGAGCAGCATCTTGCCCGGTTTCACGGTGGGATCGGTAAGCGGGTTGGGCGCGGCCGCGGCATCGGCGGGCGGGATGGTCAACTGCCCGAATCCCGCGCGGGGAGCGCCCATGGCCCCCGCCAGAAGCGCCGCGCAAAGAACCCTTCTCCAGCTTCCAAACCCTTTACCTTTCACGTTTGCAGCCCTCCGTCACACAGAAAAGTCCATGGGCTCATCGTATAACGATGCGTTCGCGGAGGAGAAGGATTGGGCGGGGAACCTTTGCAAGCGCTGGGATACGATCATGTTCCGGGAAAGGGCGGCGGGGGATGCTGGGCACCGGGCACAGGAACACAGTTTCTGTGTTCCTGTGGAGCGTACTATTGAAAGTTGTTGATTGCAGGTAAGTTAGTATAGGCTCCACAGTTTCACAGTTTTTGTGTTTCTGTGTTTCTGTGGAGGCGCTCCATGGAAAGCATTGATTATGGAAGAGTTATATGGGCCTTCACAGTTTCACAGCCAAAATCGCGAATATTTCGGTGTTTTCGGTCCAGTCGATTTTGGGCAAACGGTTGATGGGACGGCTGTTAGCGAACTCGAAAAAAGCGCTTTTCGTGACATGGAGAGCGACAGTTGCGAGACGGCCGCTCCGCGGTCGCTCGGACTCTGTTTACCAGTATGCGCCAGAGGGAGGCTATTCTCGGCAAGGCGCCTGAAAAGCGCAAGATGCGGGTTTGCAAGACTCGCCGGGATTCGGAAAAACACGCTCCGCGCAGGAAAAAACCGGCTTGCGGATCGCTCCAACCGCACATTTACTACCTCGATACTTGGAAAAATCGCGCTCCTACCCCTCACAGGCCACCTGCGGTGCTTTCCCCGGTCCCCAACTGCCAGGGACCGGGGGCACCCTCATTTGGGTTGGGAACGGTCACCGAGACCGGGGCCACCCGCCAAGAGGAGAGTTTCATTCAACTCGTCCCCACAAAACCATGCCCGCGGAAGCGTCCGCGGGCATGGAAGGGATTGCGTCGAGGGCAATTACTTGGCGGTGAATATCCATTGCTGCCAGGAGTTGCCGTTGTAAGTGTACTGGTCGATCTCCGCTCCGGCGGTTGTAACTCCGCCATCGACGTCCAGAGCCAGGCCGCTGTTCACGCTGGTAAGTTCGTAGTGGCCGCCGCCCAGCGAGATAACAGTCCACTTCTGGTTGTTCTGGCCGTTGGCGGGCCACTGATCCACCAGCGCGCCGTTGGCCACCGAAGCTCCGTTGACATCCAGCATCTGGCCGCTCGCCCCATTGGTCAGAGTTATGACGTTGTTGCCCAAGTTATTGACCGTCCATTGCTCGTTGGTTCCCGAAGTCACGGCCAACTGCTCCATTACCGCGCTGTTCGCCGTCGAGGAGTTGGGATCGCCGAGCGCCAACCCGCTATGGACGCTGGTGATCACATAAGTGCCGTTGGCGATCAAGTTACCGGTGCCGGTGCCGCCGCCGCTGAGGCCGGTTACGGTGATGGTGAAAGTCTCGGTGCTCTTGGCTCCGCTGGCGTTGGTGTAAGTCGCCACGAAAGTTTCACTGGCCGCGGTCAGCGGAATGCCGTCGATCTCGCGCGCGTTGGAGGTGAATCCGTTGGGTCCGGTCCAAGCCCATGTTCCGCCAACAGGCTGCGGGCCGAGGTTCACGGTGGAACCCGCGGCTACGGTGGCCACATTGGTCTCTTGCCATGCCGCGGCATTGACCTGAAGATAGGGAGTTATCGCCGTGCCCGTGCCGGTCGATCCGCCCGGCGCGGTGATGGTGAAGGTCTGAGTGCTCTTGGCGCCGCATGAGTTGGTGTAAGTTGCGGTGTAAGCGTTGGCGCCCGCGCTCAGCGCGATGCCGTCTATCTCGCGGGCGGTGGAGGTGAAGCCGTTGGGTCCGGTCCAAGCCCATGTTCCGCCGGTTTCCGGCTGCGGTCCGAGGTCCACAACCGTCGTGGTGGAAGCTACAGTTGCGCTGGTTTCCTCCGTCCATGCTCCGCTTACGGAGATGTAGGGAGTTATCGCTGTGGCCGTGCACGTGGTTGGGGCAGTTACGGTCAGCGCGATGGTGGCGGTGGCGGTGGTCGGGTTGGCGCTGGAGTTAGTGC
>CAZMHC010000017.1:0-10195 GCA_964565955.1 uncultured Occallatibacter sp.
CGATCGTGCCCACGTTCACGTGCGGCTTCGAACGGTCGAACTTTTCCTTGCCCATGAAACCAATCCCTTTCGTAGCTAGAACTGCCCGTTGCAACCAGGAGCGCCGGCGATCCGGCTCCAGCCCCAAAACCTTTATCGCTACTTCCCTTGCGACCGCCCGATGATCTCGTCGGCGATCATGCGCGGCGCCTCTTCATACCGTGCGAACTGCATCGAATACGATGCCCGCCCTTGCGTGGACGAGCGAATGTCGTTGACATACCCGAACATTTCCTTGAGCGGCACAATAGCCTTGATAATCTGCGATCCGGCGGCGTGCTCCATGCCCTCGATCCGTCCGCGCCGCGAGTTGATGTCGCCGATGATCGTTCCCATGTGCTCTTCCGGCACGGTCACTTCCACCGCCATCACCGGCTCTAACAACACCGGCGAAGCCTTGCGCGCCGCTTCCTTGAAAGCGATCGAGCCGGCGAACTTGAAGGCCATCTCGTTCGAGTCCACCTCGTGGTAGCTGCCGTCGTAGAGCGTCACCTTGATGTCCACCAGCGGGTAACCCGCCAGAATGCCCAGTTCGATCGCCCCTTGAACGCCCTGATCGATCGGCTTGATGTACTCCTTGGGCACCGAGCCGGACTTGATTTCGTTGATGAACTCGTAGCCCGCGCCTGGCGCATTGGGCTCCACGCGCAGCTTGCAATGGCCGTAGTTGCCCGATCCGCCGGTCTGGCGAATGTACTTGCCCTCGGCCTCGGCCTTCTTGCGCAGGGTCTCGCGGAAGGCGACCTTCGGCTCGCCCACGTTGGCCTCGACCTTGTGTTCGCGCCTCATGCGGTCCACAAGAATCTCAAGATGCAGCTCGCCCATGCCGCTGATGATCGTCTGCCCCGACTCCTCGTCGGTGCGCACCTTGAAGGTGGGGTCCTCGTCGGCCAGCCGGGAGAGCGCGATGCCCATCTTCTCCTGATCCGCCTTGGTCTTCGGCTCGATGGCCACGGAAATGACCGTATCCGGGAAGGTGATCGCGCCCAGCGCGATGGGATGCTGCGGCGCGCACAGCGTGTCGCCGGTCTTCAAATCCTTCAGGCCCACGCAGGCGCAGATGTCGCCGGCCAGAATCTCGGTGATCTCCTCGCGCTTGTTGGCGTGCATCTTCACCAGCCGCCCCACGCGGTCCGTCTTGCCGGTGCGCGGATTCAGAATCGTGTCGCCGGTCTTGAGCGAACCGGAGTAGACCCGGATGAAGCACAGCTTGCCGAAGGGATCGTTGATGATCTTGAAGCCCAGAGCGGCCAGCGGCTCGCCGTCCTCGGCCTTGCGAACGACGATCCGATCGTGATGCGAGGGATCTATGCCCTCCACCGGCGGCTTGTCCAGCGGGCTGGGCAAGTAGTCCACCACCGCGTCCAGCAGCGTCTGCACACCCTTGTTCTTGAAGGCGCTGCCGCAGATCACCGGGAAGACCTTCAGGTCGATGGTGGCCTGGCGAATGCCCGCCTTCAACTCGGCGATGGTCGGCAACTCGCCTTCGAGAAATTTCTCCAGCAGCAGGTCGTCGGTCTCGGCGATGGTCTCGATCAACTGCGTCCGAAAGGCCTCTGCCTTCTTCAGCAGATTGGCGGGAATCGGCTCGATATCGTACTTCGATCCCATGGCCTCGTCGTGCCATACGATGGCATTCATCTCCACCAGGTCGATCGCGCCCTTGAAGTTGGCCTCGGCGCCGATGGGTATCTGCAAGGCCACGGGCCGCGCGCCCAGACGCTTGCGAATGGTGTCCAGAACGTGCTCGAAATCCGCCCCGTTCTTGTCCATCTTGTTGACGAAACATATGCGCGGGACTTTATATTTGTCGCCCTGCCGCCATACCGTCTCGGTCTGCGGCTGCACCCCGCTTACGGAGTCGAACAGCGCCACCGCGCCGTCCAGCACCCGCAGACTGCGCTCCACCTCGGCGGTGAAGTCCACGTGCCCCGGCGTGTCGATGATATTGATGCGAACGTCTTTCCATGTGCAGGTGGTGGCGGCGGAAGTGATGGTAATGCCCCGCTCCTGCTCCTGCTCCATGTAATCCATGGTCGCCGTGCCCTCATGCACCTCGCCGATGCGGTGCGTAATCCCGGTATAGAACAGGATGCGCTCCGTCGCCGTCGTCTTGCCGGCGTCGATGTGCGCCATGATCCCGATATTCCGGCAACGATTCAGAGGTATGGTGCGTGCCACGGCTACTCTTCCTTTGCGGGCATCCGGCCCGCGGTTCCGACTAGCTGCTAGCTTTCAGCCTCTAGCTTGTCTTTGCGAGGCCGCTCGTTGCAGCCCCAAATCTTGCCATCTTCAACAGCCACAGGCTAGTAGCTAAAAGCTAGAAGCTAGAGGCTGAATCGCCTACCAGCGGTAATGCGCGAAGGCCTTGTTGGCCTCGGCCATGCGGTGAACGTCTTCCTTCTTCTTCATCGCCGCGCCGCGCCCGTTGGCCGCGTCCAGCAGCTCGTTGCCCAGCTTGTCGGTCATGCCCTTTTCGCCGCGGTTGCGGCCATAGGTGATGATCCAGCGAATGGCCAGCGAGGTGCGCCGGTCGGGATTGACCTCGATCGGAACCTGATAGTTCGCGCCGCCCACGCGCCGCGTCTTCACCTCGAGCAGCGGCTTGCAGTTCTCCACCGCCTTCTTGAAGAGCTTCAAGGCGTCGTCCCCGCCGCCCTTCTCTTCAAGGTTCTTCATCGCCTTGTAGAAGATGCCCTGGGCCGTCGACTTCTTGCCGCCCCACATCATCGAGTTGACGAACTTGGTGACCAGCGTGGACCCGTAGACTGGGTCCGGCGCCACTTCCCGCTTCGCAATGTGCCCTTTTCTCGGCATAATCCTCAAAATCCTCAAAACAGCTACTAGCTTCTAGCTTTTAGCTCTGAATCGCCCGTTCCAGCCTCTTCAGCTTCACCCGCCGCCTCACAAGCTATGAGCTAGGAGCTAGGAGCTAAAAGCTTCGGTTCTACTTCTTCTTCGCCGGAGCCGCCGCGCCGCCTTTGGCCCGCTTGGCTCCGTACTTCGACCGGCTCTGCTTGCGGTTGGCCACGCCCACCGAATCCAGAGTCCCGCGCACCACGTGATAGCGAACGCCCGGCAGATCCTTCACGCGCCCGCCCCGAATCAGCACGATCGAGTGCTCCTGCAAATTGTGCCCTATGCCGGGGATGTAGGTGGTGACCTCGATCCCGTTGGTCAGCCGCACACGCGCCACCTTGCGCAGCGCCGAGTTCGGCTTCTTGGGCGTCTGGGTGTACACGCGGGTGCAGACGCCGCGCCGCTGCGGCGAGGCCTGCAAGGCGGGCGACGCCGTCTTGTAACGCGGGGCCGTGCGCCCCTTGCGAACCAACTGATTGAATGTAGGCAAACCCAAACTCCTTACGCCAAAAACCCGCTACTTACCTTGCATCCGCTACCGCAGCGCCAAGCGGTTTCCCGCCGCGTTCATGCGACCGCAAAAACCTCTCGCGTACGCGCACGGACGCACAATCTCTGCTGCTTCGCGTCTGCCTTCTTCCAAACTCAGACGAAAACCGGGACGGTGATTGAGCGCTTCACCGCATTCAGCGGGGAAAGCCAACTCCGTTTCGCGGCTCCGGCCCGCATAGCCCTCCCAGGTGGAGAACGCGCGAACGCCGATGCGATTTGCCTCTCCACCCCAGCGACGAAGACCTGTCGCCGGGGGCCCCGGTTAGCCCTCCGCAAGAAGAGAGCGATTTCGGGGATTTGCGGGCCAGCCGACTGCGCCTGACCCTGGGATCACTCCAGCCATTGCCGCCAGCCGGACTGCCCATACGCTCCCGCCGTTAAGACACACTGAGCGGGGCGTTCTTGCCGAACTTTTCAACTGTAGCAAAGAAAGGCGCTCGGGGTCAATTGTCAGCAAGAATTTTTTTGCGGTACATTCGCTCCGCGCCCTTCTCTTCGCCGACCTGACGAAGAAACCGCTAGATCAAAAGCCTTTGCCTCCGGCGCGAATGCGGTCCAGTTTCTCGAACAACTCGGCGGCGTGGACGAGGATAGGCGTCTCCGGCACGGCCAGTTCTCCGCCGCGGACTCGCTCCAACCCCGTTGCCGTTCCGCGATAGGCGCACCGAGTTCGCGGGTCAATCACCCAGATATGCTCGACGCCAAACTGAAGATACTCGGCGGCCTTCTTCTCGGCGCGGGGAATCGTGTCCTCCGCCGACAGAATCTCAATCACGATCAGTGGAGGGCGCGTCAGAATATCGTCTTTCGCGGCATCGAGACGGAGTACGCAGACATCGGGAACAAAAAACTTTCGTGGCCCGATCTGAACACGCTGCTCGGTTAGGCCAAAGACGCCCCATGCCTCCACATTGACAGTAAAAATGGTGCCTAGAATCGTTTGCAGAAAAGCGTGCTCGAACTCGCCCAAGTTGCGCTCCACGACCACGCCATCCTCGTACTCGCAGTCATGCTCGTAGACCGTGGAGAGATACTCTTCCACGGGAACGAAGCGGTCGACGATGGGCTGTGTCGCCATGCCTGTCGTATCCTCCATCGAATCACTGCGCGCAACAAAACCCTGCCACGCTAACCGCCCCTCGGCCAACCGAGAGACGGCCGCGCGCAAAGGCGAAGCGGAGTTATCCGGCTACAGCTTCTTCCGCGGCCGCCGGTTCCCCAGCCGCCGGCTCGGTCCCTGTCGCTTCCTCAGCCGCTTCGGCCAGAACCTTGGCCTTCACCTGCGCGGTTACGTCGCGGTACAGCTTGATGGCCACATTGAACTCGCCCAGGCTCTTCAGCGGCTCGTCCAACTGGATCTTGCGGCGATCGACCTCAAAGCCCTGCGTTTCCAGCGCAGCCGCAATGTCCGACGAGGTAACGGAACCGAAGAGGTGGCCGTTCTCGCCCGACTTGCGGGTAAAGCTCAGCACCACCGGCGCGAGCTTGACGGCCAGCGCCTCCGCTTGCGCCTTCTCTGTGGCGGTGCGGCGGGCGGCGGCGGTCTTCATCTGCTCGACAACGGCCTTGTTGGCCAGGGTAGCCTGCAGCGCCAGCTTGCGGGGCAGCAGGAAATTGCGGCCGTAGCCGTCGGCCACCTTGACCAAATCTCCGCGGTGCCCCAGATTGACTACATCTTCCTTCAGAATGACTTCCATGGGTAACTCTCCAGTGTTGCGGGCGGCGCCGCCGCCGTGGGCGGTCTTGTCCTTCGACAAACTCGCCAACCTGCTACTACTATGACCGTGATTCAGCGATGAATATCATCACGGCGCGGGTGCCCCAGGTCCCGCTTTTGGGACCTGGGAGATTGCTTCTTCGCACGGCGAGGCCGAAATCAGTGCCGCGTGGCGAACGGCAGCAAGGCGATGTTGCGCGCCTGCTTGATGGCGCTGGTCAGGCGGCGCTGATGCCGGGTGCAGACGCCGGTGAGCCTGCGCGGCACTATCTTGCCGCGCTCGGCCACAAACCCTTGCAGCAGGCGAACGTCGCGGTAAGGGATGGCGTCGATCTTCTCCGTGCAGAACTTGCAGACCTTCTTGCGGCGAAAGAACTTGCCGCGTCCGCCCGGTCCGCCGGAAGGCCGTCCGCCGGGTCCGCCGGCGGGCCGTGGGCCACGTGGGCCGGAACCGGGGCCGCGCTCGTGACTCGCGCTGTGGCCGTGACTCGGACTCGATTCCGCGCCGGAGGCGGCTTGGGGTGCTGCCGCGCCCGTATCGGGCGCCTTTCCAGGTGTTTCTTCAGGCATTGTGTTTCCTCATCGCTCTCTTGGGTTCATTACAGTTGTCAGTTGTCAATTGTCAATTGTCAATTGTCAGTGGACAGTGGTCGGAAGAAACCTGCAGTGAACGGCGATCGGCAACGCTTATCCGCAAATTTCTTGACACCGTTCACTGGTTACTGTCCTCTGACAACTGACAACTGTTTAGACAGCCGCCTGCGCCGGCTCTGTAGCTTCCACCGCTACCGGAGCGGAGGCTACCGGAAACGCTACCACCGGCGCCGGCGCAACAGGAGCCGCGGCGACAGGCGCGGAGGCCGGTGTCGCCGAGCGTCGTACGCCGCGCTGCGCCTTCACCTTGGCTAGACGCTTTTCTTCCTCGTCGATGCGCACGGTGAGGAACTTGATGACCTGCTCGGTCACCCGCAGCCGCCGCTCCAACTCCAGAACCACCGCGCCGCCGGCCTCGACGGTCAGCAGAACGTAATTCCCGTCGTTGAACTTGCGCACCGTGTACGCCAATTTGCGCCGGCCCATCTTCTCCACCGACTTCACCGCTCCGCCGCCACCCGTGACCGAGGCGCTGAAACCGGCGATCAGCTTGTCTACATCCTCTTCGGCCGCATCCGGCCGCACAATGAACATCACTTCATACACACGCGACATCTCGTTTCCTTTTCCGCCGAAAGTTTCTACCTTTCAGCTTCCCGTTCCTACAATTGCGTTCCCTGTTCCCTGTCTTTCCTGTTGAACTCGTTCATCGCCGCCGCCGGTCCCTCGCCGAGGATGCGCCGCACAGCCGTCGCCACCCGGTCCAGAACCTCGTCGAGCGCCGTCAAATCCGCCTTGCCCATCGGCGAGAGCAGATAATCCCTGCCCGGCCTCCTGCCCCCTTTGGCCGCAATCGCCTCCGGCGGAAAACCGGGGTCCCCAACGACAGGTCTTCGTCGTTGGGGTGGTAGATCCGGCCCCACCCCGATGCGAAGCCGCAGCCACTCCTGACTTCCCAGGGCGCCGGTTACGCTGCGCGCTCCGTTGTGCCCCGCCGGCGAACCGCGCTCCCTGATCTTGAAGCTCCCCAGCGGCAGATCCAGCTCGTCGTGGATCACGAGCAAATCCCTCGCCGGGTCCGCCTCGAATTCCCGAACCAGCGCGGCCACCGCCAGCCCGCTCAGGTTCATATACGTCTCCGGCTTGGCCAGAACCACCGCCCGCCCCGCGATCCGGCAGCTTGCGGTTGCCGCCTTGCAGCGCCGGTTCTGTACCGCAACCCCCTCCTGCCGGGCGATGCGGTCGATGGCCATGAACCCCGCGTTGTGCGGAGTCCAAAGATACTCCAAGCCGGGGTTGCCCAAACCCACGACCAAAAACGGGCCGGACGAAACAGGGCCGCCCCCGAACTCCGTCGCCTCGCCCAAGGCTTACTTCTTCGCCGCGGGCTTCTTGGCGCCGGCATCCGCGCCCTTGGCCGCCGCGTCGGGCTTCTTGGCCGCGTCTTCCGGCTTGCCCTTCTTGGCCACTTCCGGCTCCCCAGCCGCCGGAGCGGCAACCGCCGCGGCCGCATCGGCGGCCGGTGCAACTTCCTCGCGGATCGAGATCACGTGAGCCACCGTCGCATCCTCCGCGTTCAGGAACTTGATCGAACCCGTATGCGGCAGATCGCCCACCCGCAGCGAGCCGAACAGAGCCAACTCGCTCACGTCCACATCGATGTGGCTGGGAATGTCAGCGGGCAAGCACTCGATCTCCACCTCGCGCAGCACCTGATCCAGAATGCCGCCGGAGACCTTCACGCCCACCGGGATTCCCAGCAGCTTCACGCGCACCTTCACCCGCAGCGGCTTGTCCAGCGCGATGCGCTTGAGGTCGATGTGAATCAGCCGGTCGTTGATCGGCTCCCGCTGCCAATCGACGATCATGGCCTTGGCCGCCGGCTGCCCCGCGATCTCCACGTCGAAGATCGTGTTGTGCCCGGTTTCCGAGAACAGAATCTTGGAGATATGTTTGGGGTCCACCTCCACGGCGACCGCCTCATGCCCCACGCCGTACACAACCGCGGGAATCTTGCCCGCCACGCGCACTCGGCGCGCCGCATTCTTGTTGAACTTGCCCACTCGGGGCTTGGCTACGACTACTTCCGGCATCTCTCTCTCGTTTCCTGGTATCGGGCACGGAAAAACAGCTTCTAGCTCCTAGCCGCCAGCTTCCAGACGGCTGTTGCCGATATAAGCTGAATCGCTCCGCTCCCTTTGTGAAAAGCAGCTTCTAGCTTCTAGCCGCCAGCTTTTAGCTGCTTGTTGCTGTCGCGCGCCGTTTCTGCAAGCAACGATATTCAGCGCATTCCTTCCGGCTCTCAATGCAAAGCGCAAGGCCGGTCGTGCCATAAAACAAGCTAGTAGCTACTAGCTTTCAGCTAGTTGAACAGCGTACTCACGCTGGTCTCCATGTGAATGCTCTCGATCGCCGCGCCCAGCAGTCCGGCGATGGAAAGAACCTTGATCTTGGACAGCTTCTGCGCCGCCTCGCGCAGCGGAATGGTGTTGGTCACCACCAGTTGCTCCAGCCGCGAGTTGGCGATGCGGTCGATGGCCGGACCGGAAAGCACGGCGTGGCTGACCGCGGCATACACCGAGACCGCGCCGTTGGCGTAAAGCGCATCGACGGTCTTCACCAGCGTTCCCGCCGTGTCGATGATATCGTCGATAATCAGGCAACTCTTGCCGCTCACATCGCCGATCACATTCATCACTTCGGTAACGTTGATGTCGGTGCGGCGCTTGTCCACAATGGCCAGCGGCGCCCCCACCCTCTGCGCAAAGAACCGCGCCCGCTCCACCCCTCCCGCATCCGGCGAAACCACCGTCAGCTTGGGCAGCGCAAGCTCCCGGAAATAACTCACCAGCACCGGGCTGGCAAACAGATGATCCACCGGAATGTTGAAGAAACCCTGAATCTGCGCCGCGTGCAGGTCCACAAACAGCGCCCGATTGGCCCCGGCCGTGGTCAGCAGGTCGGCGATGAGTTTTGCGCTGATAGCCACGCGCGGGCGGTCCTTGCGGTCCTGGCGGGCGTAACCGTAGTACGGCACCACCACCGTGATCCTGGCCGCCGAGGCCCGCTTCAGCGCGTCGATCATCACCAACAACTCCACCAGGTGCTGGTCCACCGGATAACAGGTGGGCTGCACCACAAACACATCCACGCCGCGCACGTTTTCCAGCAGTTGAAAGTAGACCTCGCCGTCGGCAAAGCGCTGAATCTTCGCCTCGCTCACCGGAACCCCGATGTGCCGGCCGATCTCATCCGTGAGCGCCCGGTTGGCCGTCCCGCTGAAGAGCTTGAACCGTTTGTCCTCGCTCAGCCGCGAACGCTTCCGCTCGGCAGTCGGTCTGGTCTCTCTCGCCTTCGCCGCCGTCTCAGAGGCCAGTCGCGCCGCCTCTTTGGCCTCCGCCTGCCCCATCTGCTGTTGTCGTTCTTCCGGCTTCTCTTCCACCGCCACCGTCGACGTTCCCACTTCCATCTCCGAGCACCTCCAAGCTGGTTTGCTTTGGCTGCTGCTACACAGTTACACAGTTATCAGTTCTCAGTTCTCAGTCACAAAGCCCGGCTTTTACTGACCCCTGATCCCTGATCCCTGAAATCTGGCTGGGCGACTAGGATTCGAACCTAGACAAATGCCTCCAAAGGGCATTGTCCTACCATTAGACGATCGCCCAACTTCGCCGCCGTAGCCGAGTCTCTCTCGCGCCGCGGCTGACTGTCAATCCTTCCGCAAAAGCATCTCCCGCCAGTACTTCGCCCGCGGCAGAGTTCGCGTCAACAGACTCCGAACTCCCGCCGAACCCAGCCGTCGGCAAGCCGCTTCCGCGTCTCCGCGGGTCCGGTACAACCCGTAGAGCGCCGAGCCGGACCCCGACAGCGAGGCATACAGGGCCGCCTCCGGTCTGCCCGAAGCCGCAAGAACCCGCTTGATTTCGCTGAGGGAAGGATGCTGGCGAAAGACGACCCGTTCAAAGTCGTTCTCGATCCAGCTCGTAATCCCGGTGCGGACAAGCGCGGACTCGTTCGGTCCGGCCAGGTCCTCTTCGTGCAAGAGGACACCGGAGGAGCCTGCTCCCTGCCCACCCCCCGGAATCGAACCTGAAAAATCGTTCGCTCCCGAAAAGGCGCTGGCATAAGCGCGGCTCAACTCATTCAGTCTATCCGCACTGGCCTCCGCGGTCAAACCCTCCGCCCCGCATAGCGCATCCCAGTCCCGAAAAGCCTGCGCCGTCGAGACCCCCACATCCGGCGTAGCCACCACGCACCACACTGGCTCAATCTCCGGCAGAGGAGAAACCGCCTGCCCCCGGTCCAGCCCCAGCACCGTCCCCCCAATCAAAAACAGCGGCACATCCGAGCCAACCCGAGCCGCAATCTCCAGCCGCCACCCGCCCCAAGCCTCTTTGCATTCCTGATCGAATTCCTCAATCGCTTTGTCATCCT
>CAZMHC010000017.1:10295-42488 GCA_964565955.1 uncultured Occallatibacter sp.
GAGCGAACCCTGGCTTGTCATCCTGAGCGAACCCTGGCTTGTCATCCTGAGCGAACCCTGGCTTGTCATCCTGAGCGAAGCGCAGCGGAGTCGAAGGACCTGCGGGTGCCCCAGGTCTCGATTTTGAGACCTGGGAAAGCCCGGTGCCCCATCTCTCGCCTTTTAGACCGGGGGCGCCGCAAAGCTCGTCCCCCATCCCCAGCTCAACCTCCAGCCCCACCAGCGCCGCCACCGCATTCGCCGACCCCGCTCCCAGCCCTCCCTGCACAGGCAGCCGTTTGTCGATATGAATCTCCACATCCGCGGTCAGACCCAGAGCGCCGAGCGCCAACTCCACCATCTTCCAAGCCGTATTGCGCCCATCCGTAGGAACGCGCCCGTCATTCGAGGTCAAACGAATGCAAGTAGCCGCCGCGGCCCGCGCCCTCACCGTAACCACGTCGTGCAACGCAAGCGTCTGGTAAACGGTCGTCAGCGAATGGAACCCATCCGCCCGCGGCGCTCCGATATACAGCCCCAGATTGATCTTCGCGTGAGAACGAACGGCGGTGGCACCAGACATCATTTTGGCGCTCGAATGGTCTTTCTAAAAACTGTTTTCATGACACCGTTTGTGCGAATCTGCACAAACTTGTAAAATGTTTGGCAATCTTCTAAATTCGATTGCTTCTCCTCTCGAATCAAAACGATCTTTCCGTCCAGAAACGTATATTCTTTCGAGTCGTAATCCATCCCTGCGCATCCGCCTCGTTCATATGATTTAAGGCTTCTCGCTTTTGCATCGACGGTAAGTATAGGGTAATTTCCGAGTTTGATGAATGCGCCAGACTTGGAATCGAATATCCAGTAGTCGGCATACGCGTTCGCTATCCCGTGTCCTGTTTCAATCATCAGGTCCGCATAGCCATCGAAATTTATATCTTCCACTCCGAACAACACCTTATCATCGTCGCCATCTGTATCGGAATTCGTAACGTCAAGTCGCTGCACTGTCTTGGAGTTCTTCGAGACTTCGATGGCTTTGATGATTTGATCTTCCCTATCGACGCCGCGCACAAATGTAAACGAATAAACTCCGGCATCGCCGCCGATAGAATAAGTGCATGGCTGGCAATCGTTGACTAGAGATGGACCGGGCGACTGAGCGCACACTAACGGCAATGCGATGAGCATGAATATAAACGGAAGCATCGTGCGCGGTTTCTTTATGATTCGGATCATCTCAGTCTCTTTCATGATACATCACAGTTACTTCCAAGAAAACTTCGTAAAACTCCAGGAATCCACTCTGGCGGTCATAAACGCTGGTAGTCGCATAGAGGGAATCAGAAGACACTTGGCCCGGCTCAAGTGTTGATAGCGTTCCAATATTCCGTTCGACCCACCGTTGACTACCCTGGTGATGCCATGCAAATCGTCATGATCTGCCAATTCATTCAAGTTTACAAAAGATCCATGTTGGCGATGTTTTAGTTCTGTCCAAAACCAGCAGGCCGAATCGACAGCCAAGTCCGGGATATTAGCGATCATCTCGTTGTTTGGTTCGGTTGTAAAATCTCGGCCGCGCGCCTTTCCAAAGGCTTCGTAGTTTGCTCTGCCGGTTATTTGGATCAAGCCGCGTCCCTTGAATCGACGGCCATCGCCCTTCTGTGTGTTCCCAAGATCCAATCTTCCTTCATATGCATCGCCTCTAGATAGCTCTTGGCTGTGCAGCAAATCAGCGCTCTCATGACCAATCTGTGCCAGAAAATGAGCAACTCGAAGGGGTGTATCGATGCCACTGAAGCGCATATGATTTATGAGAGAACGGTAATATTTTTTTACTCTTGGCAGGGTTGCGGATTGCATGATTGCATACAATTTATGCAGAGTCAGCGTAACATTAACGCCGGCTTGCAGGATGGACAAATCACGGCTATCTGGATCAATCCGTCCATTGGGATTCTGCATTCCGAGTAATCGGCTTTGAAAATCCTTGATTCTAGTTATAGTTTTGTTATCAGCTAACCCATTCACTTCCAAAATTCGGAAACTCCCTGGGTTGCCCCCGATTCTTGTCAAAAGAGACAAATTGTCGTTCAAGATATTTTGGACAATCAGCACGTCTCCCTTATTGTTCGCTCCACGGTCACCTACAGGGCGACCAATCCATTGCATCATACTACAATTCCTGCTCATTGAGGGGTCGCCTTTCTCGCGGAATATTCACTTGCTATCTGCCGCCCTGCTATTTGCCCCAGTGTAGATTCTTGCCCATCCATTCGTCTACTGACTTCTTCAACGAGTCTGGCCCGGTACCCCATCTCTCGCCTTTTAGACCGGGGGCGCCGCCAAGCTCGTTCCCCATCCCCAACTCGGCCTCCAGCCCCACCAGCGCCGCCACCGCATTTGCCGACCCCGCTCCCAGCCCTCCCTGCACAGGCAGCCGTTTGTCGATATGAATCTCCACATCCGCGGTCAGACCCAGAGCGCCGAGCGCCAACTCCACCATCTTCCAAGCCGTATTGCGCCCATCCGTAGGAACGCGCCCGTCATTCGAGGTCAAACGAATGCAAGTAGCCGCCGCGGCCCGCGCCCTCACCGTAACCACGTCGTGCAACGCAAGCGTCTGGTAAACGGTCGTCAGCGAATGGAACCCATCCGCCCGCGGCGCTCCGATATACAGCCCCAGATTGATCTTCGCGTGAGAACGAACGGCGGTAGGCATACCCGTTCATTGTAGGTTGCAGGCCGGGTTCGAATGCGCGATCTCCTCGCTGTTCATGGCGGGTTGCGCACCATAAGTGTTTAGGAATGTGAGTCTTGCCAACTGTGATGGTGCCCCATCCTTTCCACAGTTTTTCGTGGAAAGGGTGGGATAGCGACACCGCGATAGGCGGTTGGCCTGGGCTGGATTTTCAGACCTGCGAATTCCAAGGCCGGCTTCCTCCGATCCCATATTCCAAAAGCGGGATATGGACCCCTGCGCGAAAATGTAGCCAGTTCCGTTTGCCGCGTGGTAGGCTGAGTACCAATTGTCCGACCAAAATCGCGGCGGGCTATATCGACAATTGTCTGCACCCGAAAGGACACCGTATGCAAAACGTTTGCGCTCCGGTTCGCCGGGCACTCAAGAATCGTCTCTGGGCCAGCATCGCTTCGCTGGCAACTTTGACCGTCATGGCCGGTTCATTCGCCGCCAACGCTCAAGCTACCTTCTACAGTTCGCCATCGCACGTCTGGTACGACACCGCTGGACAGCGGATGTCGGTCCATGGCGGCAGCGTTGTCTGGACCAACGACACATGGTATTGGATTGGCGAAGCCGATGAAGCCTACGCGACAGCGGCCAGCTTTTCCGGCTTCAACTGTTACTCGTCCAAAGATTTGTCCAACTGGACATTCGTCGGCGATATTCTCCCCCCCCAGGGCTCGGGCGACCTGGCCTTTGGCAATACCGTGCAGCGGCCGAAGGTTCTCTACAACGCCGCAACAAAAACATGGGTGATGTGGTTCCACGTCTCCGACGGCGGCTACGCTGTGAACCATGCGGGCGTAGCCACCAGTTCTTCCGTCTGCGGAACCTACACCTACAAGGGTTCCTTTGAGCCGATGGGTTACCCCAGCTTCGACATCGGCGCCTATCAGGATTCAAATGGAAACGCCTACCTGCTCACCACGGACGACTACGACTATTCATTGCGAATCGAGCAACTGTCCTGGAATTATCAGTCCGTCGAGAGCGTGGTTGCAACGCTTCCCAACCGGGAGGCTCCGTCGATGATACACATCGGCAACCGTTACTACGTCTTCTGTTCGCATGTGACTGGATTCACGCCGAACGACGATGAAGTTACCACTGCCACATCCCCATCCGGGCCATGGAGTACGCTTGTGACCTTCGCCACTCCGGGCAGCAAAACGTACGATTCGCAAAACTCCTGGATAGCGGGGGTCAAAGGATCGGAATCGACCACCTACATTTACATTGGCGACCGTTGGAATGGCGGCGATGTGGCCGCTTCGGGTTATCTCTGGCTCCCTGTGAACATCAACGGTACTTCGGTATCGATGCCCGAGCCCAGCGAGTGGACGCTGAACCTCGCAACCGGCACACACACGAATTGATGAACGACAACAGGCGGGTGGCTAGCACGGACACACCGCCGGGCGCTCGACTTCCCATCCACGAGAATTCCTCATCCTTTCCACAGTCCCATCGCGGAAAGGATGGGGAAGCCCGAACCCCGAACCGTCTGTCGCCCGGACATCCCCGCTAGCAGGACCCTCTTGGTTCACGATTGCAGCTTCAGGCGGATTTCGGCGCCCGTGTAGCGTACGCTCTGGAGCGGAGCGGGCGTCGGCGATACGCCGACTGGATGCGCCTTTGTGACCAGCACAACCTGGAAGTTGCGATCCCGCAACATACCGTCATAGTCGCCAGTCCGCTTGCCGATGGTGAGCGTCTTCGCGCCGTCCTCCCAACGGAAGGGAATCTCCGCAAAGCCGCCCTTTTCGTAGGCGAACGTTGTGCCTTCGTCTTCGTACAGCGTGAATTGGCCGTCGGCTCCCGCATACACGTAGAGAGTTATGGGATCGCAAGGCTTTTCGGCGACATACTGCATCTCAGGTCCATACGGGACAATCGAGCCGGCACGAACGAAGACGGGGATGCGGTCGAGCGGTGCGGGGGCGGAGACGTTGCCGGGCGCGGTCGCCTCACCCGTCCAGTAGTCGTACCAGAGGGCCGTCGCGGGCAGGTAGACGGGCCGAGCGCGCTGTTGGTACTGGACGATCGGGGCGACCAAGAGAGCGGGGCCGAACATGAATTCGTCGTTCGACTCACGAGCGATGCGATCGGCGGGAAAGTCCATCGCCAGCGGGCGGAACATGGTGTAAGAGCGCTGCGTGGTCCAGCCGGCCATCGAGTAGATATAGGGAAACAGCGCATAACGAAGGCGATCGAACTTCAACTCGGCGTTGTACGCGGGCGAGTCCTCGCCCAGGGTCCACATCTCGCGCGGACGCAGTTCGCCGTGGACGCGCAGGATGGGCGTGAAGGTCGATAACTGGAACCAGCGCGCATTCAACTCCCGCCACTCTTCTCGGTCGGCTGCGCTCATCGGTTCCTGGGAAAAGCGTCGCTGCATGGTATAGCCGCCGGTATCCATGGTCCAGTAAGGCAGGCCGGAGATACTCGCGCCCAGCCCGGCGGCGATCTGCTTGGCCATGGCGTCCCAGGTGGCCGTGCTATCCCCCGACCACGTCACTGTCGAGTAGCGCTGCTCACCGGCAAAGCCTGACCGGGTGAGGATGAAGACGCGCTGATTGGGAGCGGCTTCGCGCTGCCCGGTGTAGACCCCCATGCTGTTCTCCAGGGCGTACCCATTCAACATCCGCGAACCGCTGCCCAGGTAAGTGGGGTGCATATGGGTTTGCTGGCCTTCCAGCGTGGGCGGAGAGGGCAACAGGTCCGGTTCGGTTGCATCCATCCACCAGGCGTCGATGCCCTTCTCGAAAAGGCGCGTATCGATCTGCGACCAGAACAGCTTGCGGGCGCCGGGGTTGAAGGCGTCATAGAAGGTATAGGGCTGGTCGATCCAGTCCTTGACCTGCTCCTTCAAGTTCAACTTGTACAGATAGCCTCGCGCGTCCATCTCTTTGGCGTTCTCCGTATTGGGGTTGAACTTGCCCCACACGGAGATCATCACGTGCGCATGGAGCGCATGGAGCGCCTTCAGCCAGCCTTCGGGATCGGGAAAGCGCGCGGGATCGAATTCATGCGAACCCCAGGCGTCCACGTGCCAGTATTGCCAGTCCTGCACGATGTTGTCGAAGGGTATCTTGCGCTCGCGGAACTGCTTGACCGCATCCAAAGATTGATCGGCCGTTTCGTAGCGCTGCCGCGACTGCCACAGGCCGAAGACCCAGTTAGGCAGCATGGTTGCCTTGCCGGTAAGCAGGCGATACCCGTCGATAACCTGGTCGATGGATGGGCCGTAAACGAAGTAGTAATCGATGCCATCGCCAACCTGGGACCAAAGCGAGGTGTCCGCGTCCGGCGCGGGCGTCTTCCAGCGAAACTCCAGTGTGCTCTGCTCCTCGGGATCGTTTTCAATCCGGATTGGATACTTGCGCCCGGCCTCGAGATGGACCCGAATATGGTCGTTCGCGGTCAGCCAGTTCTGCCTCCAATGGTCTATCGCCGGTTTGCCGTCCAGCCATACCTTGATCCCGCCATTCGAGTAGGCCTGAAACTGGTAGTCGCCCGTCGTGGGCGCAAGGATCGACCCCACCCACGATTGCCGCTTCACCCGCCACGGGTTGGCCGCGCTTTCGGAACCATCGCTCTGGACCGGATTCAAGGGCAGATCGGGGGAGATATCCGCGCTTTGCCGCGGCCGCTCCGACCCATCGGCCGTAACCACGGTCAATCCTCCCTGCTTGCCATCCCGGTCGTACAGGTTCGCCGCTGGAATAGCCTCGAAAGGGCGAAGGTCTCCGAAGCGCGTGAAGGAAGTGTTGTCCCAGAGAATTCCATAGCCCTTCGACGAGACAAGAAACGGCACCACCACATTGGTGTTGTGCTGCCACATATCCAGGTCGTATCCCTTGATATCCACGGACCCCAACTGCGTCTGCCCCAATCCATAAAAAGATTCGCCTTCGTCGGCCTTCCACTTCTGCCGAATGTGGAATGCCGATTCGCCTTGCACAGTCGCCGGTTCCAGAGTCCTGCCGCCCGCGGCCTCGCTCAGCAGCGGACGCCCCGCTTCGTCCGCAAACGAAACCGCTCCCGTCTCCCGGTCGACGATCGCCCGCAACTTGGCGGTTGAGAGAGTGAAACTCGTTCGCGTTTCGTCGATCTTGAATTTTGTCTCGGATGGCGCGAGTGGAACCCGATCGATCGTGGTCCGCCCGAAAAACCCCGAAGACGGCGAAAAAGCCACGCGCACCACCGTCTCGGAGATGACCTGGATGCGGAGCTCTCCAGCGGCCAGGCGAACGGCCATGCCATCGGCTTCCCGTTCTATCGTGGGCATCGCGGCGGCCGGCAAGCCAAGCGCCGTGACGCTCAAGCAAATTGCAAGGATTGCAAGACATCTGATTTTCATGAACAAAAGGATAGAACATCCGGGCGCATGGATGTTTGCCGGGCGACCGGATCCATATCCGCTCGGATTTTGAAGCCAGCGCCACACCCAACGCGCAACCGGCCTTTTTCGCCGAGTTTCTTGCCACTATTGCGGCAAAGCCGGGAGACCATAAAGCTCAACCAGCGACCTATTCCCTGTTCCAAGCCGCCTCCACCGCCCGCGCCACGCGAAACGCCGTACCTTCGTTCAGATGCGCGGCGAGCACCTGCATTCCCACCGGCAGGCCGGCTTTCGCCGCGCCGCAGGGAACGGAAACTCCGCAGATACCCGCCAAACTGGCCGTGACCGTGAAAATGTCCGCGAGATACATGGCTATTGGATCGCCGGACTTCTCGCCTAACTTAAACGCCGGAACCGGCGAGGTGGGAGTTACAATCGCATCCACTTCGGCGAAGGCGCGCAGAAACTCTTCGGCTAACAATCGGCGCACCTGCTGGGCCTTCAAGTAATATGCGTCGTAGTAACCCGCGCTCAGCGCATAAGTCCCCAGCAGGATGCGGCGCTTGACCTCGGCGCCGAAGCCCTCGTCGCGCGAGTGCCGGTACATCGCAGACAACGTCTCCGAGGCGGGCGAACGATAGCCGTAGCGCACCCCGTCGAAGCGGGCCAGGTTGGCGCTGGCCTCTGCGGTGGCCACCAGATAGTACGTCGGAATGGCGTATTTGGTATGCGGCAGCGAGACCTGCTTGATTGTGCAGCCGGCGGCCTCTAGCGCCGCGATGCCCGCTTCGATGCAGGCTCGCACCTCGGGGTCCAGCCCCTCGGAAAAATACTCACGGGGAACGCCGATGCGCAATCCGGCTACTGGCTGGTCGCTCTCGGCGGTGAAATCCGGCACCGGAGCCGGGGAACTGGTCGCGTCCTTGAGATCGTGGCCGGCGATGATGCCCAAGAGCGTGGCGGCGTCGCGGACGTTGGCCGCAAACGGCCCCACGCGATCCAATGAAGAGGCGAAGGCTATCAGACCGTAGCGCGAGACGCGGCCATACGTCGGCAGAACGCCCACCACGCCGCAAAAGCTGGCCGGCTGGCGAATCGAACCGCCAGTATCGGAGCCGAGCGTGGCCACGGCCAGATTGGCCGCCACCGCCGCCGCCGAGCCGCCGCTCGAACCGCCCGGAACCCGCTCGGTATCCACCGGATTGCGCACCGGCCCGTAAGCCGAGTTCTCGTTCGACGAACCCATCGCAAACTCGTCGCAGTTCAGCTTGCCCAAGAGCACCGCGCCCGCCGCTTCCAGCCGGGAGACTGAGGTGGCGTCGTAGGGAGGACGATAGCCCTCAAGAATCTTCGACCCCGCTGTGGCTGGAGCGCCGCGCATCGCCAGCACGTCCTTGATGCCCACGGGAATGCCGGCCAGAGGGGGCAAAGGATCGCCCTTGGCAGCTAACTCATCCACGCGAGCAGCCTGTTCGAGCGCGCGTTCCTTGGTCAGACTCAGATAGACGTTCAGCCGAGGATTCACTTGCGCGATGCGATCGTAGTAACTGACTGCAAGATCGACTGCTTTGACGGCGCCGGAAACGATTCCGGAGCGCAACGCGGCCAGTGTTTTAGGCTTTTCCACAAAGGATTCCGTAGTGTTAGCTTCGCTGGACAAGGATAACTTCCTTCCTATGGCCGGTTCGTGGCTCGATCTTAGATACAAACAAATCTGCGGCTAAAGTGGGAGAACGCAATATTTGCCTCGCTGAACCCTTCTAAAAATTGGTTTTCCATCTCTCACACATTTGCATTGGGTTTCATTGCTTATGGGGATTGCGTGTTCGGAAGGGTGATTGCTTCCGTCACGCATATCATTCTCACAATACTTCCAAACTATCTGCCTGATACTGGCAGTAGGCAGGGTCTCGCCAACGTGCTGCTTGAGTGCGATTCGAAACTTATCGCAGTTCGTAATCTTTGTCACGAAAAACCTCCTTGTTTGGACTTCGGCGGATTGCCGCTTTGCCAGCCACAATCCGGCGCAATCGAAATCTACCGCTCAATCACCTTGGGCACCTTGAAGAAGGCCCCGTCGGTCTCCGGCGCTTGCGACAGAACTTCGGCGCGATCCAGCGAAGCCAGCAGCGCATCGTCGCGCAGAACGCCCGCGCCGGAACCGTCCTTCAGGTCGGCAATCTGCGCCAGCGGGGCCACGCCGGCTGTATTCAGTTCGCTCAACTCGCCCACGTAGTCTAGGATGGCATTCAAATCGCGCAGCATCCGGCCGGATTCTCCCGGCGCCAACTCCAGATGGCCCAATTCGGCCACGCGCTCTACAACTTCCACGGTAACTTTGGCGGTCATTCCTCTGCTCTTCCCCAATTTCGACCCAGACTGAAAGCCATTCGTTGCGGACACTGGCAGCCAGGCCCGAAGTTAGAGTATAGCCCGCCAGACGATTTCAGCCCAACGCTCTTGTCCCCACCGCAGGCGGTCAGTCCACGGTAAGCGTCAGGTTCACGGTCTGCGTGACTCCGGTTGAAGTCACTGAGACCGGAATCGGATAGGTTCCCGCCGCGGTTATGCCACCGCCCCCCCCGCTTCCGCCTCCCGTTCCACCGCCCGAACCCGCGCAACCGCAGATACCGCCGAGAATCGCGGCCAGTGCAATTTGCAGCAAGGCCCTCCGCCGCCGCTTCCATCCCCAGGGCAGAAGAACCAGCGCGCAGGTGGCCAGAAACCACCGCGCGCCATGTGGCTTCCGGTCTTGTTCCTTTGCCGATTCCAACCGCATTGGGTTGGACCAGAATCTCTATAGCGCCACGCTCAAGCTCCTCGGCCGGGCGGAGATAGACGAAGCGACGGGCGTGTGGGATAGGGGTCGCGCGCAAGCGCCTCGGCATACCAGCGGCGTGGAAAACCGCTGTCGAAAACCAGCACCGGAGCAAGGTTGGCGGCGGGATTGAAGTTCGCCTCGCTCACGGCTCCGGATTGCAGTTCAGAATCCACCCCTGCTCCTCGGTATCGGGGACCGCAAAGCCGCGCGGCATCACTCTTCGGCGGCCTTGAGCATCGCCGCCAGGCTGCGCTCCACGTCTTCCTTGCTGGTCGCCCAGGAGGAAACGCTGATGCGCATCGCCGTCTCTCCCTGCCAGACCGTCGAGCCGCACCAGCAGGTTCCGTCCCGCTGAATGCGCGCAATGGTCCGCAGCGTCCGCTCCGCCGAGCCGAACGAGACCAGAACCTGATTGATGACCACCTCGTTCAGCACCCGGAATCCAGCGGCCTTCAGCCCCGCCGCAAAGCGCCGCGCATGGCTTGAAGTCCTCTCGACGATCTCCGCCATGCCGGAGCGTCCCAGGGAGCGCAGCCCGGCCCATAGCTCGACGCCGCGGGCGCGGCGGGAGAGTTCGGGGTTGAAGTCGGACGGCTCGCGGTGTTCTCCCAGCGACAGATAGGAAGCCTGCACGGACATGGCCGCCCGCAGCGCCTCCGCATCGCGCACCAGCGCAATCCCGCAGTCGTAGCCGATATTCGGCCACTTGTGACCGTCGGTCGCCCACGAATCGGCCAACTCGAAGCCGGCGGTCAGCTTGCGGTACTCCGGCGAGGCCGCCGCCCACAGCCCGAAGGCTCCATCCACGTGAATCCAGGCCCCGGCCGCCCGCGCCGCGGGACAAATCGCCTTCGCCGGATCGAAGGCCCCGGTGTTCACGTTCCCGGCTTGAAGGCAGAGGATGGTCCGATCGTCCAGAGGGGGCAGAGCGTCGGCCCGCATCCGGCCTTGATCGTCCACCGGCACCCGCAGCGCCCGCCTGCGTCCCAGTCCCAGCAAACCCAGGGCTTTGAGCACGGATGGATGCGCCTCTTCACCCACCACTACCGTGATCGGCGGCGCGCCGAAAAGCCCATCCGCCTCCGTATCCCAGCCGGCGTGGGCCAGCAGCGTGTGACGGGCCGCCGCCAACCCGGACAAATTGGCCATGGTCGCCCCGGTCACCACCGCCCCGCCGGTTCCTTCCGGCAGCCCCACCAGCTCGCGCACCCATTCGAGCGCAATCTCCTCCAGCGTGATGGCCGCCGGCGATTGCACAAAGAACGCGGCATTCTGGTCCCAGGCGCTCACCAGCCACGACGCTGCCAGAGCGGCCGGCAAACAGCCCCCGTTCACAAATCCGAAATTTCGTCCGCCCGTCTTGGCCACCGTGGCCGGCGATCCATATTCGTGCAAGAGATGCAGCACTGTCTCCGCGCTGGTCGGCCCCGGCGGCAAGGGAGCGCGCAACGCGCGCAGCGCGGCTACCGCTTCCGGCTTGGGCGCAACCGAACGCGCATCCTCCCCATCCAGATAGTCGATCGCCGCGCGGGCCGCGCGCTTCAGCAGGCCGGCGCGGGCCTCGGCCATAGAGGATGACGAAATGGGCGAATGCGGGGAATGAGCGATAGGCATAGACTACTGCCAAGTTTAGCATCCGAGCGATTGCCAAGCGTTTCGACTGCCTTCGGCCGCTTCAATGGAATTCGGTTAGCTGGGCGCGATGCACCTTGCAAAGCCTTGCGCCGCATACTCCAGCATCTTTCCGTCGAGAGTGACCAGGGTGAGGTCCAGAATGCGCACCGTGGCCAGATCGATTGTCAATACTGTACACTTTTCATGGCCGACGATTTGCATTTCGCACAATGAGCCTATGAGTGCGTATGTGATAGGCAATCCAGTGCCCACACCTGAAGAGATCGCCCAGATTATCGGGATCAGTCCCGAGCGCGTGACGGCGTTGATGCCGGTGATTCGAGTGTTGATCGAGGTGGGGGCGATGCCAGCCTCACGGGAGCCGATGATCCAGCGTTTCAGGCCCTCTTCTGTGAAGTCACCATAGCGCAGTACAGACTTGTTGCAGCCCCAATAGAAGTCGATTGTGCGAGGAGATACGTTCTTGAGGTAGGTACGCTCTTTGACGAAGTCATCGAATGGCCTCATGTTCGATCCAGGAGGTCTGAAGTCTGATCCGGTCATGCCGGATGAGGTTTCAAGTTGCTGAATCTAAATAATATGGTCGGGGAGAGAGGATTTGAACCTCCGACCCCCTGGTCCCGAACCAGGTGCTCTACCAGGCTGAGCCACTCCCCGAACGTGGTTTGCAGTGCGTATCGCCGGGGCTGCCTGGCGCGTGTTGCCCCTCGATTGCGCTTTACCAGTGTAGCAGAAATCCGATGTACCGGAAATCCGAATTGTCGGAGCCAGGGACTCAGGAGAAACCGCACCTGCCAATGTCCCCGAACTTCACTCGCGATGGCGAGCTGCTCTCAGTCGCTCTTTTCCGATTTTCCTTCCACCTCGGCGGGCAGATCCAGCGCCACCATGGTAAATCGCGTTTTTCCTTCCGGGGTTTCGTCGAAGGCCACGATGTGCTGATGTCGCTTCGAGCCGGCCTTCATATGCAAGGCATCCTTGCTAGTTCCATAGTTTTCTCCATAGCTCTGCGTTTTGGAACTCTTCCCGTCGAAGTCGCAGGTCAACCCCTCCGCGGTGCTCGTGGGAGTGCCCACCGGCGCATTGCCCTGGCAGACGATTACATCCCCGTAGCGGCCCAGCGCCTTCTTGTAAAAAGCCGTTACCTGCTCCCTGGCATCAGCCGTGGTGTAGGAAACCGTCCGCACCCGCAGTTGGAACTCGCCGAAGCCAAGATGCACATCAGCCGACTTGCGATTGTTGCGGTTCGCCTCCTGCTGGGCGCCGGGATAGACCGGCAGTCCAAGATCGGCGGCCGAAATCCGATCGGTATTGACATGGACGCCGCCAAAAGGCGTATCCACCTGTACGTTCTTGTCCCCGCCGTTGGCGCTCTTTTCGACGTTCACCCGACATCCGGACATCGCGGCCACCAAGGCCAAGCTCACCGCCGGAATTGCCGCTTTCCACATCGTCACAATCGCCCTCGTATCTTCCAATACGCCCTGCGGGGAGGAAAGGTTCCCCGTTAGCTCGATCTGTGCGAAGCCGGTTCCGCTCTAGTACTACAGTTGTAGATTGCGAGATCGGAGGGAGCAGAGGCCTTCAGGCCTCTGAAATTGATACCAAAATGTTGGGCCTTTAGGCCCGGGCCTTTGCCAATCTCAGCCGAAATCCAGATATATAACTGTAATACTAGGAGGCGGGCTGTTCGCTCAGGATCGAATGCCGGCCGTATCCTGTCCGATGAATATCGATCTTGTTGCTGCATAGGAATAGGAATTGTTGACAACTTTCTCCCTGCTGAAAGACCATTCCTACCCAGGAGATAAAGTAAGATGAAAAATTATGTACCAAACCGCTACACATCGTCATCGTCTCGCGGAATCGCCTTTCCGCGTTTGCCGGTGGCGCTGTTCAGCTTTGCACCCCTCATTCTAGCGTTGTCCTTCGCGGCATCCGCGCAAACCGCAATCGACGTCAACGGCGCAAAAGGCGGCAAACAGTTTTACGGAATCGGCGCCATCAGCGGCGGCGGCGGCAACAGCCGTCTGCTTTACGACTATCCCAGCACCCAACAGTCCGAGATTCTGGATTATCTCTTCAAGCCCGGTGTCGGCGCAAACCTCCAAGTCTTGAAGGTCGAAATCGGCGGCGGGGCAGACTCCACCGACGGTTCCGAATCGAGCGTCGAACCCACCCAAGGGGCTGTCAATTGCAACACCGGATACGAGTGGTGGCTGATGGCGCAGGCCCAGCAGCGCAATCCCAACATCAAGTTCTACGCTCTGGCTTGGACCGCGCCCGGCTGGATCGGCGGCTGGTGGAATGCGAACGCCATCAATTATTTGGTCTCTTATCTGAATTGCGCTAAGTCGCATGGGTTTGCCATCGATTATCTGGGCGGATTCAACGAGGACGATGGATACGGCAACGCCGCGTGGTGGCAGCAGTTGAGATCGACTTTGGACAGCGATGGATTCGCCTCGACCCTATTTGTCGGCGGAGACCAACTCACCTTCGGCATCGCCACCGCCATCTTGTCCGACTCCTCTTGGGCCGCGATTATGCCGATTCTCGGCATTCATTACCCCTGCTTGCCCGGCAACACTCGCACCTGTCCGATCGCCGGAGACCCCATTGCCTCCGGCAAAGTCCTCTGGCAAAGCGAGGGCGGTTCCGCGGACTACAACGCAGGCGCTCCCGCCGTCATTCGATCCATCACACGCGGATACATAGACGGCACTTTGGTCGAGTTCACCAACTGGCCGATCGTTGCCGCCGTCTATCCCGGTCTTCCCTTCGACACGGACGGCCTGATTGTGGCCAATCAACCCTGGTCGGGCTCGTACTCGGTGGGTGCCACCGCTTGGGTCATCGCCCAGGTAACGCAGTTCACGCAGCCCGGCTGGACCTTCATCAACGGAGCCAGCGGCTACCTCAACGGGAACGAGCAGAACGGAACCTACGTGACGTTGAAGTCGCCCGATGGAACCGACTACTCCACCATCATCGAGACCACCACGGCCACCGCGGCCCAAACCGTGAAGATTGCCGTCAGCGGCGGATTGTCGACCGGAACCGTGCAAGTCTGGGCCACCAACCTCGGTTCCGGCAACTCGGCGGATTGGTTTGTGCGGCAGCCGAGCGTCGCGCCCAGCGGCGGAGTCTATTCGCTCACCTTGCAGCCCAACTATGTCTACTCGATCACCACCACGAGCGGACAGGGAAAAGGCGCATCGACCAGCCCCGCAAGCGCGGATTTGAGCCTGCCTTACTCGGATAGCTTCGGTGGGTATGCAACCGGTTCGGAGGCTAAGTACCTGGCCCAGATGCAAGGAGATTTCCAGAGCCAGCCTTGCCAGGGCAAATCCGGCAACTGCATCGCGCAGATGAGTCCCGATGCGCCCTCGCTTTATTTCTATGGCGTGGGCAACCCCTGGGCCGTCTTGGGCGACACAACTTGGACCAACTACACCGTTTCCGTCGATGCTCTCCTGGAGCAGGCGGGCACGGTTTACCTGGCCGGCCGGGTCGCCGATGCCGGCCTTGTCAGCCCTGAAAGCAAAGTCCCCGACGATTTCGACGGATACTCCATTCAAGTTGGCAACGACGGCGAGTGGTCGCTTCTCTGCGATCTCATCGGCAATAACTCCACCACGCTGGCCAAAGGTTCCGTCGCCGCTCCTGGGCTGGATGCATGGATCGCGCTGTCCATGACCTTCAACGGTTCCAACGTCAGCGCGAGTGTCAACGGCGAACAGGTTGCGAGCGTCGCCAACTCCACTTACCCGGAAGGACAGGTCGGCATCGGCATCGGGGCATGGCAAACCGCGCAGTTCTCCAACCTCAGCGTAGCCCTCCCCAATAGCGCCGCCGGCTTTACGCTCACTCCCTCGGCGGCGACGCTCTCCGTAACTCAGGGCGGCAGCGCCACCGACACCGTCACGGTCACCGACGTAAACGGATTTGCCGGCAGCGTAACTCTCGCGGCGACAGGCCTGCCAAGCGGAGTAACCGCCACGTTTGCAGCCAACCCCACCAACGGCTCCAGCGCGGTTACCTTCACGGCAGGCAGCGCGGCCGCCGCCGGAACCTACGCGGTGACCATTGCCGGTACCTCCGGCGCATTGACTGAAACCGCTGCCATCGCGCTTACAGTTGCCGGTCGGGCCGCACCCACTCCCATCACGCCCTATCTCCAGGTCAACGGCGGAACGTGGCAGGCCTCGAACGCCGCCAGCGTAACTCTGGGAGCGGTAGTGAACCTCGGCCCACAGCCGGCCGGCGGCGGAACCTGGAGTTGGACCGGCCCCAACGGATTCACCGCGACCACACGCCAGATCGATGGCATACCCTTGACCGTCGGAGCCAATGTCTTCACGGCGACTTACACCAGCGCCGCCGGAGCCATCGGCAAAGAGGTTTTCACGATTTCGGTCGCCGGCGGTTGCGGCGCAACCAGCCCGATCGTTCCCTATATCAAGGCGGGCGGTGCGTGGACCGAGGAGTCCGCCGCCACCGTAACTTCCAGTGACGCCGCGGTGGACCTCGGCCCTCAGCCCGCCAGCGGCGGCGCCTGGAGTTGGACTGGCCCCAACGGATTCTCCTCCGCCTCCCGCGAAATCGATGACATCCCGTTGACCGTCGGCCCCAATGTCTATACGGCGACTTACACGGTGAACGGCTGCGCCTACACGCAGGGGTTCGCCATCGCCGTCCAGTGAACGGGCTATCCCAGGTTCCGATTCCTGACCTGGGATAGCGGGGGACCCCATCCTTCGCTTGTTTCTGGCGAAGGGTGGGCCCCACGAATCCCTCGGGCGCGTTAGTAACTATCCCCCGGCAGAGCCGGGGTATTGCCCAAGGGACTTATATCTGGCCAATAGCCCGGTCAAACCCATCTCATGCGCGAACGAAGGGGGTAGAAAGTCGCAATCTCAAGCGGCTCTCAGGCGGACGGGGTTGAATTACTCGGTGGCAAAGACGCGGGCCAGCCACGCGGCTTTGGAATCGGCGTCAAGAAAGCTGGCGTGGAAGGAGTTGGCCGCGAGTTGGCGCAACTCCTCGCGGGTAAAGCCCAGTTCGGTGTGCGCCAGCAGGTATTCGTTGGCCAGGTCGGAGCCGAAGAAGGCCGGATCGTCCGAGTTGAGCGAAACCAGAAGCCCCCGCTCGAAGTAGCGGCGCAAGGGATGCGCCGCAAGCGATGGACAGATGCCGGTACGGAGATTCGAGGTGAGGTTCATCTCGAGCGGGATGCCGCGCTCCTTCAATTCCTCCATCAGATGATAGTCCTTGACGGCGGAGAGGGCGTGGCCGATGCGTTCGGAGCCGATCGAAAGCGCCTCGCGGATGGCCTCGGGGCCGGTGGTTTCGCCGGCGTGGTTGGTCAGGCGCAGGCCCGCTTCGGCGGCCTCGGCGTAGAGCTCGCGGAACGGCTCGGAGCCGGCCCGCCGCTCGTCGCCGCCCAGGCCGATGCCGACGATGGAGGGATACCGCGGGCGCAACTCGGCGGCCTTCAGGAAGACCCGCTCGGCTTCCGCCACGGTGAAGTGGCGCACCGCGTCGAATATCCAATGCACGGAGAGGCCCAGTTCGCGCTCGCCGCGCTCACGGGCGCATTCCAGGGCGGCAAAGATCGGCTCGAAGGCCGCCGGATCGTGGTTGCGCCAGAGGTAGATGACCCCGACGGCGATAAAAACCTCGGCGTGAACCACGCCCTGCGCGGCCAGACGCTCCATCATGCGCCAGGCAATGAGTTCATAGTCTTCCGGCTCCGTCAGCCGGCGCGTCACGGCGCGGAAGGCATCGAGAAAGCCGGTGAAATCGGTGAAGCGATAGAGCGTCGCGGCCTCCGCCAGCGTGAGCGGCTGGGCATCGTGGCGCGCGCTCAGTTCCACCAGCGTCGCGGGCAGAATAGTGCCTTCGAGATGCAAGTGCAGCTCGGCCTTGGGCAGGCGGCGAATGAAGCGTTCGATGTCGTTCACATCTTCAAGTCTACCGGGCGGCTGTTCTACATGGTGACCGGAAGCGATCGAGGCATATGCAGCCGAGCGATGGCCGGACGGTCCGACGCGGGAAACGAAGAGTCAATGGCATCGACCGCTCCCTGCGCGGTTGCTTGCCGAAGCCCGGAGGACAACGCTCGGTTTGGAGTGTCAGCTATCTGGCATGGCTCGATAGAATAAGAGCGATTGCATCGGTCGCGCGATCCGCGGCGAAAGCGGGCGCAATCGAACGCTGTCGGGGCATAAGACCGCGATGGAGAAACTCAACCGAAGGATGAAAGGTTTGGCCAACCGTTTCTGTCGCGGTCCCAGGCGCTCAAACTGTTGCCAGACCTCCCGCCAGCACACCTAGCGGCGCAATCGCCACAAGCGCAAGTTGATACCAGATCGGCAGCCTGCCCCGCGATTGCAGGGCGCTGAGCGCGGCCAGCGCCAGCACAACCATTCCCAGCGCCAGCGCGTGAATCAACGGGTTGGCGGCCGCGACGGTTGCGGTCATGTAGCCGCCGGCCGCGCCGGCCAAAAACGAGGCGCCGAGGTTGACGAATGCGTAACCGGTCCTCAGTCCGCCCTCGGCGCTCACCCAGCCGGGCGTCAGCCGGGCCAGCAGCGCCGTTACGGCGGCCACCAGAAGGGTTATGGTGGCGAACCCCGCCGTCAGAGCCAGAAATGCGCGCAGAATCACCACGGCTTTTTCTCCGCTTCGGGCTGCGCGCCCACCGCGCCTTTCCCGATCCGATCCAGAAAAGCCCGCGACAGCTTCGACTCTCCGGGATCGTTTTCGCCGTGGATGGAGCATAGGTCCAGAAACTCGTCGCACAACGGATTCCGCTCTTCCGACTGCGCAAAGATTGTCTGCAAGGCCAACGCCAACTCCCGCAGCCGCCCCGCCTCTGGCCACGCGCTCCCCTCCGCCTCTCCGCCCAGATGCTCGTAACCGGCAAACAGGCCGCGCCGCCCCCGCGCGCACTCCTCCAGGCAGGCCAAAAGCTGCTCGCGAAAGACTTGCGCCAGCGTCTCCATCTGTCCGGATTCAAGCTCGTCTTGCGGTTCCATGAAACTCCCGAACGGCTGTTCCCTCATCGATCCGCATTGAAGGGCAAAGGTTTTACCGGTTGCGGAAAACGGAGAATAAAACATCCTCGTCAATCATACCTCTGTGGATTGCAAGCCGCGATCGCGGCATCTTCGGCAAGGCTGCGGTCTCTTGAAGCGACTTCAAGATCGTTGCCGCTTTGTATTCGGTCTACGATATTCGCGAAGATGCCATCAGTCGGGATTGCAACCGGCGGCAAGGCAGGGCGTTTGAACTGTATCGTCCGTGGATAGGCTCTCAGGCCGCCTGTGCCGAAGCCGTCTGCGTTTTCTTTCGCTCGTCGATCAGCCATTTCCGAAATACCACGGCTGGAACCGGGCATCCGAAGAACCAGCCCTGGGCCAGAATGGGCCAGCCCGCCTGGGTGAAGTAACTAGCCTGCTGTGCGGTTTCGATTCCTTCCACAATCACTTGCAGGTTGAGCGCCTCGGCCATGGTCAATATCTGCGGAAGAATGGCCGCGTTGGCGGCGTCAGTGCCGATTGCCTGGGCGAACGGCTTGTCGATCTTGATGGCGTCCACGGAGTTTGCGCTCAGATAGGAGAGGCTCGAATAGCAGGTGCCGAAGTCGTCCAGCAGTACGCTGTGCCCCCGTTCCCGAAGCTGCCGAATCGTCTCCATCACCGCCTCGTTGCGGGCGCTTGGGCCCTCCGCGATCTCGATCGCAAGACTTTGCGCGGGAAGCGAAATCCGCTTCAGCGATTGATCGAGCATGGGAAGAAAATGGGGATCGGTCATGTCCGACGCCGCCGCGTTGATGCTGACGCGAAAATCCGGAGCTTTGCCGAGTTGCTCTCCCAGGTCCAGCAACACCTGGCGCACCACAAGCTTGGTGATGGCCCCGGCAAACCCGTGCGCTTCGGCGACAGGAACAAAAACTTCGGGACCGACCTCATTGCCGTCCTCGTCGGTCCAACGCGCCAAGGCCTCCGCGCCCACCGCGCGACCGCTCACCGTATCGACGATCGCCTGATAGAGCACCCGCACCCTGCCAAAGCGAATCCCGCGGCGAAGCTGCCTTTCGATGCTTCGATTGCGCTTCTGGAGAAACGCGAAGAGAAATCCCATCCCCAATCCAGCCAGCCCGCCCGCCAGAGCGCATCCGGACAGTATCCAACGCCCAGCCCGCAGCGCCTCCGGTATCGAGATCGACTCCGTCGCGCAGTTCGAGGAGCGATCCGAACAGAGGGTGGCGTGGACTGTGGCTTCCAAGCGCGACGGGCCGTTGCCGCCGACTAAGTGGCCTTTGGCCGTGTCCTGTCCTCGATTCGATGCGTCGGCCACCGTAATTGTCGATTGGATCGGGGCCGGAACCCGTTGCGCATCGATATACGGGCTGAAAACGATGTACGAGTCCCCGTCCTGCAGACTGCTCACGCGCAGATCGCCCACCTGGAACCGGGCCAGCTTGGTGTAGACCCTGGTTCCGTCCGATTGGATGAAATCCGGCTCCGGCAGCGCGATGGGCGCGCTCAGCCTGCCCAGCATCGCCGAGCACACGATCCGACCGTCGCGCACCCGCCCGGCCTCCTTAAGATACTCCGAGAGAAAGATCAGATTGCGAAACGACGCGATCTCCTCATCCGAGCAAAAGGGCAGCGACGTGGCGCGCATGGCGGCCAGCATGGCGCGCGATTCCACCGATGCCGAATCCGCCTCGGTCAAGGCTTGCGCGGCGTAGTGACGGAGCTTGCTCACCGTCATTTGCAAGACCGCGGCACGGCCGGCCAGATAGCCCATCGCCGTTCCGCCCGTTACCGCCAGGAACGTGACTGCCGAGGCAGCCATCTTGATCTTCTTGACAATTGGCATCGTCCATCGACCTATTCGACCGTGAGTCTTTGCCGTGCGGCAGCAGCGGGCGCTCCGTACGGCATATTCGCTTCATCGGAGCGATCCGCGGCGAACTTCACAAAAAAATACCGCATACAACCCCCGTCCGACCTGGATTCCCCAAACGGAGCGCCATTGACCGCAGGCAACCGGCTTTCCATCGCCTCGCCCGCCTCGAACTCCTTCGTATGCTCGATTGCACTTTCTTAAGCCAGCCGGCTGGCGACACGCAAGATGGAGTGCCATCGGATGCGTGATGCAGTCAAGCGCCCAGTGCGAAAAGACCATGAGGCCCAAGACTATCCCAATACGCCTCCGGCGCCGGAAGCGGCGCGCCAGCCAAAAGGCCAACAGCCCGAACAGCACGGACCAGACTAGTACTACAGTTGTAGATTGCGAGATCGGAGGGAGCAGAGGCCTCAGGCCTCTGAAATTGATACCAAAATGTTGGGCCTTTAGGCCCGGGCCTTTGCCAATCTCAGCCGAAATCCAGATATACAACTGTAGTACTAGTGTCCTGAGTCTAAAGTTCATTGCAAAACAAACCTGTCATCCTGAGCGGAGATTGGCGCGTTTTTTGCGCCAAACGCAGTCGAAGGACCCGCGTTTTCACCGCCGAATGATTCAACGAACTTCTGATTCACCACACTGGAAGCCATCAATTGATCCAACTCCTCGGTCAAAATAACGTTCGCGCCGGCATGGGAGCACCTCAATCTCGAGTATAAAAAGATTGGAAAACTTCGCCAAGTTCGGAGTCTTCACTGCTCGAAGCGCGACTTGGCCGGGACCATCCGCTGATGCAGGATGCGCGCGATGCGAATTCCGCCCGGTTTCAGCCGGTAAAACACGACGTGCTTGCCTTGTTCGTGTCTGTGCAATCCAGGACTGCTGGAATCGCAGGCGCGGCCCATTCGCGGATTCTCCGCGAGAATCCGGAAACGGCCTTGCAGGCCGCGAGCATACCGGACTGGTGTTACGCCTTGTCAGTTGCTTGACCCGGTGACGTAGGTCGGCGGCCTATGCCGCGAAACGCGTCCAAGTCATCCGTAGCCAGCGCGCGCACCCGACCCGCCGCATTGCTGAAAGACGCTTCAACCTCGGTCAGCAGCGCGGTCCGCGTTTCTTCGCCCGTCTGCTACGCCTTGAACGCGGCTAACTGCTCGGCGGAAAGCTGGTTGCCCTCGGCATAACTCAACAGCCGGTCTACAGAGCGGGCAACATGGCGCTGATGGAAGGCTATCGCTGGCAGAACGAGCGGTTGCGTGTGAATCTCGGCATCGGTCAGGCCGGCAGTCCATGCGGTCAGGTCTCCGAGCGCCAGATCGAGCGTGTGCAGCACGGCACGGCCCACTGCTGAAACTTCGGAATGGGTGCCGCGTAGCCAGGGTTCAATGGCGGGGGAAGTCACTGGGGAACTGGTCATGGGTAATTCCTCGTTAATGTTTTTTCATTTATTTGCCGGAGACCCGTCCACTCCTATGAACGGCTTGTAACAACAATGGAATCAGTCGTCGTTTGACGTTCATTTTCGACATAACTCGCGCCGCGAGTCGGGCTGCTCGGACAAAGCTTATATGTTTTGATTCGCAAGCCTTCTATCGTATTTCTTGATGAATTCGATCGTGTTCTCGTATTTCGCCTTTTCTGAGGCGGGTGCGGTTTTCAGCATTTCGTCCAAATCGCCAAGCAAGGGGTTGGAAAAGTTGGTAATGCCATCACAAAAGGTATACGCAAAAACATCCGGGTTGAATTTCGGATCCCGCTTCAATGGAATATCCTGATTAATGTAAGAATGGTGCAATGGGTTCAGAGAATACTCGAACACCTTTCTACTTGCAGAAGGCGTCAAGAGAAGCCCCAGCCAATTCTGATCTTCGGTATACTCATAGCTTTCAAGAAAAGCCTCCCCCATCAAAATTCTCTTTTCATGCCCAAAGATCAATTCGCCAAAAGAGATCGCGCCTCTGATGGGAAGTTTGATGGAGATGCATTTACGAATAAACCTCTGTGCAACGGAGAGCATTGAAGGATAATCTTTAACTTGATCCGACTTGGAATAAAAGATAAAGGTATCTGCGTAAAACAAGTAGTCGATATGCTCGCGATGCAATGCTGGCATATCATTTATGGATTCAATAACCTCGTCTATCTTTGACTGCGACAGTACAGTTTTAACCTTCATCCACCCTTGATCCAGGAGTGATTTAAACCCAAGAATATCGAAGTGAGCGACCCAGCATTCGTGCGTTTCCCATTGTTCCAGCATGAGATTCGCTCCCTTGAGCCCCGCTAGGACAAACATTTACAACAGCGTTCGAAAATATGCGCAAAACCAATTGCAGATTTTCCAAGTTCAATTCTCGGATCTTGGAAATCTGCATTTGTCACAGATCGCTAGTTAGCGCTCTTCACCCGCACCACGGTGATCTTGGCGAAGCCTTCTTCAAAGACCGGCGGCTTGAGCCGTTCGGACATCTTGCGCATGGCCTCTTCGTTCACAGCGCGATCCCGCTGGCTGTTGCGCTCCAGGCAAACTTCCAGCGGCACGTCGAAGAAGACTCCCTGCACCTCGTAGCCGAAGCTCTTGGCCATCTTGATCCATTGGCTGCGCTCGTGGCTGGAGAGGTTGGTGGCATCCACATAGTTCCACGGCATATGGGCAATCAGACGGGCCTTGAGCATCGAGCGCAACGTGGAAAATACCAGCCCCTGGTAGCGCTGCTCCTCCACGTCGTCGAAGAGAATCCCGCGCAGCATATCGCTGGACAGCGGCGTAACTCCGCGCCGCCGGAACCAAGTGGTCTTGCCGGAGCCGGGCAGCCCGATGGCCAGCACCACGTATCCCTTAGGGGCTTCGGGGGAGCGTTCGGCCTCCGGCGGAGGCATCGAGGGCAACTCCGGCTGCGTCTCCAGCTCGAAGCGGCCCGCCCCGGACCCTTCATTCCACGCTCGCCGCTCCGGCCGATCCTGTCTTGCCGGCCGTTCCGGCTTTGCGGAGGGGGGCACGTAAGGCTGCCTTGCCGGTTCCTCCGATGGCCTGTTGCGGAATTGCGGGGCCTGCGCGTCCGGGTACAGCGGTACCAGCGGAGCCAGTTGATTCGATGGAAGTTCCTGGCCGATCTTGCCGGTCGATTCAGAGATATTCGGTGCGCGTCCGGTGCGTTTTCTCATGCCGCCTTCAACAACTGCATACTGATACCGGAATACCATACTTGCCGAGGGAGCCGCAAATGCTGTGCATCTCGTCACATACGATGCCGCGCCGGGAGCGGGAAAATACCGCTGGAAGGAATTCCGGTTCCAAATACAAATAACGCCTGGGTTGCTTCGCGCCCGCCGCCTGGAGTGTTAAGATCAGGGGTTTGGTGGAAGCGTCTTTTTGGGAACATCCAGCGAACGCGAAAGGCTCTCGCAAGCCGCAAGCTCAAACCGCAACAGTTCAAAACCGCAGCTTTACCAATTTTGAAGGAGAACACACGAAATGGCAGTTAAGGTTGGTATCAACGGCTTCGGCCGCATTGGCCGCAACGTTTTGCGCGCCGCGCTCGGGCAACCCGAGATCGATTTTGTCGCCGTCAACGACTTGACCAGTCCAGCAATCCTGGCTCACCTACTCAAGTACGACTCGATCCTGGGCAATCTGAAAAACGAGATCGGACACGGCGACGATTTCATCTCCGTCGACGGCAAGAAGATCAAGGTTTGGGCCGAACGCGACCCCGCCAAACTGCCCTGGGCAGAGGTTGGAGCGCAGATCGTGGTCGAATCGACCGGCATCTTCACCGATGCCGCCAAAGCCAAGGCGCATCTGGGCGCAACCGTAAAGAAGGTCGTCATCTCCGCTCCGGCCACCAACGAAGACCTCACCATCGTATTGGGCGTAAATCAGGACAAGTACGATGCCTCCAAGCACAACGTCATCTCCAACGCCAGTTGCACCACCAACTGCCTGGCGCCGGTCGTCAAGGTCATCCTGGAGACCACCGGACTGGTGAGCGGCATCATGACCACCATCCACAGCTACACCAACGATCAGGTGATCCTGGACTTCCCGCACAAGGACCTGCGCCGCGCCCGCGCCGCCGCCCTCAGCATGATCCCCAGCTCCACCGGCGCCGCCAAGGCCCTCAAGCTGGTCATCCCGGAGACCGCCGGCAAGCTGGACGGCTTCGCCATCCGCGTCCCCACCCCCAACGTCTCCATCGTCGATCTCACCTACATTGCCGAGAAGCCCACCACCGCCGAGAGCTTGAACGCCGCTCTCAAGGCCGCCTCCGAGGGCGAGCTGAAGGGCATCCTCGGCTACGATACCAACCTGCTGGTAAGCTCCGACTACAAGGGCAACCCGCTTTCCTCCATCGTGGACGCGCCTCTGACAAAGGTGGTCGGCAACAGCGTCAAGGTGCTCAGTTGGTACGACAACGAGTGGGGCTACTCCAACCGCGTCGTCGACCTGATCGGCTTCCTCGTAAAGAAGGGCCTGTAACGTTTGACAGCGAACAGTGGTCAGCGGTCGGTTTTTTTCGATCCCTGGCCACTGATTTCCTATTCTGCCCCCTGATAACCACTATGCGCAAAAACATTCCCGGTACTTCTCCCTACGAACCCATCATCGGTTTCTCGCGCGCCGTGCGCGTGGGCAATACCGTTCATCTCTCCGGCACAGGCCCGGTCGGCGCTGACAATCTGGACGCTGCCGGCCAGACCCGCCGCGTCTTTGAGATCGCCGCCGCCGCCCTCGCCCAAGCCGGCGCTTCCTTCAACGACGTCGTCCGCACCCGTATCTTTCTGGCTCATGCCGAGGACTGGGAGGCAGTGGGCCGCGTTCATGGCGAGTTCTTCGCCGCCATTCGCCCCGCCAGCACCATGGTCGCCGCCACTCTGCTCAATCCAAAATGGTGTGTTGAAATCGAGATGGAAGCCGTTGTAGAAGCCTAAGTCCCTAGTCCCTAGTCCCTAAGTCCCTGTTCTTCGAGTCCCAAAGAAAGGTTTTCGCGCCATGCCCAAACTCTCCATTCGCGACATCGAACTGGCCAACAAGCGGGTCTTCATCCGCGTCGATTTCAACGTGCCCCTCACCGAGGACGGCTCGGCGATCACCGACGACACTCGCATCGTGGCCACGCTGCCCACCATCGAATACGCGCTCCAGCGCAAGGCCAAGGTGATCCTGGCTTCGCATCTGGGCCGTCCCAAGGGCAAGCCCAACCCAAAGTATTCGCTGCGTCCGGTAGTGGACCGCCTGCGCGCCCTGCTCGACAAGGAATTGGGCGAAAGCGTCAATGTGGCCTTCGCTCCGGACTGCGTGGGCGAGTTGGCCTCCGAGTTATCTCGCCAGCTTGAATCCGGCCAGGTGCTGCTGCTGGAAAACCTGCGCTACCATGCCGAAGAAGAGGCCAACGATCCCGCTTTCTCCAAGGCGCTGGCCTCGCTGGCCGAGGTCTACGTCAACGACGCCTTCGGAAGCGCCCATCGCGCCCACGCTTCCACCGAGGGGATAACTCACTTCCTCAAGCCCGCCGTCGCCGGCCTGCTCATGGAAAAGGAGATAACCTATCTCGGCAAGGCGCTCGAAGCCCCCGAAAAACCCTTCGTGGCTATCATCGGCGGCTCCAAAATCTCAGGCAAGATCGACGTCATCGATAACTTGCTCGATAAAGTCGATACGCTGGTCATCGTCGGCGGCATGGCTTACACCTTCCAGCGCGCTCTCGGAGTGACTACCGGACGATCGCTCGTCGAGGAAGACAAGATCGACATGGCCAAAGCGGCCCTCGACAAGGCAAAGGCCAAAGGCGTCAACCTCCTTTTGCCGGTCGATAACATTCTGGCCGATAACTTCACGCCCGACGCCAAAACGCAGACATGGGATTGCTCGCTCAACTTCCCCGCCGAGTGGCAGGGCTTGGACATCGGTCCCAAGTCCATCGCGGCCATCGAGGCAGTGGTTTCGACCGCCCGCACCATCGTATGGAACGGCCCCGCCGGCGTCTTCGAGTTTCCCCGCTTCGCCGTCGGCACCAACGCCATCGCCCGGGCTGTTGCGGCTAACAAGGACGCTATCTCCATCATCGGCGGCGGCGACTCGGTGAGCGCCATCAACCAGGCCGGCGTCGCCGACCAGATCACCCATATCTCCACCGGCGGCGGTGCCAGCCTCGAATTCCTCGAAGGCAAGAAACTCCCCGGCGTGGAAGCGCTGACCGATAAGTGAACCGACACGAAGGGGAGCCAATTCCATGACGAATGGCTCCCCTTCTTCCGCTTTTTCCCGCTAGTATCTCTGCCCAGGAAGTTCGATTTTATAACTGCCGCTCCATAGCCCCCTATGCTTCCCTTCTGGCGATATTCCGCGATGCGCGCCGCTGCCATCTTTCTGTCTTCCATACGTTCGCAATGGACTGCCGCTCTTCTTTCGACTACAGTAATTGCAAATGAAAGAATTTTCCTTGCAACGATCCTGCCGAATCCTCCTTTGCCGCGCAGCAGTGGGCCCCAGGGCCTTCTCGTCAAGAGACGGGGAGCCGACCGATGAATAAGAGTCCATTGCGGACCTTTGCCGCGGGCTGTATCGTCTTTGCCGGATTTTGTTTCGTAACCTGTATCCTGGTTGCCGGGCTGAGAGACAACGACGCCACCCAACGGGATTTCATCGAATACTGGGCCGCCGGCCAGCAAATGGCGCATGGCGCCAATCCCTACGATATCGTCGCCGTACTGCGCGTCGAGCGTTCCGTCGGATTCTATGGCAACAATCCGCTCGTCTCGCTCAGCCCGCCGGTGGCTCTCTACGCGGCACTGCCGCTCGGCTGGGTGGGAACCAAGACCGGCCTCATTTTATGGGAACAGGCCCTTCTGATCTGTCTTTCGCTTTCTATCTGGCTTCTTTGGCGCCTGCATGGACGTCCAGCGAGACGATTCCACCTGCTCGGCTATTTCTTTGCCCCTACTCTAGTCTGCCTGATGGCCGGCCAGATTTGCATTTTCATGCTCCTCGGCATCGTCCTTTTTCTCAACTTCCACCACTCTCGGCCCTTCCTTGCTGGCGCGGCCCTTCTGCCCTGCGCTTTGAAGCCCCACCTGTTTCTGCCCTTGGCTGTCGGATTGCTCCTCTGGGTGGTGAGCCGCAAGGCTTACGGCATTCTGGCCGGATTCTCCGCCTCCCTGCTTGTCAGTTGCGCGCTTTCCCTCTATTGCGATCGCCTCGCCTGGTCTCAATACTTGCAAATGGCCCGCTTGACCAGATTCACCGATGTCTTCATTCCCACCTGGAGCGTGGTTCTGCGGTTTCTCATTGACCGTCAGGCACTATGGCTGCAATACCTGCCGGCAGCCGCCGGCTGCGCTTGGACAATCTGGTTTTTTCTGTCGCGGCGCGCGCGCTGGAACTGGATGGAGCACGGTATGTTGCTCCTGATTGTCTCCGTTGCGTGCGCGCCCTACGGCTATGTCACCGACGAAACCCTCCTGTTTCCAGCCGTTCTGGCTGGACTGTACAAAGCGGAGGAATCGCGGCGCTCGCTTCTGCCCTTTGGTTTGATAGCGGCGGCCGCGATGATCGAAGCGGTCGCCGGCGTCCGGATCATCTCCCCGTTCTACTTGTGGACCGTGCCAGCGTGGCTGGGCTGGTATCTCTACGCAACCGGGGAGCGCAAGCCCGCGCGCATTGCGGAGACCGGCGCGCACGTTGCCGAATAGCCCCTTTCCCGCACCCAACGAAAGAGGAGCGCTCCCATCGCGCTCCCCTCCTTGTTTGGCTTCCAACTCCTAGTTCGGCAGAACCAGAAGCCCGCTCTCCATCAGTCTCTCCGTCAGCCGGTCCAGCGCCTGCGGGAACTTGTACGAGATGGCGCGGACGCTCATCCCCAGCAACTGAGCCGCTTCGGCCTGCGTGTACTCCTGCAGCACGATCCGGCTCAACATCTGCCGGTCCAACGAATTGAGACGGTTCAGGCACGCTTCCACATCCAGGACGAAGATCACTGCGTCCTCGAAGGTGCGAACCGGGCGACTCGAGCACCATCCCCGCGCTATCGGATCGCTCAGGATCGACGGCGCCCTGCCCACCTGCATCGAGGCATAAAGATAGCGCCGCAGCATACTTTCCGTGTGTCTGCGATAAAAGCCAAGACTGACCAACGGCCCGGAAGAGGGCGATTTCGCGACCGGTTCGGCGATCGCTTTTCTCGTCCACCGATCTTCCCGGCAGGCAACCTGGGCACTGCTCGTTCCCCATGCCATCGGCAACTGCAACGCGGCCGCGCTCATTGTGCGCCTCCAGCCGCTTCAGCCACCGCCCATACCTTGGTTAACAGCTTGCGCGAAGGCCGCCCCCGACGCTTCCGGCTCTGCGGCGATGGAAAATCCTTCAGTTTTTCCTCACAACCCTTGCAGTACACGGTCCCTTGAGTCTGGGCGCGGTACCAAAGACTCCCGCACCCCTCGCAAATTTTCAATTGCACGCGCATTTCCATGACTGAATCTCCGTGTTTGCGTCCTCTCCCGACGGTGCTTTTTTGTCATCGTGGTTCCGCGGGGTGATGAGAACCGGCCACGGCATCCCAGGCTTCTAGCGTCCTGGTGGGTGATTGCCGTCCGAATTCCCTCGTTTGTGGTCATGCTCTTGGCGCGCAGATCATGGAATTCCCGCAGCGGGTAGCCTTGAGTGCCAAATTCAGCGCCCAAAGGTGGGAATGGGGTCGCCGGTCCGGACCCACGTCCTCCGGCAATTGTTCGGTTGCCGCCACCAGGGGATGATTTTGCGACCCCTTCAGCATTCGGCAATGAAACGTTTCCCAAAAAATTTCCCACAAACCTGTGCGAGATTAAGTAAAGCCAATCTAGAAACATTGTTCTCTTGCGTCAATCTCACCCGACGCTTTTAAGACGACATGCTTTTCATTCCGGCATGAAGCGCGGAGAATGTAGGCCGAACTGCCCTGTTAGGTTTGCGTTGAGAAAACGGAGAACGCTCGCTCCCATTGCTGGTGGCGAATTTTCCACAGATGAATTTTACCCAGATGCATGAACGGCTCCGCTTGGAACTGCTGCGCAGGATACAGCGGGGAACCCTCAGCGTCTCTCTATTAGCCCGGAAGACCGGCCTCGGCCAACCGCATCTCTCCAATTTTCTGCATAGCCGCCGGCAACTTTCGCTCGATGCCCTGGACCGCATCCTCGCCTCACAGCATCTCTCGGCCGCCGAACTGCTGCCCGCCACCTGGAAAGCCGCCGACCTGCCCGACGGCGGGGAAGGCAGCGCCGTTCCCATCGTCTCCCACGCCGCCGCGCTCTTCGAGCCGTATATCCGCGCCTCGGCCACCCAGGCCATGCTTCAGTTGCCGGCAGGCATCCTTCAGTCCGTGCGCGCCCGCGTCGCCGCCCCTCGCCGCGCCTGGGAGCGATTTGTCGCCGTGCGTGTGCCGGCTGCCGATGCCCTGCCCATGCAACCGCTCGTACTGCCCGAGGCCATCGCCCTCATCGACCGCCACTACACCTCCCTGATGCCCTATCGCTCCGACCGTCCCAACCTCTATGCGGTCCGCCACGGCGCCCACCTCACACTGCGCTACGTGGATTTTGTCTCCAGCCGCCTCGTGCTGCGCCCGCACTCCATCGCCTTCCCGGTGGATCTAATCGAAATCGACCCCGATATTTCCCCCAGCGACCTGATTGTGGGCCGCGTCGTGCTGATCGTCAATGAGCCGTGAACCTACTCGAAGCCGTGCCTTCAGACTGAAGCGCTAAGCGAACCGGCGCCGCGTATCCCGATTTTTGGGCTCCGAATAATCGACTTGGTGCGCCGTTTCTCAAACGGCTCTACAACCAGTTGTCATTCTGAGCGAAGTCTGGCGCGGCTTTTTGCGCCAGACTGAGTCGAAGAACCTGCGGTTTGCTATGCCCATGCACAGTCTAGCCATTTTGGTGACACGACACTGCCCTGGGGAATTCGCCCGAACATTCAGGACTTGATTGGTGCGCCGTTTCTCAAACGGCTCTACAACCAGTTGTCATTCTGAGCGAAGTCTGGCGCGGCTTTTTGCGCCAGACTGAGTCGAAGAACCTGCGGTTTGCTATGCCCATGCACAGTCTAGCCATTTTGGTGACACGACACTGCCCTGGGGAATTCGCCCGAACATTCAGGACTTGATTGGTGCGCCGTTTCTCAAACGGCTCTACAACCAGTTGTCATTCTGAGCGAAGTCTGGCGCGGCTTTTTGCGCCAGACTGAGTCGAAGAACCTGCGGTTTGCTATGCCCATGCACAGTCTAGCCATTTTGGTGACACGACACTGCCCTGGGGAATTCGCCCGAACATTCAGGACTTGACTCGTTCGTTCCGTTCTTTAGGCTGAAACTGCATCAAGGATCGTCGCTCCCACCTTGTATCCTAGTACTACAGTTGTAGATTGCGAGATCGGAGGGAGCGGAGACCTTCAGGCCTCTGAAATTGATACCAAAATGTTGGGCCTTTAGGCCCGGGCCTTTGCCAATCTCAGCCGAAATCCAGATATACAACTGTAGTACTAGTAAGTTGGGAAAAAGGTCATCGCCATGAGCCACACACTGAAAGCCGTTCGCGGCACACGCGACCTTCTGCCGCCGGAGACGGCGCTTTGGAACCGCATCGAGGCCACCGCCCGCTCCGTCTTTGCCCGCTACAACTTCGGCGAGATTCGCACCCCCATCTTCGAGGACACTGGCCTCTTCGCTCGCGGCGTCGGCGAGGAGACCGACATCGTCTCCAAGGAGATGTACACATGGGAAGATCGAGGACGCTTTGACAAGGTCTCTTTAAGTAGAAGCTGGTTGACAGATGCCAGATCGAAACATCCAGGTTGGGTACGAAATACTCATCTTCCTCAAGAGAAATCTGATGCGGATGCTGTGTACCAGAATTCAGATGGCGGATTTACTCTGGTTTGTTTTGTAGAGAATGCCACTGCGGTAGCGTGTCAATCTCTCGCTACGGCGATCGATGAATATCGTAATCGTCAGAATTGCACGGCATACAATGTACGTGGTCTTCTCGTCCATCCAGCCGATATCGGATCGGAGGGTATCCCGGTAGAGATTCAGATTCATAGAGATATTGCGGTATACCCCGTGCCAGGGAATTTTTTTGCCTCGCGCCAGTCCCTCACCCTACGCCCCGAGAACACCGCCGGCGTCGTCCGTTCCTACATTGAGAATAAGCTGGGCGAAACCGGCCAACTCCAGAAGCTCTACTACATCGGCCCGCAATTCCGCCGCGAGCGGCCGCAGAAGGGCCGCTACCGGCAGTTCTCGCAGATCGGCGCGGAGGTGATCGGGCCGCCCTCGGCGGGCAGCGAATCGCCGCTGCGCGACGCGGAAGTTTTGGAGATGCTGGCCACGCTGCTTGACGAGCTGGGCATCGCCGGCTGGACGCTGCATCTGAACTCCGTCGGCTCCGCCGCGGACCGTGAGCGTTACAATCAGGCGCTTCGGGCGGCGCTTGCCCCGGTCGCCGGCCAGTTGTGCGCCGATTGCCAGCGCCGCGCCGTCACCAATCCGCTACGGGTGCTGGACTGCAAGGTTCCCGAAGATCAGCCGATCATCGACGCGCTGCCGGTTATTGCCGACTCGCTGGACGGGGAGTCGAAGAATCACTTTGCCGCGGTCACGGCGGCGCTGGACGCGGCGGGGGTGCCGTATACGCGCAATCATCGGCTGGTGCGCGGGCTGGACTACTACACGCGCACCACCTTCGAGTTCACCCACG
>CAZMHC010000018.1:0-40692 GCA_964565955.1 uncultured Occallatibacter sp.
GCCGCGATCTTGGCGCTGGGAGGCCCAAGCCAACTCGGCGGCTGTGCCTCGCTAAGATGCCGATCCGCAGCCTGTTGCAAATCTCCAACAGCGGCCAGGATACCGAACATCGGATTGCACATCCCCTGGGCGTTGCCGCGCACACGCACCGAGTGCCGACGATGGGTATGTGCCCAACGCGGATGCGCGCGTGGACCGAGGTTCGCGCTCTCCCATCTTTGCGACAGAAGTAGGTCGCAACGATATGGCGCTTCCCTGAGCCATGTGTCGGCGCGCCAATGAAAGACTTTGATGGCGATTGAAGGCGTATCTCGGAGCGCGTATCGGAGCATGAGGTTTGAGAGTGTCCGCCAGTAGATACGCTGTCCAGATCGAGCGAAACATAGAGAAGCACGGAAATCCCGATACTCATGGGGATTCGGGAAGAGGGCTGCCAGATCGATAGGCCGAACCCGTCACTGCCCATCTGGCTGCACGCCGCGGAAGTCCGGATGGGAATGCCGCGGCCATTTGAGGCATATGCCGTCCGGCGTATGAACAGCGGATGAATTCCGCGCGGACACTGTTGCAAGCCGCCCGGATGCGATAGACTCATTCGGGAAGTGCGCGAAATTCAAGAGCGTCAATCCATGGAGGGTACATAGAAATTGGGAAAAAGCATGGTCCCGAAGAAGATTTTCTTTACCAAGGGCGTTGGCAGGCACAAGGAACGTTTAACCAGCTTTGAGATGGCGCTTCGGGATGCGGGCATCGCCTCGCAGAATCTGGTGCGCGTCTCTTCCATTTTTCCGCCGCAGTGCAAAGTTATAACGCGCAAGGAAGGCCTGACCTACCTGAGCCACGGCGAGGTGGTCTTTGCGGTCATCGCGGAGAACGCAACGCGCGAGCCTCACCGGCTGGTGGTTTCAAGCATCGGCGTGGCCATTCCAGCCGACCAGAACACCTACGGCTACTTGAGCGAGCACCACAGCTTCGGCCAGAGCGAGGAACAGGCTGGCGAGTACGCCGAGGAACTGGCCGCGGAGATGCTGGCCACGACGCTGGATGTGGAATTCGACCCGGACAAGAGTTGGGACGAGAAGAAGGAGATTTACCGCATCTCGAACAAGATCGTCCGAACCAGCAATATCACTCAGTCGGCGGTGGGCGACAAGCGCGAACTGTGGACCACGACCATAGCCGCCGCGGTGTTGATTCTGGAAGAGTAGGGATTTCCTGCCACGAATGCTCGAGGCCAATGCCGCCGGCGGGTTGGCCTTGCTTCCGCGTGAGCATAAAGACTTGGGAAATACTTATGATGGATTCGCGCAAGTACAAAGTGGGACTGGTGCAGATGCGCATGGGCGCGGACCCGGAGGCTAACTTCGCCACGGCGGTCGAGCGCATACGGGAGGCGGCGGGGCGAGGCGCGAAGATCGTATGCCTGCCGGAGTTGTTTGAGGCGCAATACTTTTGTCAGCGCGAGGATTTGCGCCTCTTCGACCTGGCCGAGCCGATCCCCGGACCCGCGACAGCGCGGCTGGGCGAGGTGGCGCGCGAGGCGCGGGTCGCTATTGTCGCTTCGCTCTTCGAGCGTCGCGCGCCGGGACTTTATCACAACACGACAGTTACTTTGAACTCCGACGGAGCTATCGCCGGAGTCTATCGCAAGATGCACATTCCCGACGATCCGCTCTACTACGAAAAGTATTACTTCACGCCGGGCGATCTGGGATTTCAGGCCGTCGATACAGCCTTTGGCCGCATAGGTACGCTGGTCTGCTGGGATCAGTGGTACCCCGAAGCGGCGCGGCTGACCGCGCTGAAAGGCGCGGAGGTGATCTTCTATCCTACGGCGATCGGTTGGCATCCGGCGGAGAAGGATGAGTTTGGCGCGGCGCAGTACGATGCCTGGCAGACCGTCCAGAGGGCGCATGCGATCGCCAACGGGGTCTATGTGGCCGCGGTGAATCGCGTCGGCGTGGAGCAGGGCGACGTTCTCGGCAACCGCAGCGAAGGAGCGGGCATCGAGTTCTGGGGTGGCAGCTTCCTGGCCGATCCCTTTGGCCGCGTAATCGCCCAGGCCTCGCGCGATGGCGAAGAGATTTCGATCGGCGAAATAGATATAGGACTTATAGAAGAGACGCGGCGCAACTGGCCGTTTCTGCGCGACCGCCGCATCGACGCTTATAAGCCGATCGCCAAGCGGTTTCTCGATCCGGTGAATGCATGGCCCGCGGATGGAGATCATAAGTAGCAATGCCTATTTCTTCGCCGTCCGACAATACGCCGCGAGAGTTGGGCTATCGGATGCCCGCCGAGTGGGAGCCTCATGAGGCAACATGGCTGGCATGGCCGCATAATCCCGAGGATTGGCCGGGGAAGTTTCTGGCTATTCCGTGGGTCTATGCGGAGATTGTGCGCCTGCTGGCCGCGCGGGAGCGGGTGCATCTGCTGGTTGAGGATGCGAAGGCGCAACAGCGCACCGAGGGAATTTTGGGGCGGGCGGGAGCGAATCTCGAACAAGTTAGTTTCCACTTATGGACCACCAATCGCAGTTGGACGCGCGACTCGGGGCCGGTCTTTGTGCGGAACGGCGAGGGCCAGGTTGCTGTTACTAACTGGCGCTTCAATGCTTGGGCCAAGTACGCCGACTGGCCGCTTGACGATCTGTTCCCGGGGCGAGTTACCGAGTTGCTCGGCTTGCAGGAGTGGCAACCGACGATTGAGTTAGCCGATGGGGCCTTGTGGCGTTTAGTGCTTGAAGGCGGCTCAATCGACACGAATGGGGCGGGAATTCTGCTCACGACCGAGGAGTGCCTGCTCAGCGAGGTGCAAGCGCGCAATCCCGGCGTCAGCCGCGCAAAACTGGAGCGGGCGTTTTACGAGTATCTTGGCATCGATCAGGTGATTTGGCTCAATCGCGGAATAGCCGGCGACGACACACACGGGCACATTGACGACATCAGCCGGTTTGTGGGGCGGGAGACGATTGTAACTTGCATTGAGCCGAAGACGAGCGATCCGAACCACGCGCCGCTGGCTGAGAATCTTGAGCGACTGAGGGCCGCGCGCATGCTCGACGGAAAGCAATTCGACTTAGTCGAGCTGCCGCTGCCGCGACCGGTGGTTTTTCGCGGGCAGCGTCTGCCGGCGAGTTATGCCAACTTTTATATTGCGAATGGGCTGGTGCTGGTTCCTACCTTCCACGACGCAAACGACCGCGTGGCGCTGAACACGCTGGCCGAGGTCTTTCCGGGGCGCGAGGTGATCGGCATTCACTGCGTGGATCTGGTTTGGGGTCTGGGTACGCTGCATTGCATGACCCAGCAGCAGCCCGCGGCAGTTGAGGCTTTTTCGCGGTAGAATTCAGTCAGGGGGAGCCAGGTAATGTTGAACCCGCGTGAAGCGACACAGAAAGCCCTCGGCTATATCCAGGAGATCATGCCCGATCTCGCTGGGACACAGGACATACGCCTGGAAGAGGTTGAGTCAGGGGCGTTTGAGACAGCAGAAGGGGCCAAGCTGCCAGCATGGAAATTGACCTTCAGCGTTGCCGATCCGGAGACTGCGAAGTTTCTCGGCCAACAGGTTACGCCATTTGGGTTCAAGCGAGTTGCTAAGATTGTCACATTAGACGCCGAAGACGGTCGGCTCATCGCAATCAAGCAGTACGCTGCATGAGCCCGCAGAACCACCCAGCGCTTGTCCCATTCCTTGGCTGGCCGGTTGTCCTTGACTCCAACCTCCTCCTTTTGCATTGGTGCGCGAGTTTCGATCCATCTTTAGTCAAGACCTTTAAGCGATTGAACGCCTTCGGTCCGAGCGATACATTCATTCTTGGCGAAACACTTGCAGCACTCGGAGAATTGCGGACAACCCCTCACGTGCTCACCGAAGTATCTAATCTCGCCAACGCATTGCCGTCTTGGAGAAAGCCCGCATGGAGTCTTCATATTTCTCATGGCGTTGCGTTGATCCCGGAATTCTACGAACCAGCTTCCACGATCATGACAGATCCAGGCTCGGTCGAATTTGGTCTTACCGACGCAGCACTTACGCGTCTAGCATCCAATCATTTGATTCTGACGATAGATTGGCGTTTGGCGAGCTTGCTCAATTCTCGTGGTTTGGCAGGGATCAACTTCAAACACCTGCGCGCAGGCGGAATTCTCGCGTGACCGATTCTGACTCCATGCAAGCCGCGCTCGATGAAGCTCGGCTCGCCGGTGAGGCCGGCGAGGTGCCGATTGGCGCGGTGGCAGTGCGCGAGGGAGCTATTCTAGCGCGCGGGCAGAATCGCGTGATGCGCGACCTGGACCCGACGGCGCACGCGGAGATTGTGGCCCTGCGCGCGGCGGCCGCGGCGCTGGGCAACTACCGACTGCCCGACTGCACGCTCTATGTAACTCTGGAGCCGTGCGCGATGTGCGCGGGAGCGATGATTCATGCGCGGCTGGATCGGCTGGTCTTTGCTGCTAGCGATCCGAAGGCGGGAGCGGCGGGGTCGGTGCTTGCGGTGCTTAACCATCCGCAGCTCAATCACCAGATGCTGGTGGAGCAGGGGATTCTTGCTGAGGAGTCTGGGGAGTTATTGCGGAGTTTCTTTCGGGAGCGGCGGTAGAGACTTTGGTATCATCGGCCCACTTCTCGTGAACTGTTCCCGCTGCTTCGACCGTCGATATGGAGGGAAATGTGAAGCATATTTGCGCTAAATGTGATGTAAACATTGAATACGGCGCACCCGTCGTTCAGATGCTCCGAGGCCCATGGTATAACGCGATAACTCCCGCGTTCACGTCGTTGGACGCTGAATGGCACAGAGAATGCTTTAATGAGTTTGTTCTGCTCGAAGCAGGTCGGCCATACAAGTGCGTTGAATGTCTCCAGCAGATTGGGTTTGGTGCGCAAATCTCGTTCCTTGTAAAAGGAGAAGGGACCGACCAATACAGCACTGTGGCTGAGAAACGTGGCGACACAATATTCTCGCCTAAACATCTACCTAAATGCCCAGATTGTGATTGAAAATCCGCTACTTGCGCGTCAAGGTCCGTATGCGCTCTGCCTCGCCCGGCCACTTAATGATGAGTTCGTCGGCGGGCGCGCTCCGATAATCCTCAAAATCAAACCCCGGTGTAACTGTGCATCCCAACAACGCGAGTTTGCCGTTGCCGAGAAGGCGTGTGCCTTGCCAGACTCCGGCGGGGACGACGAGTTGGACGTGCTGGCCAGCCGCCAGACCGGGGCCAAGCGTGAAGACAGCGGAGCGGCCATCGGGGAAGAGCTGGAGCATCTCGACCGGGTCGCCGAGATAGAAGTGGAAGATTTCGTCGGATGCAAGGACGTGCATCTCGGAGAAGGTTCCCGCCTCCAGCAGGTAGTAGATGGCGGTGCCGACGGAGCGCGAGCCGCGCGGAAGCTCGACTCTCTCACTGGCGGCGTAGGTCTGGCGGAAGAAGCCGCCCTCGACCGGGTGCGGTTCGAGCCGTAACAGCGCTTTGATCTCGTTGGCGGTCATTCTTCCTGATCGTAGCAGTAAAAACCCGCGTAGAATGATCGCATGAACGTGCAAATGTATGGCGTCTCTTGGTGCGGAGATTGCCGGGCGGCGCGGAAGTTTCTTGAGTCGCACGGGATCGAGTACACCGAGATCGATGTGGACCGCGACCGGGAGGCCTCGGCCGAGGTGGTGCGGCGGGTGGGGAAGCGGGCCGTTCCGCAACTGGTGATCGACGGCGAGTGGTTTCAGCCCTACAAGCCGGGACGGGGGCTGCTGGTGGATGAGCTGCACGAACGGTTGGGGATTGTGCGGGGATGAGGCTGGTCGGGGTTCGTGGTATCCCACCCATTCCGCAAAGAGCGCGGAATGGATGGGGCACGGAGGCACGGAGGGGTTGCTCGTACAATCGAGAGTTGGGGCAGGGCCGCGGAATGCGGCTCTGGCAAGGAGTTCGCCTTGATAGACCGCTACACTCGCCCGGCGATGGGCCACATCTGGACGGAAGAGAACAAGTACCGTTGTTGGCTTGAGGTCGAGTCGGCGGCGAGCAGTGTGCTGGCCGAGGACGGCGTGATTCCCGTTGCCGCAGCCGAGGCCATCGCCACCAAGGCCGGCTTCTCCGTCTCTCGCATTCAGGAGATCGAGGCGGAGGTGAAGCACGACGTGATCGCCTTCACGACGGCTGTGGCCGAGAGGCTGAACGCGCAGGGCCTCGGGGCCGAGTCGCGGTGGCTGCACTACGGGCTGACCTCGAACGACATTGTGGACACGGCGCAGGCACTGCAAGTGAAAGAGGCTTCGTCGCTGATCCGCGCGGGCCTCATCGAACTGCTGGACGCGCTCAAGCGCAGGGCCATCGAGTTCAAGCACACGCCCACCATAGGCCGCACCCACGGGATTCATGCCGAGCCGACCACCTTCGGCCTCAAGTTGCTCAACTGGTACGCCGAGATGGAGCGCAATTTGGCGCGGTTCGATGCGGCTGCCGAGGATATGCGCGTGGGCAAGCTCTCGGGTGCCGTGGGCACTTTCGGTCACCTCAAACCTGAACACGAGGAAAGGATATGCGCGCGGCTGGGGTTGAAACCGGCGCCGGTGGCTACGCAGGTGATTCAGCGCGACCGTCACGCCGCGTATATCTCGACGCTGGCGATTATCGCTAGCACACTGGACAAGATTGCGGTCGAGGTGCGGCACTTGCAACGGACCGAGGTGCGCGAGGCGCAGGAGTACTTCAGCGAGAAGCAGAAGGGCTCTTCGGCGATGCCGCACAAGAAGAATCCGATCACAAGCGAGCAGATCAGCGGACTGGCGCGGGTGCTGCGCGGCAATGCGCAGGCGGCGTTTGAGAATATCGCGCTGTGGCATGAGCGGGACATTTCGCACTCTTCGGTGGAGCGGGTGATCTTTCCGGATTCGACGATATTGGTGGACTATCTGCTGGCCAAAGCGACCGACCTGATCGACCGCCTGCTGGTTTATCCCGAGCGCATGAAGAAGAACCTGGAAAGCACCGGCGGGTTGATATTCAGCGGGCAGTTATTGCTCGACTTAGCCGAGGCGGGGATGCTGCGCGAGGAGGCTTACCGGCTGGTGCAGGCCCACGCAATGCGGGCTTGGAAGGAAGATTTGGTCTTCCGCGATGAAGTAAACAAGGATGCAACGATCGCATCGTTGCTCAGGCCGGAAAAGCTGCGACAGACGTTCGACCATACCCGGCAGTTGGGCCATGTGGAGGCGATTTTCAAGAGGGTATTGGGAGAGTGAAATATGCCGACAACCGAAATTGACGAGGCCGGACATCGGGGTAGGACAAGGCTGGGATCACTCTGACCCACTCATGCCTGCGGGCGCGCTACGGTCGGCGTCACCGCCAGTATTCGGCAGCGGTGCTTCCCGGCCGCGCTCCAGGCCAGGGCCAGCGCGCTCTCCATGTAAGCGCAGTCGCCGGCCTCCAGAACCTCCTGCATCCCGCCCGCCTCCACCTGAAGCCTTCCCTCCAGCACATACACCAGGCCGCTGGTCTCGCGCAGACTTTCCATGGCGCTGGTGGCGCCACCCGGAGAGAACTCGATCATCTGCGCCATCAGCGGCGCGCCTTCGGTCACCGAGTTCAGCGGGGTGTACTTCACCGGCTCCACGCCGCGGCCTTCGCCCTCCAGATGGGCCTTGCGTGTGATGGAGAGCGTATGCCGCGCGGACTCTGAAAAAAAGTAGCCCAGGCCCACGCCATAAACCCGGCAGATAGTGGCGAGCGTGGGCAGCGTGGGAACCATCCGGTCCGTCTCCAATTTGGAGAGCAGTCCGGTCGACAACCCGGTCTCGGTGGCCAGCCGGGAGAGTGTAAGCCGCTTCTGGGTGCGCAGTGTGCGCAGCTTCATGCCGATCGAGTACGGTTCCAGAAACCACTGCGTATAGGAAACGGTCTTGGACATTGCAACTCCCTTGTTTCAGTCTGCGCGCCGCCGACCTTCCTGTTTCTGATAAATCCTTGAAGTTTTTCTTCCGGGCTGCACGGGCTTTCCGCCGAAGTTCGTGAAATGGAAAGTAACAGACGGACAATTCCCGGCGACCCGATCGCGGATACTCGGCCGGTAACCCGCCGGGATTACTATTTGCAACATTATCGTCGGCACAAAGAGTGCCAATCGCGCTTGCGGCGAGGATAATCGAATTATCATTGGAGAATTCGCCGCTTCGGAACTCCTTCTGCTGTTTTTTGGCGCACCCATGCTCCGGCCGTGGTCGGAACCGCCATGCAAGTTGCCCCGGTTTTGATTTTGCGGGTTGTTGCGGACATCGTCGGCAATGCGGTCGGTCCCCCGAATCGCACGATACGACCGCACGGTTCCCATCGATACCGAGGAAGCGCGTTGGATAGAATGAATAGATTTTCCGAGGATATATCGGTCCCTCTTCATCCAGGGTATTCCTTTGCCGGCTTCCGGCTGGAGCCGGACGGCACCCTGTTGCGGGGCAAGGAGATGGTTCATCTGCCTCCCCGCGAACTGGCGGCTTTGCGCCTGTTGCTGGCGCACGCGGGCAAGGTGGTGACGCCCTCGCAACTGAAACAGGCGCTGTGGGGCGATGTTCATGTGTCCGCCGACAGCATTCCCAAGTGCCTGTCCTCCCTGCGCTCACGGCTTGAACCGGAAGAGTGCATTCAGACGGTCTACAAGCGCGGATACCGCTTCTTTGCCGATACGCGCCGTCACGGCCCTGCGGCGGAAGCGCTTCCGCGGCTGGCGATTCTGCCCTTCGAGACAGGTTACTCCGTCCCCGAACATCTGGGTTTGGCTGTTGCCGAGGAGACCATTGCCCGACTGACGGGAGTCAGCGATCCGGAGATTTCGGTGCTGGCGCGGGATTCGGTTTTCACTCTGGCCCGGCGCGGTCTGACAGCCCAGCAAATTGGAGACAGACTCCATGCCGACCTGGTGCTGGCCGGTTCGCTGCGCGCACTGACCTCGCATTTTCGGCTGCGGGCGGAGATGATCCGGGTTGCCGACGGAACCCATCTATGGGTGGAAGATCTTCTGGTGGATGAGAGCCGCATCGCCGGGCTGGAATCGGAACTGGTGCGACTGCTTACCGACCGCCTCCGCGTTGGGGGCTTGTCCATCCAGGCCTGCGGCGAGCCGTTCGTGGAGCGGCGCCGGCGCCCGGAGCGCAAGCAAGCTTACGCGATATACCAGCAAGCCCGCTACGAGTGGCAGTCGCTCGCCCGCCACCGGATGCAGGACGGCCTGCAACAGCTTACCAAGGCCACCGAACTCGACCCGATGCTGATCCCCGCGCAGGTGGACTTCATTCATGCCTGCGTCACGCAAACCCTCTACGGCTTCATGGCCCCCGAGGTTGCCGCGGGTCACGTCCGCCGGATCGTCACCTCCATTCCCGATCTTCCTCGACGGGCCGAAACCATCGTGCCGGCGGTCGGCTGGATCAGCTTTCACGTGGACCGCGATCTGCCCGCCGCCCTGGAGGCTTTTTCCCTCAGCGCCCATCTTCCGCACGATCCCTGGACCACCCGCCCCCGGGTTTTCTTCGCGCTTAGCCGCCATCGCTTCGACGAGGCGGTGGAGATTCTCCGCGCCGCCTTGCAAGACGACCCCTTTGCGCCCTGGCTGCATGGCCGTATGGCCTGGACCCTCCACCTGGCCGGCCAAGCCGCCGAAAGCGTGGATGAAATCCGCATGGCTCTCGCCCTGTTTCCCGAACACGACGGCTTGCTGATCTACGGAGCGACGATTCTCTCCTTCAACGGGGATGCGGCGAGTGGAATCGAGCTGGCCCGCAAGCTGGTCCAGCAGTGCCCATATCTCGATCTGGCAACCGCCATCCAGGCGTACGTATTGGCTTGCGCGGGGCGCCGGGAAGAGGCGCGAATCCTGCTTGAGAGGCTGCAATGGATGAGCCGTGAGCGCTACGTTCTGCGGTCCTTCTCGCCGGCCGCCTTGCTGGTGCTCGGAGAACCCGAAGCCGCGCTGGCGGAGTTGAGCGCCGCCGCCGAGCTGCGCTGCCCCTGGTTCTTCCAGATGCTCGCCGATCCGCGCCTGCAACTCCTCCACGGCCGGCCGGAGTTCGACGCTCTGAAGTCCATCCTGGTCGGCATGGAAGCCGAAGCCGCGCCGGCCAGGTGAGTGGCCGCATGCTTCGGCAATCATGGAAAGGGTTGCGGCTTTCGCGTAGGGTTGGTTTCCAACGACGGAGCGCAAAGGATTGCAGCATCTCCGATTTCGCGCTAGAGCTTTCCCGATCGGCGCGCGGCGATGAACGAGCGAACGCACAGTAGCACGTAGACGAGCAGGAGACCGGCCATTGTCAGCTTGGCGGTCAGCGCGATCATATCCGGCTGAATGCCGGAAGCCGTGGCATGAAGATAGCCGCGCGCGGCCTCGACAGCGCCGCCCAGAAAGCCCAGCAGACCGATGGTTACGTTGACGTGCATGAAGAGCTTGCGCCGGCCTTCCTGGGGGCTGATGGCCAGAAAGCCGAAGACGCCCAATGCCAGACCGATCCATGCCGGAATCAGCGCGGTGGAATGCGCGCTGCCGGTACCCAGGTAGCCGGCCAAGCCCAACGCTATCAAGAGAACCGCGAAAACTAGGGTTACCTTTGCCATCCGACGCTTTCCTCCCGTGCATGGCAAGTTTACCAGTCGATGCGATCAATCCGGTCTCTACCGCTGAATGCGCGCCGATCCGCCCTGGGCGAAGGCTCGCACCTGCTCCACGGTGGCCATGGTGGTGTCGCCGGGGAAGGTGGTCAGCAATGCGCCGTGCGCCCATCCCAGCTTGACTGCCTCCAGCGGCGCTTCGCCCGCGAGGAGGCCATAGATGAAGCCAGCCGCAAAACCGTCGCCGCCGCCCACGCGATCCACCACCTCCAGCTCAGCCGTCGGCGCGGCATAGGTCTCGCCGCCGAGCCAGGCCACCGCGCTCCAGCTATGGCGATTGGTGGAGTGAACCTCGCGCAGCGTCGTGGCCACGGCCTTCACGCGCGGATGCTTCTCGACCACTTTGTCGATCATGGCGAAGAAGACGCTGGGATCGAGTTTGGATTTGGCTGCGACCTCCGGGCCAGGAATACCTAGCCCCTTTTGCAGGTCCTCTTCATTGCCCACCAGCACATCGACGTTGTCGACGATCGCGGCGATGGTCTCGACCGCGCGCTCGTTGCCGCCGTGGATCTTCCACAGCTTCTCGCGGAAGTTGAGATCGAAGGAGGTGACCGCTCCGGCCGCCTTGGCCGCCTTCATCATCTCCGCCGCCAGCGGCGCCGTGGTCGGCGAAAGAGCGGCAAAAATCCCGCCCGAGTGCGCCCAGCGCACTCCCCCGGAAAAAATCCGCGCCCAGTCGAAGTCCCCCGGCTTCAGTTGCGCCGCCGCCTCGTTGGCCCGGTTGTAAAAGACCACCGGCGCGCGCACGCCGAAGCCCTGGTCGCTGTACACGGCCGCCATGTTCGGGCCGGTGACGCCGTTGTGCTGGAATCGCTTGTAGAACGGCTTGACGCCCATGGCGCGGACCCGCTCGGCGATCAGATCCCCGATGGGATAGTTCGACATGGCCGAGGCGATTGCGGTCCTCAGCCCGAAACAATCGGAGAGATTGGCCGCAACGTTGAACTCGCCGCCGCTGACGTGAATCTTGCACTCAGAAGCCTTGCGGAACGGAACGATCCCCGGATCGAGCCGATGCACCAGCGCGCCCAGCGAAAGAAAATCCAACTCCGCGTTCTCGCGGATGGTTAGCCCATGGCTCATCGGTCTTGTGTTCCTTGCAGCGCGGGTGCTTCCGCCTCGGAAATTTGGCACTCTCAGAATTTTATATCGGTGGTCCGACCATTGCGGCGCGCGTTTCAGCCGGCGCTTCCAGACAACTGCTTAACATCGGCCAGAATCCGCTCCGCCGTCCACTCGTTACCCGGATAAAAGCGAACGACTTTGCCGTCGGCGCCGATCAGCGTGGTGGAAAGCGTGTGGGTGATCGTCGCATCGGCTTCGTTGCCGATGCCTAGATCGAAGAACTTCGCCATCTCCAGCAGCACCGGCTTCTCCGGCACGGCAAATTCCCAGTGGGCAAAGGCATTTTTCGCATCGCTGCCGATATAAGACGCCCCGTAGGCCCTGAGCCGCTCCGGCGTGTCGCGCTCCGGATCGAAGCTGACGCAGATGAGATGAGTCTTGCCGTAGAGCGCGGGAGCGGCCGCCAACCCCCGCTCCACGGCGGCAAAGTTGCGCGTGACGCGGGGGCAGAAGTTGGGCTGCGGGCAGCGCGTGTAGATGAAGGTGACGAGCAGCGCCTTGCCCTTGAACTGGCCAAGATGAATCGAGCGCCCGTCCTGATTGCGCAGCTTGAAGTCGGGCACCGCGTCGCCCGGCGCGGGCACGTGATAGGAAACCGGAGGCCGGTAATCCGGCTTGGCCTGCGCCACCACCACAATGTGATCGAGTAAATAGTCGGCATTGGGGTCCGACGAGACCAGCACGTCGGCGGCGATCGCGTCGCCTGGATGCAATTCGCGCAGGATGCTCGCGTCCTTGAGCTTGTAGGGCATGGTCATCGCCTCCATGAGGCCGGGGATGGCCTCGTGGTTCAGCGTAACTTCGCCCCTGGCGGCATCTGTGGAGATCACTTTGCCGCGCAGATGGTAAACCTTGTAGGCCGGGCCAGCAGCCGTCTGCGTGGGCGGCTGCTGCCCCGCGCGGCACCCGGCGAACGCGACGAACATCGACAATGTGCAAGCGCGCAATCGGCGCATCATGGAGCCAGTTTACAACCAACCGCGTTCCGCGCCGTTCGGCTGCATTCCAAGACCGGAATCGGCACCTGCTCAACGATCTCCAGGCCGAAGCCTTCCAGCGCCGGAATGTGCATGGGTGTATTCGACAGGAGGCGGATGCGCCGGATGCCCAGGTCGGAGAGAATCTGCCCGCCCAGTCCGATGGCGCGAAGGATGCGCCCGCTGCTCTCCTGGGAGCCTTCGCGGGCGCGCAGTTCGCGATGCAGCACCAGATGCGCGCCTTCCGACTGCGAAGCCGGAGCCGCCGCGCCAGCCGGCGCGAAACTGGCCACTTCCGGCGCGCGGTCAATCTCGAAGCCGCGCGAAGTGTTGTGCAGATAGAGCACCGCCCCGCAGCCCTCCGCGGCAATCAAGCGCATCGACTCGTCCAGGGTCTCGCGGCAGCGGCAGTCGGCGGCAAAGACATCGCCCGCCGTGCAGCGGGTGTGGACGCGCACCAGCACCGCGCGCTCGCACACCGGCAGCGGCTTTCCGACCGGACCGCCATGGATTGCCGGACACTCCGGGCAAATCTCGCCCCGCACCAGCGCGATGTGGCTCTCCCCGCCGTTCACCTCGCTCTCGTAGGCGATCATGCGGAACTCCCCATGCCGGGTCAGGATGCGGCTCTCGCCCACGCGCATAATGTACCGCTCATGTCGCAGCCGATAGCGGATTAACTCGGCCACGGTGAGAATCAGCAATCCGTGTTCCTGGCAGAATGGGATGAGGTCGGGAATGCGGGCCATCTCGCCATCGTCGCGCATGATCTCGCAGATCACGCCCGAGGGATTGAGGCCGGCCATGCGAGCCAGGTCCACCGAGGCCTCGGTTTGGCCGGCGCGCACCAGAACCCCGCCCCTGCGCGCGCGCAGTGGAAAAATGTGACCGGGGCGGGCCAGGTCGGCGGCGGTCGTATGCGGGGCGATCGCCGTCCGTATCGTATGCGCCCGGTCGGCCGCCGAAATCCCCGTCGTAACCCCCTCGCGCGCCTCGATGGTCTCGGTAAACGCCGTGCCGAAGCGCGAGGAGTTCTGCTGCGTCATGGGAAAGAGCCGGAGATAATCCGCGCGCTCCTCGGTCAGGGTCAGGCAGATCAGGCCGCGTCCGTATTTGGCCATGAAGTTGATCGCTTCCGGCGTCGCAAACTCCGCGGCCAGGGTCAGGTCGCCCTCGTTCTCGCGGTCCTCGTCGTCCACCACGACGAGCATCCGCCCGGCGCGAATCTCTGCCAGTGCGCCGGGAACGTCGGTGAAGGGGTGCTCGATAGTTCGTGGCGAATGCGGCATGGCGTCTGTCTCATTCTCTCCCATGTCGGTGTAAAGAGTAAAAGCGCCGGGCCATATCCCTGCGGCTGGTAGATGAACTCGCATTGCTCGTCGGCATCGGAACGAGGCGAGGAGTTCCAGTTAGCCGCTTGTAACTCATCGATAGGTGGCGCGGTCTTGCGCGCCACTCCGATGTACCGCCACTTCCTCTTTTCGCAGATTTCAACTGCCGCCCAGCAGTAGAAGCCCGAATCGGCCCGCACACAGACGATTTTCACTCCCGCGGGAAGGCCCTTGGCCACACTTTCCAGGTGCGCGGCGATCTCTTGGCCGCTGGGCCGGTCGCGTGTGCGCAACGCGCCCGCCGCGTACTCCCGCGTCTCGGCGATAAAGCTCAGGATACGTTGATAACTCTTCTTACCCACGCCCAGATGCAGAGAGGCGAGAAAGCGCCAGAAGGCACTCCGTGGAGGCAGTTGGGCTACGCGCAGAATGCCGGTCAGCATCGGTTCGCGCTCGAAAAAACGTGGAAGATTCAGGTGCGAGAAGGCGAGATAGCAGGCCAGCACCATGCCCATAATGAACCCGTACATCGGCACCGCGCGCGTCTGCCGCTTCACCGTCAGGGTTTCCTCGACCAACTTCTGGAAGCCGAGATTCTCCAGCATGGTGGCCACCGGAAGCAGTCCTCCGTAGGCGGTCGAGTTCCGCGCCGCGAAGTCATAGGGCGTGGAAGCCCCGATTTTACAGGGCTTCGGAGTATCCGCGTGAACCCCTTGATTCAAAGCCGATCCGCGGTTCAAGAGCTGTATGCGCGATGTACGAATGCTCTGGATTGAGGGCTTAACGACCTTGTACGCGCACTTTGACCGTTCGTGGTAAGCTTCCGTAGATGCACCGTGTCGTTGCCTTGAAAGCGGAGGTCGCGCCTCACTCGAAGCTGCGAGTCACCGTCGTGGAAACTTTTCCTGGGTTCCGTCTTCGGGTTGCATTCGCGGATGGCCTCGCCGGGGGAGTCGATATGTCTGGGTTGGTGCATTCGCCGAAGGCCGGGGTGTTCGCCGCGCTTGCCGACCCGCCTCCGTTTTCACAGGTCAGGCTCGATTGCGGTGCCGTGACGCGGTCGGAAGAACTCGACCTGGCTCCCGATGCGATGTGTGCAGCAATTCAGGAGCGTGGGGAGTGGACGCTATAGCATTCCGATGTATTTGTGCGCTTGCGGCAATGGCGGCAGCAGCGCAACTTGCCACCGCGCAGTCGCCCCTTCCCGTCGTCCCGCAGGCGCGCTTTGTGGTGGTGCTCGATGCCGCGCACGGCGGCGACGATCCGGGCGGCCGTCTTGCAGGCAATCAACTGGAAAAATCCTTCACGCTCGCTCTCAGCGTCCGCTTGCGCTCTCTATTGGCCGCGCGCGGTATCCAGGCGGTCACCACCCGCGAATCCGATGCCAACGTCTCTCCCGATCGCCGCGCGGAGATCGCCAACCACGCCCAGGCCGAGGCCTGCCTTAGCCTACACGCATCGCAGAGCGGCTCCGGCGTTCATCTATTCGCCTCGTCGCTCACCCCGGCCCAGCCCGCGCGCTTCTCCGCCTGGAAGACCGCGCAGGCCGCCTGGGTGACGCGCAGCCTGGCACTGGCTGGGGTGCTCAACTCGGCGCTGCTTCATGCCGGCATGACGGTGACCCTGGGCCGGACTTCGCTGCCCGCCGTCGATAGCATGATCTGTCCGGTCGTGGCCGTGGAGATTGCGCCGGAGCGCGGATCGGACAATAAGACGCTGACCGCGCTGGACGATCCCGACTACCAGGCGCGAGTGGCCGCAGCCCTGGCCGCAGCTCTGCTGGAGTGGCGCTCGGAGGCCCGTCGGCCATGATTCCGCGCCATCAGACCATTCTCTTCTCGGTTCTCCTCGCAGCCTCGCTGGCCATGGGGGCGATGCTCTGGCAGTTGCGCGAACACGCCCACCGCCAACGGCTCACCGGAAACAATTCCGCGCCCACCCGCGCACCCGAGGTAGCCCCATCCGTGGATGCGACCCTGTTGGTCGCAAACGACACCGACGGTTCCCTGCTCTCCCAAATCCAATCTCTCCCGCTGCCCAATGAGCCCGGAGCCCGCGCCCGCGCCCTGCTGGGCAGGCTGTTGGACCTCTACGCCGCTTCCGATGCCGCTCACCCGGTCCCGGGCGGCGCGAACTCCGTCGCCCAGGTCTTCCTGCTCCCAATCAAGGGCGGCGCCGCCGATGCGGATGGCCCTCAGCTCGCCGTCGTCAACCTCACTGGCAACTTTGCCGCCAACCACCCTTCGGGGCTGGAAACCGAGACGCTCACCGTTCTCTCCATCTGCGGCACCCTCCACGCCAACCTGCCCCGCGTCGCTCAGGTCCGCTTTCTGGTGGATGGCCTGGAACGCCCCACCCTGGCTGGCCACGCCGATCTTACCCGTACGTACCTGGCCGCCGAGGCCTTCCCTGGCGAGGCCGCCCACCCGTAATTCCGGAGAAAAACCCTCCGGCAAATTGCAGCGCCTCTTGCGAAATTCAGCGATCCCATTTTTGTGGCCCGGCAGTCCACAAATAGCAGGGCAAAGCTAGTGCGCAACAGCCACTCGCCAGAATGTGAGCAATACCGCTCACTTATAAGAGAATCGCGTAACTTTATCACTGACAATGCCAAGTCCGCTGTGCTAGGGCCTTATTATCCAGATACAATGAGATTAGACGGGTGGGCGCGTTGCCATCCTCCAGGGAAATTCTCAAGTATGGCTACAGTCCTCACCCCGCCGTGCCCAGAGATCGTCACAGCAGAGCCAGTCAAGTCTATTCCCGCAGCGCCGGAGTCTGCTTCTTCCGCCACTCCCCGCGCCGTGCCCGCCCGCGAGGAGGTTCGCATGGGCCGCGCGGCCACTGTAGCCGACGGCATAAACTGGCTGACCTTCGGGGTCATTGCGGCCTTCCATCTGGGTGCCGTGGCATCGCTGTTCTTCTTTAGCTGGTGGCGCTTGGCGGCCATGCTGGCGCTTTATGTGGTAGCCATCAATGTGGGCATCGGGATGTGCTACCACCGCCTACTTACCCATCGCGGCTACGAAGTCCCCAAATGGCTGGAGTATGGGATGGCCATCTGCGCCACGCTGGCTCTGGAAGGAGGGCCGATCTTCTGGGTGGCCACCCATCGCGTCCATCATCAGTTGAGCGACCAGCAGGGCGACCCGCATACGCCCCGCGAGGGCGGATGGTGGGCGCACACCGGCTGGCTTCTCTGGGGCAACGCCCTTCACGCGCAAACCGAGGTGCTGGCCCGCTACGCGCCCGACCTGGGCCGCGACCGCTTCCTGGTCTGGCTGAGCAAGTACCACTGGATTCCGCTCACCGTGAGCGGCGCGCTGCTCTTCGGCCTGGGCTGGCTGGCCGGCGGCCCGGTCAATGCCGTTGGGATGCTGCTCTGGGGCGGCTTTCTGCGTGTAACCCTCGGCCTGCACGCCACCTGGCTAGTCAACTCCGCCACGCACCTGTGGGGTAGCCGCCGCTTTGCCACCCGAGACGACTCGCGCAACAACTGGTGGGTGGCGCTGGTGAGCGGCGGCGAGGGCTGGCACAACAACCACCACGCCCACCCCGTCTCCGCCCGCCACGGCCTGGTCTGGTACGAGATCGACCCCAACTACTGGGGCATCTGGATGCTCTCGAAGTTCCGGCTCGCCCGCAAAGTGCGCGTGGCCATCTTCGATCCGGCCAATCCCAAGCCCGCGGGAGCCTGACCGGAAATCGCTGGACAAATTGAAAGTCTTTTGCGAACAAAGCGATGAACGCAAGACCTATCAGTACTAATCATACCCTCGATGAGTACCTCGGCGATCTTGTAAGAATGGGGTTGCAGTTGAGCGAGTGTCCTCTATTCGCGTCCCTCGTTGAGGAACCGCTTAAGAATTGCAAGATTGATCGACTTAATTTCACACTCCAGAGGGTAAGTACTCGCCATCCGAGTGCCTGTAACTCCTCAAAACTGTGCGAGTCTCGTTCCCGGTTCCGTGCAATCTTCTTTTCCCAGTATTGCCGGTTGGCCTTCGGCACACGTGATCCGCGTGGGCACGTGTGCCCATGCCAGAAACAACCATTGATAAAAATAGCCTTTCGCCGCGACGGAAATACCATATGGATGCCTGACCAAACGTTGTGCCCTGGGTCCGCGCCCGGATAGCTGCACAGGCTCCAGATAATGAACTCCTGTGCGTGAGACGGGCGCTCGTAGATGGTTGAGTTGTTGCCGTCAAGGCAACCTTTGAGAGCGGGTTCAAAATACCCCTCTTATGTTTTCGGAGGGAGCAGGGGCCTTCAGGCCCCTGAATGCAGCGGTTCAATCGGAGGCCTTTAGGCCCGGGCCTTTTTTCAGCAGCCAGCTCCGCCCTGCAAATGGATAGGCATCGCGTCCGGCCGTCCACAGGCCGCAGAGCTGAAGCGATACGCCTCCGCCGTCGGCACAAGCCCACGCCGCACCGGATTCTCCTCGACATACCGCACACAGCTCATAAACTTCTCTACGCTCATGATCTGGCTCTCGTTGAAGCTGCGCATCCACACATCTTGCTTGCTCTTCAAGCGAAACGAGAACCCGCCCTTGATGAACTGCATAGCTTTTTCAAGTGAAACATCTGAAGCCGGCGTGATCAGAGCGCGGAAATGGTCCGGCATGATGACGAACGAGTGCAGGAGAAATTTCCCCTGGCTCCGGTAGTCGAGAACGGTTTGCTGAATCAATTCCGCTGTGGCCGAGACCTGAAAAAGACTGCGGCGTTCCGCCGTGACCGCGGTAACGAGGTACGTGCGCGTTTCTTGTGGCGCTAGCCGCATTTGAGCGGCATAAATGAAAGGCCCGTGGCTAAAGCCACTTTTATTGCAGGCTTGCATTCAGGGGCCTAAAGGCCCCTGCTCCCTCCGTCAGAAACCGGGCGAGCGGAGAGATCGCCGTCCTGCGGTGGTATGGACGAACCCGAGTTCGACCGCCGCGATTTGTCAAATGCTGGCAAGCCATAAAACTTGAATGACTTTCCGCTCGCTTCTTGTGAACTCAAGACGGGATGAAAGGGGGTCAGGGAGGATTTCGTGGACGGGAGACTTCTCGAAGTTCTTGACAACGAAAAGATAGAAGCGGTCTCGCATTGTCGCTGCGACCTCATACTCTCTCGGGGTGAGCGACAACCTCCCAGTTAGTTCCCGCAGACCCTTGACCTCAACAGCCAGGAATCCCTCGCACTTCGCGGCGCGCAATCTGAAATCATACCCACATCCGAGACGCGTCGTATTCTCCAATTCAAAGCCATGAAATTCTGAAAGAGTGGGCTGGACGGCGAAGTGTACTTGAGCGGTGATTCCCGGCCATCCCCCAGCGCGAAACAACCACAGGCCATCACAAAATAACGATACTGAAACTGCATCGAATATGGCCTGTGGTTGTTTCGCGCTAGAAATATGAAGAAAAACGAAATCTTGTCTTTGATATGCGAAGACAAAAAGCTCCGTCAGCTATTGTTTGCGGCTTTCGAGGTCGCTCCGAGACCGTTCCAATTCTTCCGCAATAATTCTTTCGTCTGGCAGGACGGTCTGGTACTCGGCGGCGAGAATCTTGTTGGGCAGGTTATCGAGGGCGTAATGCGCCTCTGCTGCGCCCTTCTCGGCGCAAAGGATCAGACCGACGGGCGGGTTTTCGCCAGGCTTGGTCCAGTGCTCGCGGGCATAGTTGAGGTAGAGGTGCATCTGGCCGGCATCGGCGTAGCTGAACTTGCCAATCTTCAGGTCGGCCAGGAGCAGGCAACGCAGGCGGCGATGGAAGAAGACGAGATCGACGCGAAACCAGTTGTCGTCGAGGCGAAGCCGCCGCTGACGGCCAACGAAGGCGAAATCGTCGCCCAACTCCAGCAGGAAATCGGTGAGGTGCTGGATGAGCGCTGCCTCCAGGTCCGACTCGGAGTATTCATCTTTGAGGTCGAGGAATTCGAGTACGAACGGGTCTTTGATGGCCTCTTCTGGCTGGATTGTGTCTCCGGGTTCGGCGGTCTCAGCCTTCTGGAGCATCGCGGCTTTATTCCGCGAAAGTGCAATGCGTTCGTAGAATTGACTGCCGATCTGGCGGTCAAGCTGGCGCACTGACCAGCCTGATCGCAGAGCTTCGGTTTCATAGAAGCCCCGCGCCTCCGAGTTCTTGACGGAAAGCAGCCGGACATAGGCAGACCAAGGTAACGGGAACTGGTTGGCAATGACGGAGGCACTGGATATGTCGAAGCGTATTTCGTCGAATATAGATGCGATTTTGAAGATTTTTCAGACGGTGTCTGAAAAATTCCCTTCGCGGGCCAAGTGAGAAAGAATCGCTTCATCTGGCTAAGATTCACCACCCCGAACCCGCGGCCAAACTGGGTTGAAAGATCCGTCGCAAGCTGCTTAATCAATTCATCGCCATAGCTGGCTCTCGCCGCACCGCCTTGCTCAGATTCGACGATTCGCCGCCCAATTTCCCAGTAGGTAGCGGTCATAATCGAATTGACATTACGGGCGGCGGTCGAGCGCGCCGCTTTGAGCAGTTCGACGATTCCGGCACGGATATTGTCGTAATTGTCTGGCAAGATTATCTCGTCGGTCATCGCGATTCCTCCATATTGTGTCCGCGTATTTGACACTGATTATGTGGAGGCTGATTTGCCTCCATTCTACTGTTTGCACCTGTCAGATTCCCATGCCAACGCCCTGGGCGATTGATGGTGTGGAGCTGATTTCGAGCGCGGAAGTCTTCGAGACATCGGCGCTGAGTTGCGGGCTGAGTTTGGCTATGTCGTCGGTGAAAAGCGTGGCTTCGTGGCTGGCGCGGGAGATGGAGACGTAGCCGAAGCGGGAGTTGAGCAGGTCCGGGTGGACGCCGGTGTCGGCGTTGACGAGGACGCGCTCCGCGGTGAGGCCCTGGGAGCTGTGGCTGGTGACGGCATAACCGTGGTCGAAATGGCGGTGGTCCAAAGCGTTGAACTCGACCTGGTGGCTATTGTCGAGACGGGCTGAAATGCGGCCGTCCGGGGAAATTGATTCGATGGCGGCAAGGTCGCGATTGGCGACTCCGAGCGACTTGTCCGGCGCGGTGAACTGGATGCGGTCGCCCACGGAAAACTCACGGTCGATCTCCCGGTAGACGCTGACGCCGGTCAAACGGCGCGGATCGTAAGTGGCCTGTTCACCGGAGAGCTTTTCGACGGTGAGCAGGTTGGCGGCGGAGTCGATGCCGACAACCGCTCCGTAAGTTCCGGCTTCGATTCCAATGGTCTTGCTGCCACGCGAGTAGCGCACCACGTCGTTGATTTCTTAGGAGCCGCGTCAAAATAAACTAACTAATTATTTTGGCATTGGCATGAGCGAATAATTCCACTCACCGTGAAAATCCGCTCGCTTGAGATTCAGTGCTGCCAGTTGCTGGTCGCTGACTGAGATTCCCGTTGGGTATTGTCCATTGTCGAGTTCCGCGCTGATTTTCAATCCGGCTTTGGTCGTGGTGTTGGCGATCAGTTGGATGATGACTTCGTGGCTGATCAGCGGCCGACCTCGCCAGTTCCGCGTAATATGGCAGAACATGCGATGCTCGATCTTATTCCACTTGCTGGTTCCCGGCGGAAAATGGCATGCCCGCACCGGGATTTTCAAATGATTGGCCAGATCCTGCAACGCGACTTTCCACAGGCGGGAGCGACTTCCATTGCTGCCGCCGCCATCGGCGGTGATCAGCAGTTCCTGGGCGTTGCTGTAGCGCTTCGACCCCATCTTCTTCCACCAACGCTGAATGGCCTGTGCGGCAAAGCGCGCGGTATCGTGATCGATGCCGACACTGACCCAACCTTCGTTTTGGCTCAGATCAAAGACGCCGTATGGAATTGCCTTGCCTAAATTCTTGTCCATGAAGTCGTGGACCTGGACTTGCTCCAGATCCCCGACGGGCCGCCATTCGCGTCCGCCATTCTTGAACGGGCCAACCGGTTCCTTCTTTTTGGTGTCCACCGAAATGACCGGCTGACCACGCTCCTGAAACTGTTTCACCGTAGCGTTGATCCACTCAAACTGGGCGTTGCGGTCGGGATGAGAAGCGCCTTCTTTTGTCTTGCGATTGCTCTGCAAGCTGTAGCCGTCCGCGTTCAACATCCGCCCGATTGTGCGGGGACTGACGGGATGTCCCATCTGGCCAAGTTCCTCGGCCAGATGGGCGGTGCTTTTACAGGTCCAGCGCAAGGGCGAACCGGGATCGCCACGCGTCGCCGGTTCGACCAGCCGCTCCAAGGTCTCCAGCAAACCAGCATCGGAATCGCTACAGCGTTTGCGGCCTCCACCGGGTTTGCGCAAGCGCGAGTCGAGCGCCGCATCGGGGTTGACATCCCGCGCCGCCAACTCCGCTAATCCCTTACGGATGGTGTTCGGTGACATGTGAATCGCGCCACTGACAGCCTGAACTCCACCCCATCCGTAGGCGCGGGATTCGGCAGCAGCCCATTGCCGCCGCATTCGCTCATCCATCAATGGGGACAGGGAACGGTACTTCGCTTCGATCTGCTCGAACGATAGCTGAGAGCGCATGACTTATTAAACCTGCTACCGATAATATAGTCAACTTATTTTGACGCGATTACTTAGAACATTGAGATTGAAGACTATGACGCATATCCTTCAGCTTAGAGTATTCTACAATCCGTTTTTTCTGAAACGGCCCTTTCGCAGAATAAACTTGCAATTTTCTATCCGCTGAGATAATTTACTAACCAGTTAGTGAAAAATGGAAGCGCACAACCCAACTCGTAACCAGACCGAACGCGCCGACCAAACCCGGTCTCGCATTCTCGACGCCGCCATCCGCGAGTTTAGTGAAAACGGGCTGGCCGGGGCGCGCACGGAGCAGATCGCCGAGGCCGCCGGCGTGAACAAGGCGCTGCTTTACTACTACTTCCGCGGCAAGGACGACCTGTATGCCGCGGCTCTGGAGTTTGCGGCCGAGGGGGTCAGAAACTCCGGGCTGGCGGTTCTGGAAGGCAATGCGTCGGCGGGGGAGCGTTTTCTCCTCTCCGTGCTCAACCATTTCGACCGCATTCACACCAATCCCGGATTCCAGAGCTTGATGCAGCAAGAGATGATTCGCCTCCATCGCGGAGAGGACAATGCTCTTTCGCCGCTGGTTGAAAGAGTCTTTCGCCCGTTGCTGGAACGGATGCGGCAGGTTCTCGAGGAGGGCATCGCGTCGGGCGAATTGATCGCCGCCGATGCCGCGCAAATCATTTATGCGGCGCTGGGGGCCAATGTTTTCTACTTTCTTTCCGCGCCGTTGATGCGCATGATTCAGGGCGCGGACCCGCTAGAGAGAGGCGCGTTGGCATTTCGCCGGGCTGCGTCGATCCGGTATCTGGGGCAAGCGCTTTTCGTCAATCGGGAGCATGGGGCGCGATCCGCCGCGCGGGTTCTGGCTGCAACGCCGATACCTGGAAACGCGAAGATCGAAGGCGGCCGGGGGCGGGGAACGCGTTCAAGAGAGACGACGTAACCGAAGCGGAACTGAATACGTAAACTTCATCGAAGAAACGAGGTTCAAGTGAACGCGCGCAATCGAGTTTTTCTGATTCTGGTCTTGCTCACCGTCGGATCGTTGATCTGGTACTTGGCGACGGTGCGGCCCTCGACCGACTTGCAGTTGATCGGCACGGTGGACGCCAACGAGGTGCTGGTGAGCGCCAAGATTCCCGGACGCATCCAGACGCTGACCGTCGATGAGGGCCAGCAGGTGAAGGCCGGCCAATTGATCGCGGTGATCGAGAGCGAGGACCTGGAGGCCGCGCGCAAGGCGGCCGAGGCCAACGCCTCCAGCCAGAAAGGCAAGCTGGGCGAGACGGTGGAGACCGAGCGGCAGACGCAGGGCGAGGTTTCGAGCGCAACCGTCAATGCCGAGGCGCAGGCGCAGGCGGCGCGGGCGTCACTGGCCCAAGCCCAGGCGAATTACGACCATCAGCAGGCGGATACGCGGCGGACCGTTGAGCTGGCAAAACAAGGCATTATGAGCGAGCAGTCCAGCGACGATGCGGCCACCAGCTTGCAAGCCTCGAAGGCGGCCGTGGATACGGCGCGGCAGAACGTGGCGGCTGCGGAAGCCGCGCTGCGCCAGGCGCGGGCGCACGAACTGCTGGCAGTCGCGGCGGCGCGCACCGTGGACTCGACCCGCGATTTGGTGGTGAATGCCAGCGCGCTGGCCGAGCAGGCCACGGTGCAGGCGGGCTACGCGCAGGTTTTTGCGCCGGTCAGCGGCAGGGTCAACGTGCGCGCGGCGCGGCAGGGCGAGGTGGTGTCCGCGGGCGCGCCCATCGTCACCATCATGGACCTCACGCAAACCTGGGTCTACGCTCCGCTGCCCGAGACCCAGGCCGATGCCGTGCAGTTGAACGACATTCTCGACGTGGTCATGCCCAGCGGCGAGAAAGTGCGGGGCACGGTGATCAACAAGGCCGCCGAAGCCGACTTCGCCACGCAGCGCGACGTGAGCGCCCGCAAGCGCGACATCAAGACGGTGCAGTTGAAGCTGCTGATCGACAATCCCGGCGAACGCTTCGTTCCAGGCATGACGGCCGAAGTCTTAATCCCCAAGAACAAGCTGGTGAAACCATGAGCGCCGTTGCCACGAAGCTCGTCGAGACGCAGATGGGCCATGGTTCCCCCCCGGCCATCGCCGTCGAAAACATCGTCAAGCGTTACGGCGACTTCGAGGCGGTCAAAGGAGTGAGCTTTTCCGTGGCCGAGGGCGAAATCTTCGGTCTGCTCGGCCCCAACGGCGCGGGCAAGAGCACGCTCATCCGCATGATGACCACGCTGATCCCGGTCACTGGCGGCAGGGCACTGGTGGCCGGCCACGACGTGGCCAGGGAACCCAACGCGGTGCGGCGCATGATCGGCGTCATTCCCCAGGCGCTGACCAGCGACCAGGACCTCACAGTCGAGGAGAACCTGAGCATCTACGCCAAGCTCTACAGCGTTCCCCGCGCCGAGCGCGAGAAGAACATCGCCGCAGTGCTGGAGGCCGTGGACCTGAGCAAGTGGCGCGGCGCGCAGACCAAAACTCTCTCCGGCGGAATGCGGCGGCGGCTGGAGATCGCCCGGGGGCTGGTCCACAATCCGCAAATCTTCTTTCTCGACGAGCCGACCACCGGCCTCGATCCGGTCTCGCGCATCGCCGTATGGGAGATGCTGAACAAATTGAGAACCGAGCGCCATCTGACCATGCTAATCACCACCCATTACATGGAGGAGGCCGACAAACTCTGCGACCGCATCGCCATTGTCGATCACGGCACATTGGTGGCGCTGGGCACGCCCATTCAACTCAAGCAGAGCGTCCCCGGCGCCAACGTCGTCGAAGTCCACTTCGACCGCGAGACGGCCGAGTGGCAGGCGCGCCTGGAGAAACTCGACGGCGTAACCAGCGTCCAAGCCGAGAGCGCCGGATTCTATCGAGTACTTACCTCTTCTGGATCGAAGACCACCATGCAGTTGGTGGAGATGGCCGCCTCGCTCGGTGAGACTCTTACCTCGCTCAGCGTGCAGAACACCACGCTGGACGACGTATTCGTGCACTACACGGGCCGACAACTGCGCGATGAGCAGGTCAAAGCTCACGCCTTCACCATGCCGCCGCGGCCGGGAGCGCAGCCATGAACAGAATGTTCGCCATCATTGAGCGCGAGATGCGCAAGTTCTTTCGCTCTCCGGTTCTCATCTTCATGTCCATGGTGGTGCCGATTTTGCAGCTCATCATCATGGGCCATGCCTTCGGCGGAAAGATTGTCGGCGCGCACGTGGCCGTCGTCGATCACGACCGCGGTCCCCAGGCCGTCAAGATTCGCGAGGCCTTCGACGCGATCGCAGTGAACATCAAAACCTTCACCACGGTCGAGTATGGCGACGAAGTAAAGGCCCGCGAGGATGTCCGCACCGGCAAGATCGACGCCGCCGTGGTGATTCCCGCTCAATACTCGCGCCGCGTCTATGCCCAAGACTCGCCCCGCATCGGCCTGGTCGTCGATAACTCCGACCAGTTCACCTCCGGCTCGCTCGAATCCGAGCTGCAATTGGTGGTTGCCGCGCTGACCGCGCCCGTCATTCAGCCGCGCGTGGCCAACTCCATCGCCCTGGAGATCGTCGAGCTATATCCTTACATCGACTACATGAAGTTTCTGCTTCCCTGCTGCGTGGCGCTGGCCATGTATATCTCGGTGATGATCGGCGGCGGAATGCTGTACATCGACGACAAGGCCCGCGGCGTTCACGAGGGCTATCTTGTAACTCCCATCACCAAGCTGGAGTTGGTCTTCGGCCTGAATATCGCCGGCTCCATCAAGGCCGTTCTGAGCGGAATCTCGCTGACCATCATCGGCTCGTTGATGTCCGGCCTGGGCGTGATCTTCAATCTCCAGGCGGACGTGGAACTGCTGTGCATGATCCTGGTCACCTCGATCGCCTTCAACGGCATGATGTTCTTAATGATGGTGCGCGTGGACGATCCGCTGGTTCCCCGCGCCATGTTCGGCATCCTCAACGTGCTGCTGCTCTATCCCTCCGGCGCCATGTATCCCACCGCCGCGTTTCCGCCCTGGCTGCGGGCCATCGCCATCGTCGATCCATTCACCTATGCGATTCACGGCTTCAAGGCCATTTTGCTGAAAGACGGCGGTTTCGTCGCCATTCAGTACGACCTGCTCTTCCTTTTCCTCTTCGGAATCGGAACGCTGCTGGTGGCCACGCCGCTCTTCAAGCGGACGTTGTAACTGGATCGTCCAAGTCGAGAAGGATTTCCGGCAGTCGATCTTCCGGAATACGAGAAATTCAGGAAGGCGCGGGAGACATCTCGCATTCAATAGCTTTGGAAACAGGGCTTTTGCGGATGCGCGCCACCGCTGTTAGGGTGTGGTTCCAGACGTGGACCCGCCGCTGCCGCCGGACCCGCCACTCGAACTGCCGGAACCAAAGCTGCCGCTCGAAACTGAGCTGCCCGAGCTTGAGCCTCCAAAGGCTGAACTGCCGACGGGGGTGGCGTTGCTGCCGGCCGGCTGGCCGATGGTCCCGGCATTGCCGGGAGTCATTATCATTTGATCGACCAGCGGGTCGTAGGTGAACTCCCAATCTTTGTAATGATCTTTCTTCCTCCAGACGATGACCGACTTCTTGGGGCTGGTGGGGGCAAAGCCGATGATGCCCGCGCCTCCGAAGACCAGTCCGCTCAGGTCGGCTTCCCCACTTGAGGAGGAGGAACCGCTGGACGAAGAGTTGTTGGACGAGGAGTTTGCGGAGGCATTCTGGTTCTGGTTGCCGGCGAGGGGGTTGTTGGGATCGACGGGAGCGGTCCCGGCAGCGGAATCGTCCGCGCAGCCGATGCCCAGGGAACCGAATCCCCCCGTGCCCGCGGTTCCCGCGGTGCCTCCGGTCCCGGTTGGATTCCCCGTGCCGGGTGTGCCCGCAGTTCCCGTTCCCCCGGTCCCGTTTCCATTGCCGCAAAGCCCCTGCGCGGCGGGCGGCAGGGTGCCGATGGCTTGGCCGAAGTAGCCCATCGGGAGGGTCTTGTTCAGCCCGAAGCGTATCGGCCTCCACTCGTCCTTGCCGGTGGTGGGGTCCACGTACTTCTTGCGCAGGAAGCGAACTCCGTTGACCGGCTTGTAGAGCGCGTCGGGATTGGGCGGATAGGCGCCGAGCTTCTTGTAGAAGAGCTTGATGGCGCGAATGTACTGCTTGCCGCGCTGGATGGTTTCGAGGTCGCGGTCGCGCTGAATCTCCCGCGCCGCCTTGGGCGCGGCGATGGAGAGCGCGAGCATGAAAAGCGCGAGCATGAAGATGACCGCAACCATGATGTAGCCCTCTTCCGAGGGGCGTGGGCGGCGGATTGGGGCGGGCTTGGTCATGGCATCGCAATGCGGCTTCGCGCCGCCTCCGCTAATTCGCAATCAGCGGCAGGGTTTGCGTGTTGTTGTAGCTCAGGTCCGTGACCTGAACGCTGCCGGGCAGGATGGAGACCACTTTATAGCGATGGTCGACGATCTCGCCCGGTCTGGCCATGAAGATGTCATCTCCATGGGTGAAAAAGGCTTGCAGGGATTTGTCTTTGGCCTGCGTGTAGCCAAAGTATTTGAGATCGATGGCGGGCGGCTTGGGCGGCTGTGGCGGGCCGAAGGAGACCGACGATCCCGGCAGACCGCCTCCAGGCCGTGCCCCAGCGAGCAGCGGCTCGATTTTGACTGGCGCGGATTCGGCGGAGAAGATATTGCGGCCAGTGCCTTGGTACTCCACCTGCTCGCTCAGGGCCAGCTTGTCGAAGTGCAGCGTGGGATCGAGGCCGGTATTGGAGAGCTTTTGAGCATCCTTTCCCGGCGCGCCTGGGCCATCCTGCGTGGCGGCCGTCCGGCCGCTTGTGGAACTGCGCTGGGCCGGAGTGGGCGGAGGCGCCGCCGGATGCGCCGGAGCCGCGGGCGAGCTGAACATTCCGTATATCTGCCAGCCGCCCAGGATAGCCACCAGAGCAAGCAATCCCACGGCCATATAAACCTGTTTCTTGTTTTCCGTTCCCAGTTGAAGAGCCATGATCACTCGCCCTCCCTGCTGGAAGCGACGGGCGCCTCGGTCTTCTTTTCATCCGGGTTCCGCATAGGCGGCAATCCGCTGGCCTCGGCATCGGCGGGGCGCAGCCAGGTGGAGACGCGGATGCGCAGATTCACCAGTCCGCCCTGCTGGCCGGTCAAAGCCATGGCGCGGACGACAAAGAAGGTCTGGTCGCGCTCGATCCCATTTACAAATCGCATGATCTCCGGATAATTGCCGCTGATGCCCGCGTCCATGGAGATTTCCGTGAGTTCGGAGCCGGGAGGGCCTTGGGTGTACTGGACTCTGGAGAGCCGGACCCCCGACTTCACCTCCAATTCGCCGATGCGCCCGGAGATCGAGGAGTAATTGGCCGGGATGCGTTTGTCGTAAAAGGCGCGCATCTTGTCGCGCGAATCGTCCACTCGCTTGTCGAGGCCGCGCAGAGGGGCGGTTTGCAGGTCCATGGCCTTCAACTCGACTTGCTTGCCGGCCAGCGCATCGCTGTGGCTGCCGTTGGTGGCCGCCCAGTCCAACCCGAAGCGGATGGAGAGGACGATGACCGCGGTCAGCAGCACGGCGAAGGCCGCGTAGTGCCAGGTGAGCGGGGAGGCCAGACGCTCGCGCCATTGCGAGGGCAATTGCATCTTCATTGCGGGCCTCCGGGCGCGGGTTTGGGATGAAACCGATCGTTCATGGGCTGAGGGGAGGGAGTATACGGCGGCCGGGATTGGCCGGAGCGGAAGCCTGGGAGCGGGTAAGGCGCCGGCTGCGCTGGGCGGATGGGACGGTAGATTGCCGTTGGATTCTCCGCCTTCTCCGATTTTTCGGTGGATTGGAGATTTATCGGCCTGCTCTCTCGTGACGAGGAGGGGTTGTAGTCAGCCAGCAGATCGAAGTCGAAGCGGTTGGAGGCGCTGACCGGCTCCAGCCTCTGGCTGGCTCCTCCCGAGGCCTCGGAATTTTCGCCCACAATGCGCGGGGCAAGGAAGTGGCGGGAGCGCTCCAGGTTGCGGACCAGTTCGATGCTCAGATCGCGGGGTCCGACCACGCGCAGGTGCAGGGTGATCTTGCCGCGCTTGTCGCGGACCGGCTCCAGGGAGGTGACCTGTACGCCGCCGGGAAGGACGGTCTCCAAGTCTTCCATGGCCAGCGTCCAGGAGAATGTCTTCTCGTCGAAGAGCTGGTTGAGGGTTGCGATCTGGGTCAGCAATTGAGCGTTCGCGGGCTGGCGCATCAGTTCCTCATAGCCCTTGCGTTCCTGGGCGACGGCGGCGATCTTGGCGTCGAGGGCGCGTTCGCGGGCGCGGGCCTCCTCGGCCTTGCGGTGGAAGGCGTGCAGGCCGAGTCCCAGTCCGATGGCGACGACCGCCAGCACGGTCATGGCGATGCGCAGGCGCTTGATGGCCGGTCCCATATCGGCAAAGGGGCGGGTGGCGAGATTGAGAGTGACGCGCATAGGTTTATGCAGCTCCCGCCAGCGCGCCGGTGGCGCCGGCAAGGCTGGCGTCTCCGAGCGCGGTGAGCGCTCCGGTGGAGGGCCGAGGCGTGAGGCCGATCACCGACAGTTCGGGTTCGTCGAGCCAGCGCGCGAACTCCTCCGCGCCGCCGTCGCCGGCGTAGTGCAACAGCCGCGGACGGACAAGCAGTTTGTCCTCAAAGTAAGCCAGAGCCACCGCGATGCCGCGCCGCACCTCCTCGACGCGCAGATTCAGGTCCAGGGGCAGCTCGACGGTGCGATAGAGGAGCAGGTCGTTGCCGTTGGCGATGGCCGTGGTGAGGGCCAGGCCGCTCAGGTTGGCGGCCAGGACCGTCTCCATGGAATCGACCGCGGCCAGCGCGGCGAGGCTGGAAGGAAGCACCGCTCCCGGCTCATAGCCGGCGGCGCGGGCCACCGCCTCGTACTCGGCCAGAATGGGTCCGGGAATCACGGCCGCGAGCGCCTTGACCTCGTCCTTCTTCTCGATGAGAACCTGATAGGTCAGTCCGGCGTGCTCGACGTCGAAGGGAACCATCTTGCGCAGCCGGAAGCGCAACACGGGTTGGACCTCGGCGGCGCGTGCGGGCAGGGAATCGAAGTCGAGGACGAAGACGCGAACCACGGTATCGGGAATGACCAGCGTGACCGCGCGGCTGCGCGGCGAAACCGCGCCGAGGGCGGTGCGAATCGCATCCGCCACGGTCTCCGGCATACGCAGATTCGGTTCGCCGATGCCGGGCAGGAGCGCGCCCTCCGGCAGAGACTCGAAGGCATAGACGGGCGGTTGTCCCGGCCCCGGCAGCGCCGCCGCCAGCACTCCGTAGAGCGAAATCTCCACCGCCGCCGGGGGGCGCCCGCCGGTTTGGGTTCCGAGTTTGGCCTTGCTCAGGATGGAATTCACTATCGCGAAGCCTCGATGAAGGTAACCTTGTTGATCTCCTTGAGTGTCGTCAGGCCGCGGCGGACGCGGTCGAGCGCCGACTCGCGCAGAAAGCTCATGCCCTCCTTCTGGGCCAGCTTGCGCACCTCGGAGGAGGGTTTCTTTTCCAGAATCAACTCTCGGATGGGGTCGGTCAAGTCCAACAGTTCGTGAATGGCGGTCCGCCCCCGGTAACCGGTGCCGCCGCATTCCATGCAGCCGGCGCCCTCGCGGAAGCCGAAGCCCTGCCACTCCGCGGGGTTCAAGCCGCTGGCGCGCAGAAAGTCGTCGCGATAATAAACCACCCGGGCGCAGTAATCGCAGTTGGTGCGCACCAGCCGCTGGGCCAGAATGCAGTTGAGCGCGGAGACGAAGTTGTAGGCCTCCACGCCCATGTTGATGAAGCGGCCGAGCACGTCCACCACGTTGTTGGCGTGGACCGTGGTGAAGACAAGATGCCCGGTGAGCGCGGAGTTGATGGCGATCTGCGCGGTCTCGTTGTCGCGGATCTCGCCGACCAGGATTTTGTCGGGGTCGTGGCGGAGGATCGAGCGCAATCCGCGGGCGAAGGTCAGCCCCTTTTTCTCGTTGACGGGAATCTGGGTGATGCCGCGAATCTGGTACTCGACGGGGTCCTCGATGGTGATGATCTTGTCCTCGTCGCTCTTGATCTCGTTGAGCGCGGCGTAGAGGGTGGTGGTCTTGCCGGAACCGGTGGGTCCGGTGACCAGCACCATCCCGTAAGGCTCACGGATATAGCGTCGGAATCGCGCCAAGTCCTCATCGGCAAAGCCCACCACCTCAAGGGTGAGGTTGCGAAACTTCTCGCTCATCGACTCCTTGTCCAGTACGCGCAGCACGGCGTTTTCGCCGTGAACGGTGGGCATGATGGAGACGCGGAAGTCGATCAGCCGGGTCTTGTAGCGCACCCGGAAGCGTCCGTCCTGGGGGACGCGCCGCTCGGCAATGTCCAGTTCGCTCATGATCTTGATGCGGCTGAGAATGGTGGAGTGATGTTCGCGGGCGATGGGAGCCATGGCCGCCTGTAGAACGCCGTCGATGCGGTACTTGACGACCACGGAATCGTCGTTGGTTTCGATGTGGATATCCGAGGCCCGCCTTTCGAGAGCGGTAAAGATGGTCGTATCCACCAGCCGGATGATGGGGCTGATGTCCTCCTCGCTGGTCAACTTCTCGATCGAGATGTTTTCTTCCGAGTTCTCGTCGCCGGTCAGCACGTCGAAGGTCAGCCCTTCGCTGGCTTCGTCCAGTACCCGCTGCGACTGCTCGGTCTTCTTCAGCAGGTCAGTGATCTGGGAGAGCGTGGCCACACGCGGAACGATGCGATGCGAAAGCAGTCCGGCGATCTCGTCCAGCACCATCAGCCGCGACGGGTCGGAGACGGCGATCACCAGCGCGTCCTGCTGTTGCTCGATGGGCACGAAGTTGTAGCGGAACATCAGTTCGACCGGAACCGTGCGCAGCAGGTCGTGCTGAATCTTGAAGTTCTTCAGGTCGACGAACTCGGAGCGATAACGGCGCGCCAGCGACTCGGCCTGCGCCCGTTCCTCATCGCTGCCGGGCATCGGGCCGGTAGGCAGCGGAATGACTTCTGCGAGACCCATGGTTTACCCCCCGCCCCCGCCGCCTGCCGCCCCGAGCGAAAAGATGGGCAGGTAAAGCGAGATGAGAATGAAGAGAACGACCGCGCCCATGACGATGAGAATGGCCGGCTCGATGAGCGTCAGCGCCGCGGCCAGCGCGGTGGCCACGTCTTCCTCGAAGAACTCGGCCACCGAGTTGAGCATCTGCGGCAGCGCGCCGGTCTGCTCGCCCACCGCGATCATCTCCGAGGCCAGATCGGGAAAGACGCCGGAGTTGGTGAGCGCCTCGGCCAGACTCTTGCCCTCGCGCACCGTAGAAATCGATGCCATGACCGCCTTCGAGACTCGTCTTGAGGAGATGGAGCGGGCTGCGGTCTCGAGGGACGGCACCAGCGGCAAACCGCCCGTGAGCAGGGTGGAGAGGGTGCGCGAAAACAGCGCCACCTGGTACTTGAGCCAAATCTTGCCCAAAATCGGCAGGCGCACCCGAACCGCGTCGATGAAGTCGCGCCCGCCCTCGGTGATCGCGTACCGGTAACCGCAGAAACCGCCCCCCAACGCGATGAGGCAAATCCATATCAGGTTCCGATTCAGGAGCTTGCCGAAGGCCAACAGTTCCATGGTCATCAATGGCAGCTTCGATCCCATTTGGTCGTAAAGCACGGCAAACTGCGGCACCACGAACGCGAACATGAAGAACATCAACCCGGAGATGAGCGTAATGAGCAGGCAGGGGTAGACCAGCGAGGCCACCAGCTTCTTGCGAAAGGTGAGCGAGATGCGCTGGAAGCTGACGTATCGCTCCAGCACCTCCTGCAGGTTGCCGGAGCGCTCCCCGGCCAGCAGCGTGGTGGTATACATGATGGGAAATCCGCTCTGCGCCTCGAAGGCGGCGGAGAGCGATTCGCCGGTCTTGACGCGCGCGGCAACGTCGTCCAACTGGCCGGCGAATTGGGCGTTCTTTTGACTCTTGGCGAGCATTTGCAGGGAGCCGAGAATGGGCAGCCCGGCGCGATTGAGGGTGAGAAACTGCTGGTTGAAGATGAGAAAGGCCTCCAGCTTGACCTTGCCGCGCTTGATTCCCGCAAACCCGGACCGGGCGCGGATGGAGAAGACGTGATAGCCGGCATGGGAGAAGCGGGCGCGCAACTCCTCGGCGGTAGCCGCGGTCTGCACCTGTTCCTGCACACGGCCGCGCTCGTCGGCCAATTTGATTACGAACTCCGCCATAGTTCCGCTCGCCGGGGCAAGATCGCCCGGCACTTTCCGCGATTCTTCTCAGAAATCAGGGTATCAGCTTGCTTCGCCTGTCTTCGTGATGGATAGACGCGAAAAGCGGCGCCAGCGCTCAAAGCGGGAAGGCCGCCGATGGCGGGAACCATGCCCGTGCTACCATCCTTTGCATGGGCGCTTGGGGCCAGCCGAAGACTCTCCTCGCCATCGTCGCCGGCATCGTCGCCGCCTTGTTTGCGCTTGCCTGCTACGAGATTCCAATCCCAGGAATGCCCGCGGAAGCCGCCGCGCCCGCCAAGGTTGTCTACAATCCGCCGCCCTCGGCCGGCGCTCTAGCAATCTCCGTCCTCGCTCCCCCCGACCGTCTTGTCTCCGGCGAGCGCGTTCCACTGGACATCCTAGTCGCCAACCCCTCCACGCATCCGGTCGCAGTCCAGTTGAGCTGGATGGCCAACTGCTTCGCCATCTCTGGAAGCCAACCCATTTCCATTGCAGTTCCGGCTTTGTCGAGCGTCTTGCGAGAGATCGAAGTCGAGCCTCTCTGCGGTTCGGGATACCACCCGATCGCCTTGTATTTCCGTCCCGCCGGAGCCGGATCTCCCAGCGAAAGCGTGGCCTCCATCGCTCCCATTCAATTGATCGCATCCTGGAAGCACATCTTCTTCCGCTTCCTTTTCCTCTTCGCCGCCCTCTTGAGCACCTTGGCCATTCCCGCGGCGCTGGCCTGCCTGGCCTACTTCCTGCAGAGCAAGGCGGACCAGATCAGGGACGACCGTGCGGAACGCGACCGCGTCCTTCAGCGGGCGCAGGAAGACCGCGACCAAGTTTTCAAGCAAGAGCGGGAAGCCAGGGACCAGCGCCTCAAACAAGAGCAGGACGACCGCGATCGACGCGAAAGCATCCTTCGTCTGCGGCTGCGCGGCTATTTTGCGATGGTTCAAAAGCACTATCTGCCCATCAGCCGGCGCATGGACAGCATCGAGAGCGAGGCGCCGGACTTGCTCGCCGCCATTGCAGGCCCTTTTACCACGGAGGAACTCAAGAAGAGAATCGAGGAGTTGACCGCCGCCTTCGATCCACGCTCGGTGGATGCCAAGTCGATCGGTCTGCGCGAAGATATTTGGAAGCTGCTCTGCGCCATTCTGCTTTACCGCGCGCGCCTTCTCAGCTTCCTGATCTCCACCGGCGGAATCTATTTCCGCAGCAATCAGGCGGAGAGACTCTTCACCGACCTGGTGAACGATTTTCTCGAAGGCCTCAACGCGCATCTCGGCAAAGAGGAGTTTCGCGACGCCGTGGACCTGCTCGACCCAGAGGATGAGCTATTCGCGGCCATGCGCAAGTGCAAGTCGGGAGAGATTGCCGGGGGCGGCAGCGAAGACGGGATCAAGCGCAACAAGAGTCTCTTCGCGGGCCTTCACGATGCCCTCAAAGGCTGGATTCTCGCCAGTCCCGTGGAGTTTCGCGCCCACACCCGGCTCATTCAGCTCGCCAGCCGCATTCTGGACTTCGAGTGCGACCGTCCCTTTTACCAGACCGATCCGGTTGACCCGCGAACGCTTGCGGATCATCCTAGCAGCGGCTGGTACTTCGACCCGCCATTGCTGGAGTTCACGCAGGAGATGTACGACTTCCCGGCTGCGCTTCGAGATTCCCTCGATGCCGAAATCCATTTTTATATCGAGCACGTCCCTAGCGAGTGCAAGCTCGTCACTCCGCCTTTTCCGCGTCCGCCCGCGCAACCGGGTCCCTGAGGGTATGGCCCCAAAAAGCAAAAAACAGCAGCCTCATGCGAGGTTAGCTGTTCATGGCACTCCCTATCCATCTCACGCCGTCGCTTACCGATTCCGCAAACCGCTGAATTGGCGCAACAGCATAGGCGCATCATCTAAAATCCACTATCCTTGAATCGGCCTTGCTCTCATCGCGGCGCCTCCGTATTCAATGCAACCAGGGCAATCATAGCACAACTTCGCGTTGAGCGGCGGGATCGTTCCGCGAAGACTTGGAGCGCTTCCGTCGCATTTGCCGCCGCAGCCCTTCTTCGTGTCCGCGACATTTCGGCGCCTACGATGCCAGGAAGGATTCGTTTCCCAGGATGCGGTAGAGCGTGGAACGGCTGATGCCCAGTTGCCGGGCGGCGCGCAACTTGTTGCCGCGGTTCAGATCGAGCACGTACTGCACATGATGCTGGATCACCGAGTCGAGAGAAAGGCTGTCGGCCCGCATCGCCGGCTGCACTTCCAACGGGGTTTCAATGCCGTTGGGCAGATTGAGATCGTCCGGCCGAATGACGCCGTTGACCGCTTCGAGCAGCGCGGTCTCCAGCACCGAGGCCAGTTCGCGCACATTTCCCGGCCAACTGTGCTGCAACAGCCGCGCCAACGCCCCCGGACCGAGAATCACCGGGCGATGCTGATAGCGGGCGCAGATGCGGTCCAGTAGCGACTGCGCCAAGAGCGAGATGTCTTCCCGGCGCTGGCGCAGCGGCGGAATGGCGAAGCGGACCGCCGAGAGTCGGAAGGCCAGATCGGGCAGCAGCAATCCCTGACCGGCCATCTGCCGCAGCGGCGTTTGCGACGAGGCCAGCAGCACGGCGCGGCCCGGCGGACGATCCTGCAGCGACTTGAGCACCCCCAGCAGCAATCCCTGCCCCGGAGGGGCCAGCAGGTCCACGCGGTCTAGATAGGTAAAGCCCGCCAGTGTGGAAGGGTCGGCATCGGTAACCAGCCATTCGCGGGCATCGCGGCGCTGAAAACTGGACCCCGACAATGGAGAGCGGCTGAAGATATAGCGGGCCAGCGTCTGCTTGCCGGTGCCATGCTCGCCTTCGATCGCCGCCACCTGCACGTGCGGCGCGGCCATCTCCGCCTGCATCAGCAATTTGCGCCAAGCCGTGCTCACCCCCACAATCTGCGCGACGGGCTGAGCATCGACTTCGACAAGGGTAAGTCCGGAAACCGAAGGCGGGATCTGAAAGTGAGCGGCGCTCTGCATGGTTCTCAACGTGCCTCGCCTCCGTGGCCCAAACGACGTTTCAAGGGCCTACAGAGCCTTCATCGGCGCTGCCCGAAAAAACATGAACTCCCAGAACATGAAACGAGGGACTTGAAATCTCTTCGCTTCCGAGGAAATCGAAGATACTGCGGCGGGCACCGTTCCAGGCTGTGGAAAAAGCCGATGGGTTGCGCCGCTTCTTCAGACTGCCGCTTCGGTTGGAGCTGGAATGCATGGATTCGATGGAAATCTTGAAACGAGGCAAGGGCGGAGAATATTTGTTGAAAAAGCCAAAAAAGGAGTTGACCTGGAGGCGAACTCGTTATACATTGAGGCTTGCCATCCATAGAGGGCAGGTTGTTGTGCGTTTTGTCCGCGCCTAACTGTCGTTTCCCGCATCATATTTTGAGCTGAGGCTCATCGGTTGATGCCCCCGGTGCGTTTCGCAATTAGCCGGAACGGGAATGTCGGGAACCTGAATCCCAGGAAGATACCCTGTGAACTCCGTATGGATGTGCCCTGTTCCAAATCGCGCGAAAGTGCGTCAGGATGTTGAACTGAACCATCCGTCGGTGCGTCTATCAATCGAGGAATGGGAATTCTGGGGCGGCGCGCGAAGTTTTCGGCGCTCCCGCTGCACCGGCGACGACAGGCGTTTCCAGTCGGGCAGGCAATTCAAAAAGGAGAGATCGCAATGCGTTCCGATCTGGTTTTTGGGGCACTGTCTCATGTGTCCAATCGTTACCAACTCTGTCAGCTTGCCAGCAAGGCTACGCGAAAGCTGCACAAGCCGAATACCCGGCTGCAGGATACGACCAATGAAGTGTTGGGGCGCTTCCAATTCGCTCATCCCGGCTCCGCGGAGCCTATTGAGGCGGCCGGGGACGGGCAGGTTGAGACTCGCCGCGCCGCTTGACCGACTCTTCATGGGATAGAATCTGAATTAAGTGCCGGAGAGGGGCGGCCTATCCGAAAGACGGTCTCTCTTCTCCGGCAATCCCATCCCGCGCACGCATAACTTGAGATGAATGAGCGCGGTCCGCGCAGGCTGCTTCCTCAATTTCGCCCCAACTTTCCTGGAGTCTCTTCCCCCTCTTCGATCCTTCCACACCCATCCAGCCCTTTTGCAGGTGAACATGACCATTGCCGAACTCAAAGAGAAGAACATCACTGAACTGAGCCGCATCGCGCGCACCCTGGAGATCCAGGGCGCCAGCGGCCTTCGCAAGCAGGATCTGATCTTCAAGATTCTTCAGGCGCAAAGCGAAAAGGAAGGCCACATCTTTGCCGAGGGCGTACTCGAAATTCTGCCCGACGGCTACGGCTTTCTGCGCTCGCCCGACTACAACTATCTACCCGGTCCCGACGACATTTACGTCTCCCCCTCGCAGATTCGCAAATTCGACTTGAAGACCGGCGACTCGATCAGCGGCAACGTGCGCCCCCCCCACGAGGGCGAGAAGTATTTCGCCCTGGTCAAGATCGAGGCCATCAACTTCGAGTCGCCCGAGGAGACGCGCAACAAGATTCTCTTCGACAACCTGACCCCGCTCTATCCCCAGGAACGCATCAAGATGGAAACAGTGCGGGAGGGCATCAGCGGCCGGGTGATGGATTTGCTGACGCCGGTCGGCAAAGGGCAGCGCGGCCTTATCGTCGCTCCGCCGCGCACCGGCAAGACCATGCTTTTGCAGTCGATCGCCAACTCGGTCTCCACCAACCATCCGGAGGTGGTGCTGATTGTGCTCTTGATCGACGAGCGCCCCGAGGAAGTCACCGATATGCAGCGCTCCGTGAAGGGCGAAGTTATCAGCTCGACCTTCGACGAACCCGCCGCGCGCCACGTGCAGGTAGCCGAGATGGTGATCGAAAAGGCCAAGCGCCTGGTCGAGCACAAGCGCGACGTGGTCATCCTGCTCGATTCCATCACCCGTTTGGCCCGCGCCTACAACACCATCGTGCCCCCATCGGGCAAGGTGCTCTCCGGAGGCGTGGATTCCAACGCCCTGCAGAGACCGAAGCGCTTCTTCGGCGCCGCGCGCAATATCGAGGAGGGCGGATCGCTGACCATCATCTCCACCGCGCTGGTCGATACCGGTTCGCGCATGGATGAAGTCATCTTCGAGGAGTTCAAGGGCACCGGCAACATGGAAATCATTCTGGACCGCAAGCTGGTGGACAAGCGCGTCTTCCCGGCCATCGACATCCAGCGCTCCGGCACCCGCAAGGAAGAGATGCTTATTCCCAAAGAGGATTTGCAGCGCATCTTCGTTCTGCGCCGGGTGCTGAACCCGCTCTCGCCGGTGGAGGCGATGGAATTGTTGATTGCCCGTCTGGAGAAAGTGCGAAACAACGCCGAGTTCCTGCAAAACATGAACCAGTTATAAGGCAAGTTCGTCCGGCGGGATAACTGAAGAGGCGGCGATGGGGGGGCTCCCGCCCCCGCACCAATCGCCGAAAGCTGCTCCGAGCGCATACTGTCAAGGGCTACGGCGATACATAAGTCCACGACAATACATTCTGCGTGGCGCTCTCTCCGCCCGTGGAGCCGGTGAATCCGACATAAGCCGTGCCGGCTCCGACTATGCTGGGAATATTTACCGGAAATACCTCGGTTACCGCGGCATTGCTGACTGTGTCGGTCAGCGTCATGGTCAGATTGGTCCCGTCGTAGACCAGTTGCGCGTCCATGATGTCGCCGCTATGCAGGTTGATCCCTGTCGAACTCAGATCCACGGAGGGCACCGTGGGCGCCGCGCCGTCGCTATATAGCCCAGTGGAGTCGCTGCCCTCGCCGGCGTTGTTATAGAGGTCGAACTTGACCGCCACGCTGTCGGCAATTCCCTGATAGCCCAGTCCGCCGCCGCCGTCGCCCAGCGACCAGACGTTATCGCCTTGAATCGCAAACGTCATGCCGTCCGCCGAGGCATTCGACAGTTGGAAGGTGAAGTTGGTGTTGAAACCCTGCACTGGAACCTTGGTTGTGAACCACGCGGATCGCTCCTCGGCAGTTCCACCGTCGGTTATTTGCAGCAATCCGCCGGTGACGGATGCGCCATAGTTCAGCGACAGGTTGCCGGCCGTGAATCCGCCGCTGGGATAGTCGATGTAGGTGGTTACCACGCCAATGGTATAAGCCCCTGTCGATACAGCGCTGTTGATGTAACCCGTCTCGATCGCGATGGCCTCCAGCGTCTCCGTTGCGCTCACTGTGACCGGACCGCTGTACACGCTGGACGATGCAGTGGGCGTGGTTCCATTGGTGGTGTAGTAAATCGTCGCGCCGGCAGTCGCGTCGCCTATGGTTACAGTCTGCGATGCAAGGTAACTTCCGGCAACAGGCGAGAACGTCGGCGCGGGAAGCCCCGGCTCGATAATATAAGCCGCCGAAGCGACCGCGCTGTTGGTGTAGCCTGTCTTGACCGCGATGGCTTCCAGCGTCTCCGTCGCGCTCACCGTTACCGGACCGCTGTAAAGAGTGGACGACGTGGTGGGTGCGGTCCCATTGGCTGTGTAATAAATGGCGGTTCCAGCCGTAGCGTCGCCGATGGTTACGGCCTGCGAAGTAGTGTAACTTCCAGCCGCTGGCGAGAAGGTGGGCGTGGGCAGCACCGGAGCAATGATATAAGCCGCCGACGCAACCGCACTGTTGGTGTAACCTGTCTCGACGGCGATGGCTTGCAGCGTCTCTGTAGCGCTCACAGCGATCGCCGTACTGTACTTCTTCGAAGAAGTGGTGGGCGCGGTCCCATTGGTCGTGTAGTAGATGGTCACGCCGGCTGTCGCATCGCCGATGGTTACCGACT